>NZ_AP023259.1 GCF_016756595.1 Mesorhizobium sp. L-2-11 | reverse complement strand
CAGGAGATTTTCAATTGTAGACTGGACCATGGGGACTTCCGCGGTTGAGATGCAAGAGCGCCGTACTACCTTTTTCGCTTGGCTTTAGAGAGCGCACGGAGCGCCGCCAACGAGAACCATGGAGGGCGCCTGACCGGGAAACGATGATGAGCCCGTCCGTTGGGCGCCCATCGCCGCTCTCCGGGGAGGGATCTGGCGGCGCATATCGATGACGCCCCACTGCTCATTCGGCTCCGCCACATCGGCGGGGCTGGAGATACTTACTTGGCGTCAAAGCGTTCTCGAAAGTCACACGATGCGCGAGGATGCCTTGATCGCCGAAACCGCGTAAAATCTTCCAGAGATCCGGTTGGGCAGCGCCACTGAGCTGGTCTTGAAACAGATCAACAAAACTGTCGCGTGGCTTGCGGAATGCTGAACAACTTTTGATTGTATTTGCATTGCAGAGTACATCGAGATCGCTAGTAAGAGTCATGCGGCCCATTATAATCAACCCCCCCCACAGATTGCTTCGGAAAGTTCGGGGACGGCTGCCGTTCGGCAGAGCTCGATCGGCGCCGTAGTCAGGTCGTCGGCATCACGTCGCGTCTTGCGCTCGCCGATCCAACTCGTCCAGCCGAGCCGACCGCTATGTCCCAGCCGGAGTTTCGGCACTTCTTCTTGTCGCAGGATCAGATTAACCTCCCAGTCCAGTTCATCTCCTAGGTAGTTACGGATAATCTCGGCCAAAGTTCTAAGGTCGGACGTGCCTGGCAAAAGCCGCTCGTACTGAGCCAAACCGAGCGGGCCGATAATGACGCGGAAGCGATGATGGTAGACTTTGATCCTGTCGCCGACAGCGGCTGTGCTGCCAAGTGTGGCAGTGCCTGCGTCACGGCCGAGGAGGCAGAGCGCGCCCAGCGGCAACTGAACCCATTTGGGGATAAATTCACGGATTTCGACCGGAGCCACAAAGAAGCTGTTGAGGATAGCGACTAGCCCTTCGGCATTGCGCGCGTGCGAGGCGAGACGGCCAGTGAAGTGAAATTTCGCCAGATCGGGCATGGCGTCCCGGCCATGCAAAGACGTCATGCCAAAACCGGCGAGGGAGCCGAGCTGCATGGCAAAGCGATCTTCTTGTGGTCTGTCATGGCTGACGGTCGGCTCGCTCTCTGCCCAGGCACGGAAGAAGAGCGAGGCTAGGCGATGATGAAAGATATCGGCAAACCGAACCAGCGTCTCGTCGCCGGCATTGCGCTGCCTTAAAAGCGCGTACTCCGTCAGATGCAAAGGCAGCGGACCGTTGGGCCCGAATAGGCCAAAGGCGTAGGTGGAAATACTGGCGGGATGGTTCTCTCCAGCCTCAGCCACGCGCGCGATAGACCGGGTCGGAAAGGCCAGCGCGGGCTGCTGTCCAATCCGCACCCGATCGAAGCCCGGCCCGCTTGATTCCCCAAGCCTGGGGCGATCTGAGCAGATTGCATCGATGATACGCATAGCCTGAAAGAAATCGTAGGCATGCGGCTCGGCCGCTACTGCACTCAGGAAGTGTGCGAGAGAGCGAGGCATCAGAGGATCGTCCGGCGACCAACCGTCGGCGGCCATCGCATAACTTTGCCGCGTTGCAACGTCGAGACGGCCATCTCGGTGAAGCTGTTAATTGAAACATATTTGGCGAAGAACTGGTTGAGCACGGAGGCGAGGGGAAAAATGCCAACGCCTTCGAAAGCCGCTTCGTCCAGGACGAGGCTGATTTCGATTCCACGTGCGACTGCAGCTTGTCCCGCGCCCGGCAGCCGCCGAACTATCGTTCGCGACTGGACTTCACGTATGCCGTCGATCTGCCGCGACGCGAAAGCATCCTCCGGATCGACGTATAGGCGCAAGGTTTCTCGCAGCGCTTCTGCGCCCCTATGGCCGTCATTTTCGGAATTCGTGATCGAGAGATAATTCAGCGATAGGTGGCTGATCAGCTTCCAGGCGACATCGCCGGTGGCGAAGGTATGGCGCGGCCTCGTCGGCAACGACAGACATCGCGTGGCGGTGACCGGAGCTCCGATTTCGAGGGTGAAGTCTGTCTCTTTATGGCCGATCGGCAATAGCAGCGGCAGATGCCTATTCGAGCAAAGGCACCGCACCGACAACTGCCGGGGATTCTCCGAATTGGGAGCCGACCGGCGGTCGACAAGTGAGATGAAAGTCTCGGTGCCTCCATAGTCAGTCCTGGCGCCGTTGAAGCGCTGGTGCTGCGACCGCAGGCGATGCTCTCGTCTGACTGTATAATAGCTGGAGTGCTGCACCTCCCGTTCATCGGCGCTGATGCTGTAAAATGGAGAAAACTGTATGGCTTCGCTGCTCTCTCCTTCACCGCTCATTTCGAGAATCGACTGGACCTCGAAGTCGAGCGGCCTCATTCGATCTACAACCAGATGATGCTCGTAGTTCTTGTCGCTCAAGTGAATGCGATCCGCCTGGCGTTCGAAAAGATTGATAGCCGGCGTCGCGAACAGGGCGATGTTCTGAGTTCCGAGGTGACGTTCCAACCGAGGCTCGGCACGTTTGAGCACGAATACGATCTCAAGGCTCTCTGTTGTCGACAGCGCCACGGCGTTGGCTAGCCCGCCGAGCTCGATGAACAAGGTTCGTTCCGCAAGCGCGAAATACTCTTGAAGCAGACGATACCCGTCGAAGGAGCGGGGAACCTTGGGCAGGAGAGCGAAATCGGGCTCCAGACAGCACTGCCGCAGTTCGTTGAGTGGGATTGTCTCCTGCCAAGGGGGCGGCGGGCTGGCGGGCCGGGCGACAATTGCGCAGGCATCGCCGATAAGCTGTTCGGCGACTGTCGCACCAATACCACCAGGCCCGGCGAGGTACAGTGTCAGGGCCCTCAGCGCCAGATTTCTGAACGGCATGCCATTGGTTGTCCGAAGGCGCAGCCGCAGCGCGGCCTTAGCATTTTGCCGGGGCGGAAGATTCAGGGCCGAAATTTGCGCCGGCGTCGTGTAGTAGTCTACAGCACTCACCGCAATCGGCCAGAGCTGGACATCGTGCGCCGTGCGGAACTCGCAATGGGTGATCGCATCCGAAGCGAGTTGGCCCAGCAGCTTGGTTCCGCGGGGCACCATATATCCTTGCTCAAACCGTCCGGTCAGTGGATCCGGCCCGAATTGTACAATCGTCATCGACGGGATCGGCGCCAGAAAATGCGGATAGACCAATTCCAGCAGGTGCTGCGTGAAGTCCGGGAAACGAGCTTGCAGCTTCAATTGGACCCGCGCCGCCAGGAAGGCGAAGCCTTCCAGCAGCCTCTCGACATAAGGGTCGGCGACCCCGGCTGATTCCATTCCCAGCCGGCCGGCCACCTTTGGGAATGCGCGGGCAAACTCAGCTCCCATCTCCCGCATATACGCGAGCTCATCGTTGTATAACCGTAGGAGCTTTGGGTCCATCAGCTTATCTCTGCACCAAGATCGGTAACGCGGAGCATCTTGCGTTCCTGGTCAAGCTCGGTTCGGATCACAATCCGCAGCGGCACTGGCTGCGCTAGCAGGTCGGCCTCGATCCCAAAGCCAAGAGAACCGTTGCGGTCGGCGTCAGTGAGGGGTGTGACCTTGACACTGTCGGCGAGGAGCCGAGGTTCAAAACGTTGCAAGCTGTCGGCAATCTCCTGTCCCAGGGCGGCTGCGTCGAGGCCATCGACGAGGTGCCCGGCAAAGGGCCGGATACCGTAATTGAGCGTGCTGGCTGCCACGTGGGGGTAGGACCGGAGGTCTACGGTCGCAGCCAACTGGTTTGCGTTAAACAGCCACGACACGTCGCGCAGGATCAGTGCTTGCACTTGGCGCAGCGACAAGCTGGAAAATCTCGACGATTCGGACGCGCTGCGCGGCTCGTCATCCGTTAGCTGGTCGAGAAGGGATGGCTGGATCAGGTCCCACTTGGCAGTGACAACCATGTTCAATCTCCACATCTTGAGCAATGATCCGGGACCCGAATGCATGGCGAGCCCCAGAACGCACGCCGATCTGCAAGCTGTCAGGCGACGAGCTTGTTGAAGTCAGTACTGTTGGCGATTTGGTTCCAGATACCCTCACCAGCCTTGGTAAGAGCACCCGTATCGTCCTGCGCGTAGTAGATGATCTTGCAGGCGCCGAATCGGAAGGTGATCGTCTCCTCCGGAGCTTCTTCAGCATAGGACCACTCGACCTTCTCGATCGCAAGCATATTAAAGGTCCAATGTAAGAACAGGTTCGACCCGGCCGTCGCTAGCCCGGCGCCCGTCGATTTGAATAGCTTCAGATCGACTCCATTGAAATGGGCGCCGCGGCCACATGCCACGTACAGGGAAGCAGAGGCGTTATCCACCTGCTTTTTGATGGTGAAGACCTCGAATTCGGCCTTACCTGACCCGGCGCCTGCGGTGTGAGGGCCGATATTTAGCTTGTTCTCCATTGAGAAACTCCATTGGTCGGCAATCGTGACACCTTTATTGACGATAACGGATTCGCCCTTCGGCTGGATGCCATCCTTTGACGCTTGGGTGAAAATCATAACTGCATCGAATGCCATTCCAAATTCCTCTATCTGGCGGTTTCGGATCGGGGGCCGGAATGGTCCCGAACCGGCGTGGTATGAAGGCGGACTCTATGCTTGTGGCGGCGGCGTAAGGGCTCAGCCCTTGCGTGCCGCGGGTAGCCGAGACACCAGCCTCAGTGAGATCGTAAGGCCCTCGAGCTGATAGTGTGGTCGCAGATAGAATATGGCAGTGTAATAGCCGGGATTATCTTCGACGTCCTCGACCTTGACCTCTGCTGAAGAGAGCGGCTGTTGCGCCTTGCTTTCTTCGCTCCCCAACTCGGGCGAGGGGTGGACATAGCCTTGGATCCATTGGTTCAGCCACTCCTCGACCTCATGCCGTTCTTTGAACGCGCCAATCTTGTCGCGAACCATGCACTTCAAGTAGTGGGCAAAGCGGCAGGTCGCAAAAATATAGGGTAGCCGGGCGCTGAGCTCTGCATTCGCCGAGGCATCCGGGTCTGCGTATCTGATTGGCTTGTTGACGGTCTGGGCACCTAGGAATACGCCCAGTTGCGTGTTCTTCCGATGCAACAGTGGCAGAAGGCCGCTCTTAGAGAGCTCCGACTCGCGCCGATCGCTGATCGCAATCTCCGTTGGGCACTTGAGGTCGACTCCACCGTCATCGCTGGGGAAGGTGTGCACCGGCAAGTGCTCAACCAAGCCACCCGATTCGAAACCACGGATTCTGGACAGCCAGCCGTAGAGTTTGAACGACCGCGTGATGTTCACACCCATGGCATAGGCGGCATTCGTCCATAGATACTTTGCGCTGTCGCTGCCATCGGTGTTCTCTTCGAATGCAAATTCATCAACTGGATTGGTCTTAGCGCCGTAGGGCAGCCGCCCGAGTACGCGCGGGAGTGTCAACGCCACATACCGGGAGTCCTCGCTTTCGCGAAAAGCCCGCCAAGCGGCGTGCTCAGGCGTTAGGAAGATCTTCGTGATGTCGCGAGGGTTGGCAAGTTCACGCCAAGAATCCATCTGCAGCAAATGCGGTGAGGCCGCTGAGATAAACGGGGAATGGCTTGCCGCAGCAATTTGCGCAATCCCCGTCAGTAGATCGATGTCCTGCGGACTATGGTCGAAGTAGTAGTCCGCAACCAAGCAGCCAAAGGGGTCTCCGCCAATCTGCCCGTATTCCTCTTCGTAGATCTTCTTGAACAGAGGGCTCTGATCCCAGGCAATTCCTTTGTACTTTCGCAGCGTCCGAGACAATTCTGTTTTCGAAATGGAAAGAACACGGATTTTCAACGCCTCGTCCGTCTCGGTGTTGAACGTAAGGTGATGCAAGCCCCGCCAAGCCGACTCCAGCGCCTGAAAGTCCTGATGATGAAGTATCTCGTTGATTTGTTCCGATAGTTTGTCGTCGATCGATGCTATGATTGACTGGATCGTTTCAACGGCATCATCACTGATCAGCGGTGTGTGGCGAAGGGCTTGGTCAGCCAGCGTTTTGACCGCATTCTCCACTGCGCTGCGGGCCTGATCCGAATGCGTTTTAAACTCGCGTTGCAGCAGAATGACGAAATCTTTGGGATCTACAACGGGGGCCTGCACCTCGGCAGGTATTGAGTTTGCGAAGGTCACAATCAAATCTCCTTCGTCTCTGGGAAGGAGGCCAGGGGTGCTTCCGCGAGTTCATCAGGCGCTTCGTCCTTCGGCACGCCACTGAGGCTACTTAGCAGCGCTGGATTGCCGAGGAAGTGGGCGATCAGTTCCTCTGCACCCATCTTGCCGTCCATGTAAGCTAGCAGATTGGAGAGCTGCATGCGGGCCTGCAACAGCGCGTTGAGGCTCCCCACCTTGCGCGCCACGGCTGCCGGCGAGAAATCGCCCATAGACTCGAAGGTCAAGTCGACAGCCAGTTGGCCCTCGCCGGTCAAGCGGTTGGGTACCCGCATGGCCACCCTGGGTTTTAGCGATCTGAGCCGGTCATCGAAATTATCGATGTCGATCTCCATCATCTTGCGCTCGCCCACTGGGGGCAGCGGCTCGGCGGGGTTGCCGGCGAGATCAGACATGACTCCCACCACGAACGGAAGTTCCACCTTTTTTTGCGAGCCATAGGTCTCTAGGTCATACTGGATCTGGACCCGCGGCGGGCGATTTCGGTTTATGAATTTCTGACTGCTTGCCGTTGCCATTCTTCGGTTTGTCCTCATGTTAGGCTTCGAGATTTCCGAGGTCATGCACCCGAGTCGGCGGCCATACCCGCGACAGAGCGGTATTGCGCAGCCCCGGCGGGCGCGAGCTCCTCGAGCAGAGCCATAAAGTCCTTGGATACAAGTCGCTTCGCCCGCCCAAGCAAGGCTGGCACGGGGCTGGCCGGCTCGTTCACTTGATACCAGCGGCAGATGCTGTCGAGTATGCGGATGACATCGTTGCGGCCGCGAATCTCTTCCGGATTGCGCACCTCGGCTCCTGGTAGCAGGGGCTGCGTAACGGTTTCGGATTGAGGGATTTTGAAGTGGCGACTTACAATGTCCTTGCCCTGACGGAGCACCGAAATGAGGGGCTCGAACCGGACAGCATCAATGATATCGACGTGCTCGTTCACTAAGCCGTCTAGGCCGATCGCAGCCGTAAGGCTGGCGTCGAGATCCGCCCCGAGTTGACAGAGGAGGTCGGGGTCGGTGTCGCCGAAGGCGAGGTCGATCGACGCTGCTTCGATCTCGCTCGATTGAGATCGCTGCGTCTCCATCCAATCGCGCAGCGTAAAGGCGCCAAACTGTCTGGACGCGGTGAGGGGAACCTGGCAAACCTCCGCGATAAGCCCTGAGGGATCGCAGAGATTTGCCAAGGCGTTAAGGCGCACCGTCGGATCGCCAGAGTCTTCTACGTCTGGCCGCGGATGCAGCTCCGGCCAATGGGATTCCACATACCCAGCGAGCAGCTCCAGGCCATTGCGAAGGCCGGGGTAGCCGAATTGGCTGAGAGCGGAGCGGGTGAGTAGGACACCGACGCGCAGGTCCTTTGTGCGGGTAGCGAGCTCCAGGCCAAGCTGCCAGACTTGGCGCCAGTCGGGAGCCTCCGCGGCTATGACGGAATCTCCCATCTGCCGAGCGGGCTTGCCCTGCCCCGCCATCTCAAGTTCGAGAAAACTCAGATCGTAATCGAGAGCATCACCGCACGGGTTGCCGTCGCTGACCGGCTTCACCAAATGATCAACATCGAGCATGGCCAATTTGCTGTTCCTATTAGTTCGCGCCGCCCAAAGGTCAGACCGGGCTAAGATGGTTTGTGTTTTTTAGGCGATGATTAGGGCTTATGGGGCATGCTAAATTGATATGCAGCCATAGTGAGAGCGAGCCTGCATTTCTGTCGCTAATGACTGCATACCCAACTGCGCATGTAAGGGTCTCCGAAAGACGCTTTTCGCCGCTCCATAGGAACGCAGTTTGTCGATGATGATGCGCTTTGGTACCAAGCCCTATTTCTTCAGCAGCCTTTGAGCAGATTAGGAGTGGATCCGCCGGTTCCTGTTGGAACATCTGGTCACCGAGCGCAATCTTTCCCGCAACACCCAATCCAGCTACCGCGATACATTGACACTGTTGCTGCCGTTTGCCAGCAAACAGGGAGGCTGCGCCGTCGATCGTATGACCGTGGAAGAGCTGACGCCGGCAATTGTCCGCAAGTTCGTGGACCACCTGGAACATGATCGCCGATGCAGCGAAGCGACCCGCAACCAACGGCTTGCGACAATTCACTCACTGCACGCTTCATCGGCATGCGTTCGCCGGTCCACTTGGCCTGGTGTTCCGAGATAAGGGCAATACCATTCAAGAAGACGGCAAAGACCGCGATCGGATGTCTCGAAAAGGCCGAAATGGATGCGCTCCTCGGTCAACCCGACAGGCGTACGGGTCTTGGGGTGCGCGACCATGCCCTGCTGCTATTCCTGTACAACAGCGGTGCTCGCGCCGATGAGGCAGCAAAATTAACGGTTGGCAATCTTCAACTGGGCGCGTCTCCGTCAGTGCGCCTTCATGGCAAGGGAAACAAGGTCCGGATCTGCCCATTGTGGCCAACGACGGCAACCTCATTGACCCGCCTCGTGACCGATCGGGATCAGAGCGATGCAGTCTTTCTGGGGCGAACGAAGGAGCCTTTGACACGGTTCGGAATACACCGCGTCGTGACGCAATATGCCGCCTTGGCGAGCAAAACCGTGCCGACCTTGGCCACGAAGCGCGTCAGCCCGCATACGATTCGGCACACGACAGCCGTCCACCTCCTGCGTGCCGGCGTCGATATCAACACGATCCGTGCCTGGCTCGGCCACGTGTCGTTGGACACCACGAACATCTATGCGGAGGTCGACCTCGAAATGAAGGACAAGGCGTTGGCCAAGGTCGATATCAGCGGCTTGAGGGAGTCACCTCGGCAACGTTCTCTGCCGTCATTGGTGGCATTCCTAAAGCCTTGTAGACTCCAACCGTCGCCCTTTATGTTGCGAGCCGGGCCAGGGAAACCGCCGCCATCTCTGGCTCGCCTCCAACAACCGCAACATAAATTTGGCCGCAACATAACGACTATAGCCGTAACCGTCGGGATGCGACCCACGAGCTCGACCGCAAGATCGGCCCAGTTCGGTTCCGTGCGTCGTCGCGTACCCTGTTTGACGCCGTTGCGACTGAAGAGCTTGTGCTCAAGCGCATCGTCGGTCAGCTCGCCCGGCAAGAGCCAGCTCAATCCAACCGCGGCTGCACGCTGCAAATTATCCTGCACCGTACTGCGCTATCCCCAATACGACCGCAATCTCGCGGGAGCCCGTCCCGCTTCCGGCAAGCCGAAGCATTTGTCTCAATTGTCTCATGGTCAGCCTTCTCGTTGCCGGCATCAAAATGTCCCCGTTCATGGCGAGGTGATTGTTGCCAAAGTTGCTGACCCAGGAGGTAATCTTCAGTTGCCGAAAACCGGCCGGTCTTTGATCGGAATGGCGGCCGGCTTCACGTCGAAATCCGCAATCAGGTTGGCCGGCGTGGTGTTGGCGTAACGCTGAAGCGCCTTGGGCATGTGTCGTTGACGGTGACATGGCCGGACCGCTGCGAGCAACGGACATGGCTGGCGACACGCTCGTGATCGTGGAAGATCTCGACCACTCGATGCGTGAGCCGCACCTCGACGGTGCGCCCAATCAGCCGGTGCGGCACCGAAGCGTGTCTGTGGAGCGAACTGGCTTGGCGCGACCCCGCGGTTCAGCAGGTGATGGATCACAACGTACGAGGCCTGTCTGGAGCCGTGGTCCCATTTGCCAAGTAAGGGTCCAATATCAGGTAATTCCCGGGTGCGAGTTGATGGGCCAGGAAAGGACGGCGGGACGCCCCAATCCGGGGGGACGTGCTGTTCGAAATCGAAAGAAGCTGGCTGGTGATATGTCGGGCCGAAGATCGATGCCCCGATATCCTGCTCCCACATTGCCGGGCTTGGCGGAAACCTCCGTCGGATTGAGGCTTTGCGGCGATGGAGCAGGTTGGTCCGACTGTGACGACAACGCCCACGAGCCGTCCTCCCACCCGGCAGGTTGCCGCCCTCCGGCTTGACCCGCAGCGTCATGAATTTCGTCCTGATCATAACTGGGTTCCGTTGCAAAATTGTCGTCTGGCAATAGAAATTCGGGGAACGACCCCAGCCTCACGCGGCGGCGATGAATTCGAATTGCTGGGCGATGGGCGGATTTGGATGGAAGGCGTACCTCCCCTGTCGTTTTCGCATCATGTGGAACATCTCGATCCCGCCCAGCGTGGCGATAGCGCTTGCGAATGATTTGAAACCGAGCATAGGCCGCACACGACACTTGACGCGCCGGTGATCCTGCTCGATGCGGTTGTTGAGGTACTGGCTCTTTCGGATGCGGATCGGCTTGAGCTGCCGCCGCGACCGAATCCCGCAGCCGGCTTTCCGCGTCACAGGAAAGGATCGCCTCGCGATTCGTCTGGCTACCGTCGATGACGATGCGCTCGGGGCGGCCGTGACGCTGCAACGCCTTGCGCAGGAAGCGTTTGGCCGCCGGCAGATCACGATGCTCGCTGAACCAGAACTCGACGGTGTCGCCGACGCTGTCGATGGCGCGATAGAGATACATCCAGCGGCCGCGAACCTTGATATAGGTTTCGTCGATATGCCACCTTCCGCCGACGGCACGCCTGCGCCGATTGAAGCGTTTCAGCAGCAAGGGCGAGAAGTGAACGACCCAGCGGTGGATCGTCAAATGATCGATACTGATGCCGCGCTCGGCCATCATTTCCTTCAAATCGCGAAGGCTCAAGCCGTAGGCCAGATACCAGCGAACGCAAAGCAGAATGACGGACTGGTCGAAATGGCGGCCCTTGAACATCTGAACTCTCCGGCGAAACACCAGAGGCCATGCCATGCGCCTGGTTACCGAAGACTTTGCAACACAGCCAGTGCGACTCGATCCGGCCGCTTCATCCGGCGAAAACCAAGATGGCAAAGTCTCGGCGCAATGGCGCCGCCCTGAACGCCCCGAAAAATCATACTGGCAGAAATCTACCTTGCTGACGCCAAGCTACTCGGCCAGATACGAAACCGCCTCGTCGGGAGCCTCAGCCGCCGCGGTGTCGAAATGTCCGTACGCGGCGAAGAACTTCAGTTGAACCGCCAGTCCAAGCCTCGACCCGACCGGCTTGGAGTTCCCAAAGTCGACGTCGGCAAAAGAGAGGTTCCGCCACGCCCCGGTCAACGCCTCGAGCGAAAAACGCAAACCCATACATCCACCCCCTCTTCCAAGTGTGAATTCTCAAGCGACGACGCCGTACCGGTCAATCCGTTCCGGCAACGTTCCACAAGCTTCGGGCCGATTAGGCCAAGATCGACGTGGCGAACTCCTGGTAGTCTGCCCATGGCCGCTCGCCGATCTCGCTGACCGCGGTGTTCGATAGGAGCAGCCGCCCCGTCTCGTCGTGGAAGACGTCCTCGATGTCGCGCACCGAAAGACCGCGTGCCAGCAGTTCCGCCGCCAGATCCTCGAGCGCCTCCGTGCGTTCCTTCAGATGCTCGCGGATCTCGGAACGAAACGGCTCGTCGCGGCCCGCCACCTGCGGGGCCGAGTATTCCACAAAGCCTTCCGCCGTCTTCAGGCGTCCGCTGCGCACGCCGTTCCGGTAACCCTGGCCGGGCTCGGCGCCATGTTCGTAATAGTCCCCCGACTGCATCCCGCCATTCCCCCCAAGTGGTTCCTCCACGATCAGACGGGTCGCAGCTTCATCAACTCCGAGCGACCAGCCGGTGTGGAAAGACGTCCTTCAATCAGGTCGGAAAGGGATTGGCGCGTGCGCATCAATGCCGATATTCTCGTCGTCATTGGGTGCCTCCTTGCTGGTGCCGGTGCCAACCGGCATGGGCTTCTGATTCCTCAGCATAAGAATGCACCCCGCCCGTATGCCCATTCAATTAATTCGCTTTGGTGATGAATATCACCCCAGTATTTCTCTTCTCTCCGGATCGACGTGCGTGGCATTCACCAAAGTGCTTGCAAGGAGACACTATCGCATCGTGGTAATCATCATACGCAAGATTTCTAAGTCTACAACAACAAGCGTACAATCGGGATCGTAAATAATTTCGAAGCCGACCATGATTCCGGTAATCCAATGGAAGTCAAAAAACACTTGCCTCTCCTTTAAGAGTCAGTCCGGGGACTTAATAATTTATCACGAAGCCTTCCGAACATGAGGCGAATGGAGGCCAGCTTGAGGAAGGCGAGCGCCCTGGTGCGATTTCGAAATTGACTTGGCGACTGTCTTCCTCAGCCCCTTTTGGAACTCCGGCCCCTGAATAGCCGCCATCGGCGTAGAGCTTGAACAGGAAGGGATAGAGTCCGAACAGCTCGCCATCACCATCACGCCGCCATCGCAGTCCTGGATGTCGGCGGCATGAACGAGGGCGTGCATCAGGAGACCTTGGTATTGACGAGAATATGCCGCTTCTTGCCTTTGATCTTCTTGCTCGCATCGCGCTGCCCAAAGTCGGGCTCCCGCTGGAGCGCGTCGACCTGGAAGCGTGCTCGCTGACGGCCTGGCCTCACGACGGATTGCGCGCCGAAGGCCTGCCGGTGCATGTCAAGAGCTGGCAATGCCGGCTCTGGCGTTCTCTTCTCGTCCACCGCCCCCGGTGCTGAACGAAATGCGCAGCATCGAGAATATGGTCCGGACGATCCTGCGGGAGGCCTGCATCAACTGGGCACGCGGTCGCGAACCGCCATCGCCGGTCGTGTGCACGAGCTGGCCGGCGCTGACGCCGAGGTACTGGAAATAACCGGTCGCTGACCAAGGTGTGTCGGCCACTGAGCGTTACTGGCGCAAGATGCTGTGCAGTCGCAGCCGTGACGGCGATCGCCGTCCTGGGACGCCTTTCACCAGATCAGTAGAACGGACCTCGCCACTGCATCCGACAACTGCTGCTCCGATACAGGGGGCTGCGGGCCCTCGTGCTGTGAAGCAACGGCCGAAGAGCGTGGTGCGGTAGCTCCGTACGCCACGTTCTGTGGGAACCGGGTGGGCGACCGCCTCCGTCGTTTCTAGAGAGAGTTGGTGGAACAACTCCACTCCTCTGCCTGAGAGCACATCCCTATCCACCCGCCCATGGGATCTGATAATCCCTGCCGGTCGAACTTTTCCGGCTCATGCCGCTGCGCAGCAAAAGCGCGCACGAAACGGATGCCGCCGAGGTTCTTATCCATCCGGCTCAGCACCGAAAGTCGCTCTTGCGACGTCAGCCAGGGGTTCTGTTGCAAACTTTTTCGTTACGGGTTGTCTGGCAAGTGACCTCCGACATTTTTTTAGGAGGTTTGTGATGTTCAGAGGCCGGCATTTCGACCGATCGGTCATCCTGGTGTGCGTTCGCTGGTATCTGGCATATGGACTGAGCCTGCGCGATTTGAAGGAGATGATGGCCGAGCGTGGCATTAGCGTTGATCATTCGACGATCCATCGCTGGGTTGTTCACTTCTCGCCCTTGCTGCTGGAGCGCTTCAACCGGCGCAAGCGCGCAGCGACCGGCAAATGGCATGTTGATGAAACCTACATCAAGGTCCGAGGGCAGTGGATGTATCTCTACCGCGCTATCGACAGCGTCGGCGACACGGTCGAATTCTATTTCAGCGAACATCGGGATTTGCCGGCGGCCAAGCGTTTCTTCAGGAAAGCGCTGGAGCGCCATGGGCGTCCCGATCGTGTCGTCATCGATGGTAGCCAGACCAACCAGGAGGCGATCGTTTCCTGCGATACGACACATCGATTGCAGGATCGCTGCAGGCGCCGACCGAAGCCGATCCGAATCCGCCAAAGCCAATACTTGAACAACCGGATCGAGCAGGACCATCGGCGGATCAAGCGCCGTGTTCGGCCGATGCTCGGCTTCAAATCTCCCGCAGCCGCAAGCATCATCCTCGACGGCATCGAAATGCTTCACATGATGCGCAAACGACAGGCGAGGTTCGCCTTCAACCCAAATCCGTCATTGGCCGAGCAGTTCGATATCCTCGCCGCCGCATAAGCACCGCCCGCCATCTCTTCTTGCTTCAGTTCAACAAAAATTTGCAACAGAACCAACGTCGTATCCGTATTTCTGGGAAAGCAAATCCGCTAGAAACTTTGCTGTTGTGGAGACGCCCGACGCCACCGGACCTACCAATGCTATGACAAGCTCCTGCGAAAGCCTATCGCCTATGGTTGTGGCGATTTTCTCCGGCTGGCTATTATCTTGCTTTAATATTGCAGCCGATTGACTCACGACAATTTCTCCCCGCCATGTCCTGTTTGAGGTTACATAACAGAAAGCTTCGAAGCTGTTAATCAGCTCTATATTTTTTGACACATGAAATCGTCGGCTATATGGCGATCTCGCGCCGATATCGGAAACGACGGCAAACATCATCATTTGTGGGGATTTTCCTCCATAGTACATTATTGGGACACCGATATACTATAACGGCTAGTGGCGGAGATCGAGAACGTTCAGTTCGCGCCACATCCACTCAAAACTGTATGTTGCCGTGGGATCTACTGGGTCGGGCCGCCGTGAAGACTGGTTTTCGAGATATTTGAGCCATTCGGCAACCATCTTTCGGCCGGCGGCTGATTTTGCGGCCTGACGCGGCGTCTTGTTGCCGAGCATGCCGACCGGCTGATCGAGAGTTTCACGATATTGCCGGTCCATGAACTGGTGAACGACCTGCTCGGCAATTTCGGCCGGGATTTCAGATGCGGAATCTTCCCTTTCGCGGGCCGGTCGCTGGGCCATCATCTGTTCGACAGTGCGGATTTCTGTAAGAGGTGTACGGACGAGATCACCCAGCGCCTGCTGGATCAACGTCGTTCCATCTTGCGCGCGCTCTGCCGAGTTGGTCGCCAAATGCAGGAATTTCCCTTTCAATTCAACATTTCCCAGCACCCGGGCGCCGTTGTCCGTTGTGATGTCAAAGGACGAGGCACTGCGCTTTTGGACGCCATGCTTCGGCTTTTGCTCAAGCCAGTTCCAGAAATTTGCGTTCTCCCGCGACATGCCGGCAATGTTGCTCACCCGTGCGGCAATATCCTTCCGGGTAACTCCGGAAGCGAGCGAAAACCTGACGTCGTGGAATACGAGCTCATCACCATCCGCGTTCTGCATCGAGGGCAGCCCCATGGCGCGCTCAAGCGTATCGAATAACCATGAAAGTGTGAACATGGAGGCCGCCGCCTGAAGCTCCTCGTCCTTGATGTCCGGCAGCTTCTTCGCATTCTTTTTGCCGAACATCTGCCGCAGGCCATCGAACAGCGCATCGGTGGCCTGCGGCGTGAACGGCAAAAGGCCTCCAGCGAATACATTTTTGCCCAAGAGAGGCAAGATGCGGGCGGCGATCCGGTCCCACTGCTTGAGCGTTCTGGTGGCCGTTCCCTCGCTGACCGCGATCGGGTCGCCACCGCGAACAAGATCGCGCGCGACGAGCGACTTGCCCGGCACGATCTCACCGACTTCGTAAAGGCTCATGACGGAAGTGCGCAGCGCCTTCATATAGGTCTTTGCCTGGGCATTTTCTTTCCAGCCACGACGTTTGAGATATTCGTCGACGATGTTGCCGCCCTCGAACTCGAAGTCCCGGGTCAGGAAATCCTCGAAGGCACAGCCCCAGAGCGTCATGGCCCAACCCTCGCCGAGGATCTCGGCAATGTCCTCGAAGTCCATGTCGCCGGCATCCAGAACGGGTCCGAAATGGTCGTAGAACACCTCGTCGAAGCATTCGCGCCATTCTTCCCGAGCAAGGAACTTCATCAGACCTTTGAGGTCATGGCTGGTCGGCATGAAAGGTCTCCTGTTCTGGCGATGTTCAGCGACGATGCGCGAAACCGCCGGTTTGCTGATATCGTAAAGTCTCGCCATTTCGGCACCGCTTTTACGTCGGGACAAGACGCTCTCAGCGATTTCCCGACGTTTCTTCGGGTCGAGCTTATTACGGCGTCTCCCAATTCGTCCTTCGGAGCGTGCCTGAGCAACGCCTGTCGTGGTCCCGGATCATGGCGCGTTCGAACTCTGCACAGGACCCCACCATGTACATCATCATGCGCCTTGCCGCGGTGGTCATGTCGATCGCTTCGGGGAGCGACCGGAGCCCGGCGCCCGCACTGGTAATCCGATCCATCAGATGCATTTGATTGCTCGTCTCGTGTGCTCACCGGGGCGTAGCCGATCAGCATTGAGGTGCTTTCAAAAACGGTCGTTTATGGAAGGCCGCCGGCATCTACGAGAATCTAGGTGCAGAGCCTTTCACAATCCTCTTTCATTATGACGTCGTAAGGCAAGTGGTTTGTGAAGGGATGAACGATGCCGGCTCGGATATCGATGACGAAGACGCAGCGGGAGAAGCTTTTGGCATTGCCGGACAGGGAAGATGAAACCGTCCGGTATCATAGCCTCACCTCCGATGACCTCGCGGCGATCGCCCAAAGCCGGATGCCCGAGACCCGGCTCGGTTACGCGCTTCAGCTCTGTTGCCTGCGCTACCCCGGTCGATATCTTCGGCGCGGCGAATTCCTGCCGGGCATCATGCTCGATCATATCGCAGAACAGGTCGGTGCCGATGCCGAAGCGATATCCTTGTTCGCCCGACGTGGAGCCACCCGATATGAACAACTGGCGGCGATCAAACAGCGTCATGGTTTTCGGGATTTCACCAGGCCGACGCGAGCAGAACTCGCCGCCTGGGCGGAGCGCGAAGCCGTCGGTTTGACCGACGGGCGCGTGCTGCTCGATCGGCTGATCGAACGGATGCGCGCCGAGCAGATCATTATTCCCGGCATCAGCGTGGTCGAGCGCATGGCCGCCGCGGCGATGCACGCGGCCGATGCCGCTGTGGTAGCTGAGATCAATTCTCTTCTATCGGATGCGCAGCGTCTGCAGCTTGATGCACTTCTGTCGGATAAGATACATGTCCGCCAAAGCCGGCTGTCTTGGCTGCGTGAGCCGCCCTCCAGGGTCGGTGGGAGGCCGCTTCTCGAACTTCTCGACAAGCTCACCCTCGTCCGCACGATTGGCGGCGATGTTGTTGTTTCGCGTCCCGGCCTCGGGCCCCGCATGGCGCAGATGGCGAAGGAGGGCAGCCTCTATACGGCGCAGGCTTTTCAGCAGATGGGACCTGCCCGCCGGCACACCATCATGATGGCGACGCTGAGCGAACTCGGGATCGCGCTGACCGATGGCGCGCTTACCATGTTCCAGTCGCTCGTCGGCCGCGCGAACCTGCGTGCCCGAAAGCGGCTCGAGGAGACGATCGCCGCCTCCGCCGAACAGGGCCGAACACGGCTGACTCGCATCGCCGATGTGCTGGACGCTTTGGTGAGGACCGCGAGGAAAGACGGCGACATCAAAGCGGCCGTCACCGCGATCGCGGCGCTCGACGTCGTCGAAGCCGACGCCGCCATCATTCGGCGTACAATTCGTCCCGGAAGGCCGGACGTACTCGGCGAGCTTTCCCACGAGCACCGCGTGTTCAAGCAGATCGGCGCCCGACTCCTGGCGAGCTTCACGTTCGAGGGGCGTCGGGCGTCTCAGCCATTGCTTTCAGCGGCTACCGTTCTGCGCGACCTTGGCGGTGACTGGCGCAAGTCATTACCGGCGAGTCTGCCTCTCGGCCATATCGAAAGACGCTGGTATCGACACGTCTTCAAGGAGGGTTCGGTTGACCGGACCTACTACGAACTCGTCACTTTCTTCGCACTGTCCAACGCTCTCGCCAGCGGTGACGTGTGGGTGCCGACATCGCGAATCCATCGCTCGCTCGATACGCTCCTTACGCCGGCTTCGCCTGCAACGAACCTCCCCCCTTCGCGGCTGCCGACCGTTCCGGTGGTTGGTGCCGAGACCTACATAGAGGCTCGCGCGGCCGAACTCGATGCCGCCCTCCTTGCCACGGCGCGCGGGCTGTCGGGCAAGGATGTGGCCATGTTCACCGGCGGCAAGCTCCGTTTCCCGAAGGAGCAGAAGGACAACGAGGCCGAGGGCGCCGGCGCCGTTTCCGCCGCCATCTACCGGCTGATGCCGCGCGTGCGGATTACCGACATGCTCGATCAGGTCGACCGCTGGACAGGATTCACAAGTCAATTCGGTCACGTCTCGACCAGTCTGCCACCCGACAACATTCGCGCCTTCATGGCGACGCTCATCGCCGAGGCGACGAACCTTGGCTTGTCGCGCATGGCCGAGATAAGCGGAGCAGGCTCCCGTCGGGCGCTATTGCGGATGCAGACATGGCACATGCGTGAGGACACATTCCGGGCGGCACTCGCCGGCCTCACCGATGCGATCCACGCCGAGCCGCTGTCGGCCTGGTTCGGCGAAGGGTGGCGGGCATCGGCGGACGGGCAGGCCTTTTATCTCGGCGGCCCCGGCGAAGCTGGCGGCGCCGTCAACGCGCATTACGGCCGCGATCCGATCGTCAAAATCTACACCACGATCACCGACCGTTACGCGCCGCTCCACCAGAAGGTCATAGCTGGCACCGCCGGAGAAGCCATCCATTCATTGGACGGCATCCTCGGTCACGAGAGCAGCGTGAACGTCGCAGCACTTCATGTCGATGGTGGTGGCGCGTCGGACATCGTCTTCGCCGTCATGCACCTGCTCGGACTTTCCTTCGAACCCCGTATCCCGCGCCTGTCGGATCGCAAACTCTACGCGTTCGAGCCGAAAGCGCGGTACGGTCCACTGGCGCCGTTGTTCGGCCATCGCCTCGACGCCGGGTTGATCCGGACACACTGGGAGGATGTTCAAAGGATAATCCAGGCGCTCAGGAACCGGGTGGTGACACCGTCGCTCATCCTGAAGAAACTTAGCGCTTACCGGCAGCAAAACAGTCTGGCCGCCGCGTTGCGCGAAATCGGCCGCATCGAGCGCACGCTGTTCACCTTGCGCTGGTTCGAGGATCCCGAGCTCCGCCGGCTCGTCACCGCCGAACTCAACAAGGGCGAAGCGAAGAACTCGCTCTCCCGAGCAGTGGCTTTCCACCGCCTTGGGCGTTTCCGGGACCGTGGGCACGAAAACCAGGCCAGCCGCGCCGCCGCCCTCAACCTCGTCACCGCAGCCATCATCCTGTTCAACTGCCGCTATCTCGGTCGCGTCGTCGAATCGATGCGCCGGCGCGGAACGGCATTCGATGAGCGGATAATCCCGCAGCTCTCGCCGTTGGGCTGGGACCATATCAACATCACGGGCGATTACGTCTGGTCAGACCATCTCATGGTCGATGGCGAAGGGTTCCTGCCGCTTAGGATTGACGCCTCATGACGGCGCCGACATGCCTACCGTATATCTGTGTCCCAATAATGCACTGGGGCCAGTTTCTAGCAGTCTGGTGCATGCATTTTCCATCCGGAAACGGTACGAAGTACGCTGCGCTCGTCGAAAGAGCGAAGAAAGTCGGCGCAATACCTGCCTGACGGGGACAGGAAGCCTCTCATTCGATGTCGGAAGCGCGCTTCGTTCCATCGCGAAACTCATCTCGCACATGTGGGACGGGCCGCGCGCCTGCGAAAGTCTACATCCAGCAATCTAAACTGCCGCTCATCATGACGATGGTGCGCGACGGGCGCCTATGCAAAGGCGATGGCCTCCGTCGAGGAGATGACGCATTTCGCGTACCATCTTGCCGGGAAATGGACATCGCTGAACATGGATTGGTAAAGCTAAGGAGATCGATTGCCTCACGAATACACAGCACAGAACCACGATTGGAATTTGACCCTGCACGCAGCCGGCGAGCTGGTCAGGGCGGGTCTAGCTATGGACAAAAAGCCGCGGACCGGCAGCCTATCGATGGGCTTCTCCTTCTTTACCGGCGGCATGGTTCTGGCGTTCGCCGCTATCGAAAGTTTTTCTGCATCCGTTGCGTTCGCAATGCAGTCGGAAGAGCGTTTCGTGGGCTTCGAATTCCAGGCCTACCGGAGCAAAAGGGCGTTCTGGGACAAAATGGAAATGCTAATGTCTGCGGCCGGGATCGAGCTCGACAAGAGCCGGGGACTCTTTCGTGACATTGGGCAGATGCAGCAATGGCGCAATCTCGTGACCCACTCCTCTCCCTACGAGATAGGGCCCACGAAAATTGCCGATACGATCAAAGCTCCCGGCAAGCTGCATCGGAAAACCATGCATCGTGATTTCGCCAGAATGGCTGACCCGGAGAACGCCGCGAAATTCTACAACACCGCCGTTGCGTACATCGATCTACTGAAAGAGCGAACCGGCATTGAGCCTCATGCATCCGTCACCTACACAAGGGCCTCGAATAACGGCATAGGGGGTAAGGAGCTGCCTCGGCTAAACAACCACGACCTCTAGGTCGGTCCGGGCAATGTCCGCGTCAAGCTAGAAGCCGAACTAGCTTCGATGTCCGATAGGAGGCGCATTGCCGACCGTCAGCCACGGGGCCGGAAGCCGTCGATCCGCTTCTCAGCAAATATCCGAAAGCGGATGCTCGTTCGGGAAGCTATCGGTGCGAAGCCGCATCGGATAACGGAATTCAAGCCAATGAGCTAGGAGACACGGCATGGGTGGGATCAACATCTCACGAAACGAGCAGGATGCTACAGGGGTCCCAATGGCGTATGAAATCGTGCCCGCGACTGAAGCGACGATGGCTGAAGTCGAGGCGTGGCTCGACGCGGAGGAATCTATCTACAAGACTGCTATCGAGGCTTGGGAAGCCGGAGGATACGTCGGTGACGAGCCGCCCCGCGGCTTCCGCTGCAATTGGGACTCGGTCAAGCGGACCTGGAGCGAGGGCAACGCCCGTGTCGATATCCTCATGGTAGACGGTCACGCCGTCGGGTTCCTCGACGGTACGGACATCTTGGAGATCAGGCCCGACCTCCGGAGGGAAGGCTACGGGCGCCTCCTGGCGGACTTCATGGTCGACGTCGCCCACAACGAAGGGCGCTCGGTCCTCGAAATCGAGATCGCGCCATGGACCGCGGAGCCCTTCTGGAAGCGCATGGGTTTCACCGTCGTGCCCGACCGTCGAGGCAGTGGCGGCGGAATTTACGCCTACCGAATCCTCCACAAGGTCTACAGTCTTTCCGACGGCGAGCGGGTCTCCTTCTCCATCCAGTTCTATTCGGAGCACGAGCGGTACAGGGAAAATCCTAAGCCTTTCTCTCGGTTTTCAGGTATGGGCGAACGCCTGTCAGACGGGAGCGTCCAGCTGCCGGAGCGGGCATTCTGCTTCGAGCCTATCCACAGTCAGCACAGAGACTACTTCGTCAGCATCGAGCTAGGCGGCGAGACGATTCACTTCGACAAGGTCAAGTACGAGACGAGCAAGGCCAACGGTATCCGGCTAGATGCCGGCTATACGTACTTCATGGACCGCATCACACCGCTGTCCTCGCCCGATTAGGACTCGATATATCTGTGGAGGTAGCCAACGCTGCGCTCCGATGGCGTGCACCGCCCCATCGAAGACGAAGGCGACGCTGAAGCGCGGTACACGCAGGTGCGAAACAAGTGTTCCAGTTGGGCCGGAAGCCGACGAGCGGTGGAGCGTACCGGCCCAATAGTGCTCCGTGGCGCAAGTGCATCCGCTGCGGTACGAATTGCATTGTAGGCGGCCCGCCTGCAGTTTTGATTACCGGAAGCAATTCGGGCAGGAGATGAGCGTGACCATCGCGCAAGACATATTGGAAACCGCCAAGCGCACGCATCGCGTGGCGGTCGGGCCCTGGTCCGATCTCGCACTTCACACCATCGGCTGGCGCGCGTTTCAAGACCTTTGCTCGCAGTTATGTGAGGTCATACTCAAGCGACCAGTCGAGATTTTTCGCGAGGCGCAGGACGGCGGGCAGGATGCGGTGCTGCTGATACCGGGCAACGGGGCTGGCGCGGCACCGATCGGCACTGTCCAAGTGAAGCACAGTTCCGACGCGGCGAGGGCGCTGCGTCCGGGTGACATCGCCGCTGAGATCGAGAATGTGACGCGGTTGGTCGCCGAAGGCCAAGCCGACACCTACATCTTCATGACCAACATGAGTGTCGATGCGCCGGTTGCGCTCGAAATCCGTAAACGTCTTCGCGCCATTGGCGTGCGGAAGCCGCATATACTCGGCAGACAATACGTCATCCGCTCTATCCGCAGCAGCGCACGCTTACGCGCGATGGTTCCCCAGGTCTACGGTCTAGGCGACCTCACCGTGATCCTCGACGAGCGCATGACCCAGCAGAGCCGGGCGTTGCTCGAGCACTGGGTCCCGAAGCTCAAAAAATACGTGCCTACGCGCGCACATCGCGAAGCGGTGAAGGCGATCACCGAGCATGGCTTCGTGTTGCTGCTCGGCAATCCCTCGAGTGGCAAATCTGCGATTGGCGCGATCCTATCGACGATCGCGTCCGAGAACCCCGACAGCACGGTGCTCATATTGACCAGCCCTCGCGATTTCGAGCAGGGCTGGAACCCCAATGATCCCGGTCGTTTCTTCTGGATCGACGATGCTTTTGGTCCCAATGTCGTTCGCGAGGATTACGTCCAGGACTGGGCGTCGGCCTTCCCGAAACTGAGGGCTGCCGTCGCGCATGGCAACCGCTTCCTGCTAACCTCGCGCAAGCATATCTACGAAGCCGCGCGGCTTCGGCTCGGCCAGAGAAATCTTGCCGAGTTCACCAATGGCAGCGCCGTCGTCGACGTCGGCGCGCTCAGCATGGCCGAAAAGGCGCAAATTCTTTACAATCACATAAATTATGGCAGCCAAAGCCAGAGCTGGAAGTCGAGCGTCAAACCGCATCTGAGCGCGGTCGCCACGGTCGAGGCGTTCCTCCCCGGCATTGCAGAACGGCTGGGCGACCCTAATTTCACCAAAAGCCTGGCACCCCGCGAGGCATCGCTTGTACAGTTCATGAAAGAGCCGCGCGAGCATCTCGTTGATACCATCAACGCGCTGGACGAGACGCTGCGCGCCGCGCTGATGCTGGTCTACGTACACCGCGGCGCCTTCAACCTTGAGACCGCTGATGGGCCGGCGATCGAGGCAGTCGCCGAACTCACGGGGATCGGGCGATCGCGCATTCTGGACAGCTTCACCGAGCTCATGGGATCGTTCCTCAAAGCTTCGGGCACCGGTCAGGCGACAGTCTGGTCCTTTGCCCATCCAACCATCGCCGACGCGCTCACCGAAATCCTGCGAGAGAAGCCGCACATGATGGCGGCGTTGCTGCGTGGCGCTACTGTCGACACGATCCTGACCGGTTTTATGTCCGAAGGTGCCGGCGCGATCCAGGACGCGCTGTCTATTCCGACGAACCTCAATGAGACGCTGGTAGCGCGGCTCGCAGAAACGCCCGACGAGACGCACCTCAACTGGTCGTTGTTCTCATTTCTGAGCTGGCGCGCGAGCGACCGGGTAGTAGAGCGGATCGCTGAGCTCAAGCCTGACCTCTTCGAACGCAAAGCATGGGTGACAGATTACATCGTGGACAGTCCCAAGCTAACGGCGCACGCCCGTGTCCACCGCCTCGGCTTGCTCACGGACGATCTGCGCGAGAGCGATGCGGTAGCGCTCGAGGATGCCGCGCTCAACGAGCTAGACCTCTCCTTCCTAGATTCCGAGGAGATGCTAGCCCTAATCCCTCCCCAGCGGCTCGTACGCCTTGGGATGGGACTTCGGACCCGCAAACTGCCCGACATCGAGGAGCGCATCATAGAGATCGCTGACCGGGCCGACCTTGATGGTGATCCTGAAAGCCATTTCGAGAAGGTCATCGACGCGATTAACCGACTCGAGGACATGGAGATCGATTCCAATGGCAAGATGCTAATCGAAGACGCGCGGACTAAGATCAAAACGTCGGTGAAGAACCTCATCGAACGCAAGGAACAGCGTGATAATGAGAGCGAGGGCGACGAGTCCGACTGGAGCCATCTGGTGACGAATTCGGCGACCCCTAAGTCCGCGCCGGCGAAGATAAACGATCCGAGGGCGCGCTCGATTTCGAAGACGTCGACCAAACTTGATTCCAACGGTCTGCCCCCGCCTGCCTAGTGACAGCCTTGGCTGAACATAGCGGACGCAACGTCCGGCCAAACCCTAAACGACGGCACGCACGCCATACGCAGGACAAGCCACGTGGCGTAAATCACGACCGGGCTCCAGAAGTCGCCATCGCCCATTTTCCCATGTGCAAGCTCATTCCGTACCGAAGCGCCACCCCGGAAATTGAAGAGAAGATCGACCTCTTGAAGCATCGCAGCCGGGATCATTGTTAGCAGCGGTTCGCGGTGTTCCTCTAACAGACGGCTCAGCATTGCCTCTTCTTGAGTGCCGTCAGGGTTGATCCGATTTGTCTCGATGCCATTCAAGGCGAGCATATGCCTCAGCGAGTTCTCCAGTTGCGGGAGGATCAAGTGTGCCGCTTCCACGTCGTCGCCTGCGAGGAACCGGAACGCACCTTTGGCGAAGATCAGTTCGTGGTCGTGAGGCACGAATGCGCTCGCCTGCATGATCGGGATGAACATAGCGAGGGAGACGTAGTTCTCGTTCATGATCATGCGGCGGATGGTATTGATCTTCCCTGCGACAGCCATTTGCCGCCGAAAACGTTCCTGCTGATTCATGAGGAAGCGCACCTGATCTTCATCGGGCGGGCCGTTGAATTGTAAGCGCGTAGGCGTCCCCACGTAGCGTGCAGGCGGTTGATCGCTCATTTTCAGCATGAATCATGCGGAGAATCCTATGAGCGACAGTATGAGCCATCATCGAACATTCGAGATTTTGACGGCGGAGCCTGTGCCGTCCCGACGCAAGCCGCGCCATCGGTCGGACGAAGAGAAGGCACGGCTTGTCGCCGAAGCGTTCTCGCCAGGGGGCAATGTCTCGGCGGTTGCGCGTTCCGAGGGGCTGGACCCCTCGCAGCTCTATGCGTGGCGCCGCAAGGCGCTTTCGTCGGGCATGGTTGCGCCACTGACGGAGGGAGCGAGCAAGCCGGCGAAGTTCACGCGCTTTGAAGCGGTGGGCAGCGACACGGTGGAAATCGTCATTGGCGACGCAGTGGTGCGCGCCGGCGGCGATGTCGATCCCGATCGCCTGGCGAGGATCATCCGCGCGGTTCGTAAGGCATGATCGCTTCCGGTGTGGTGGTTTACGTGTCGTGCCAGCCGGTCGACTTCCGCAAGGGCGCGGCATCTTTGATGGCGCTGGTCAGGGATGGCGGCCTGGACCCATTCTCGGGGGCACTTCACGTATTCCGTTCGAAGCGTGCGGACCGGGTTCGCATCGTGTGGTGGGACGGCAGCGGGGTTTGTCTTTATTCGAAGACTCTGGAAGATCACAGCTTCTGCTGGCCGGGGATATCGGCCGCGCGCATGCGTCTCGACCACGCCCAGTTGATGGCGCTTCTGGCCGGACTGGACTGGAAAAAGATTCGTCCGGCCAGGGTCAGGCGGCCGTTATCGACGGGCTGAAACCGGCCTGCGGCAAGATGAATCATGCGGCTGGAACGGTTGGGAAAGCGGCTGTTTTTGTGCTCTGTTGCTTGCCATGGTTCTACCGGGTCTTGCCCTTCCCGACGACGTTGATGCGCTGAAGGCGATGATCCTTTCCATGGCTCGCGAGCAGGCTGCAAGCGAGGCCCGGATCGCAGTCGCCGACGCTCGGATCGCAGCATCTGAGGCGGAGGTCGCCCGGCTGAAAGCTGTCGAGAAAAGCGCCAGCGAGCGGATCGCCAATCTCACGTCAATCCTGAAAGTTTTACAGCGCACGCAACATGGCACGCGTTCCGAGCGGCTACGCCTGGCCATCGACGACGAGCAGGCCTCCTTTGCCTTCGAAGAGGTCGAGACCGGCCTTTCGGAAATCCGGAGCGAACTCGACCGCGCGGTCGGGAACAAGCCGAAGCGCGCCCCGCGTCCGCGCAAGGGCTTTGCTGCCCACCTCGAACGCATCGAGGAGGTCGTCGAGCCGGAAATCCCGGCCGACTGCGAGGGGCTTGAAAAGGTTCTGATCGGCGAGGATCGATCCGAGCGGCTGGACGTCGTGCCGCCGAAGTTCCAGGTCATCGTCACGCGCCGTCCCAAATACGCCTTCCGGGGCCGTGACGGCGTGGTCCAGGCTCTGGCGCCGGCGCACATCATCGAAAGCGGGCTGCCGACGGAGCGGCTGCTCGCCTATATCGCCGTCTCCAAATACGCCGACGGCCTCCCGCTTTATCGGCAGGAGGCGATCTATCTGCGCGACGGCGTCGAGATCAGCCGGTCGTTGATGGCGCAGTGGATGGGGCATCTGGGCTTCGAGCTGCAGATGCTTGCTGATTACATACTGGAGCGCATCAAGGAGGGCGAAAGGGTCTTCGCCGACGAGACGACCTTGCCCACCCTTGCCCCTGGTTCCGGGAAAACCACGAAAGCCTGGTTGTGGGCCTACGCACGGGATGACCGACCCTATGGCGGAACCAGTCCGCCAATGGTTGCCTATCGTTTTGAAGACAGCAGAGGTGCGGATTGCGTGGCGCGCCACCTCGCCGGATTCAGCGGTATCCTGCAAGTGGATGGCTACTCGGCCTATACCAACCTGGTCAAGGCACGGGCCAAAGCCGGCAGCAATGAAACAATCCGGCTCGCCGGGTGCTGGGCTCACCTGCGGCGCAAATTCTACGACCTGCACATCAGCGGGGTCTCGCAGGCCGCGACGGATTCGATCATCGCCATGACCGAATTGTGGAAGGTCGAGGACGAGGTCCGCGGCAAGGATGCCGGAAGCCGCGCCGCGCTACGTCAGGAAAAGTCCGTGGCCATTGTCGCGAGCCTCTTCGATCTATGGGAAGCGGAACTGGGCAAGGTCTCCGGAAAATCCAAGACCGCCGAGGCGATCCGCTACGCGCTCACCCGGCGGGAGGCGCTGGAACGCTTTCTGATGGACGGTCGCATCGAAATCGACTCCAATATCGTCGAGCGTGCAATCAGGCCCCAGACGATCACGCGAAAGAATAGTCTATTCGCCGGCAGCCACGGCGGTGGACGAACCTGGGCGACGGTAGCCACCTTGCTGCAAACCTGCAAAATGAACAGCGTCGATCCGCTCGACTGGCTCTCGCAGACCTTGACCCGCATCGCTCAAGGCTGGCCGGCATCCGAAATCGAAATGCTCATGCCTTGGAACTTTAGGCCTGACGTTATCGGCTGACCGCTTACGTTGAATTTGAGGCCGGGAGCTTTGAACCGAGTCCGGCCCTGATGGTCGCTCACCGTCATCGGCATTATAGCCGATATGCTACCATAGCCGTTTTCGAGAACCTGCTTTCGGAGCGCATCGGGATCAGGTGAACGCTCGCAGGTAAAGAGCGCCTTTATCACATCCGGGAACGGCTTGCCGCTAACAGCCGCTTCGACTGCTTCGACAAGTTCGGTGATATTGTCCTCGTGCGAGAAGCTGGACATCTCATCACGGATGTTAGGTTGAATGGCGTTGAGGCGATCCTGTAGCTCTCGTCGGCGCTGGACCGTGCCTGGGATCGGGCGCAATGCTTGAATCGCGCTGTCAAGGAAACTGACCTGCACCATGGCAGATTCGGGGCGTGCATCGGAGTTGCTGACAAACGTTTCAGCCGCTGCCATAAAGCAACGGTTCTCGTTGTCTGTATCTTTCGCCCGATGGTAGGCGCGCGCAGCTAGTTCCCATAGCTCGCGCTGACCGAAGTGATGGCCCGCAATTTCGTTTTGCATCGCCAGACGTTCAGCGGCGTCTGCAACAGCCTTCGGGTCCCAGATGCCATTGTCGAGATTGATGGGAGCGATGTGGACAAAACCCCACGCGTCATTCGAGTCTGCCGCTATCTGACACACTTCAGATATGACGTTTCGCAATTGATCGAATTCGGAACGGCCCCAACCCAGCCGGCGTGCTACGATCGTTGCGCGTCTCAGAAGCTCGCATCCCGTCACGCAAGCCGCACTCTTTTCGAATGCGAACTTGGCTTCACCGCGAATGACGATCGCCACACAATCGACGTAGGCGCTAACGGCGCGCATTCCAGCCTCGGCGTTCCTAGGCACGCGCAACCGGCAAACGTCGCTCACGCGTGCTCGCAGAGCCGGACAAGGGATGTCAGGCGAGAACGCTGCCAGCACTTCTATCTGTTCTGAGAGGAGGTCTCCGGGGATGAGTGTTCGCCGACCGTCGAACATTGCCATTGGCTGGAATGGCTCGACACGGCTTTCTGGCACGAAGTGATAGGATGCGATGCCGGAAAGAACCTGCAAGGCGTCTGCGGCGGGGTCGCCCGCCTCACGTGCTGCTGTTGCTGCCTCTGCCAACCGAGTGTGCGTCCCCTGAATATCGACCTCATTGGGATCGCCGATCGCAGTCGTCACCGACTCCAGTCGGAAAATCTTGATAGGGACGACAAATGTTACGCCGGGAGCAGGGTTGCCGTCGGCAGCCTCTTGTTCTTCGGGTTGGATCGGTTGGTCGGTCGACATGGGTGCCTTTCGGCCAAGTATGGCCTGTCCAGTCCTCTGAGGTGGGCTGAGGGAACACGCCACAGCTACTCCCTCGCCAGACTATCCCTGAGCGCCTCTAGTCGACGGCGCTGTTCATCGTCGGAGAGTCGTAGCCGCTCGGGGGCTCGATCGGCTCTGGCTTCTGGGCAATTATTGGCGGCGTGGGTCGATCTGATCGACGTGCCTCACTTGGCCATCGCAGGTCCCTACGTTTCCGTTGTCTATTGGACATGCCATCGATCCAATTATTCGCAGCGTGATAAGCGCTGAGAGAGTGGGGTTCGAACCACATAGTTAGCGCATATCGTTGCCTTCTAGTGCGTTGATCGCCAGTGCTGCCTTACAAGGTATCCGATGTCCGTTCCTGTGAACGGGTTACGGATGCCGGCAATGTCTGCTTACGGGAAGTGGCAAAGCTGGCCTCAACGGCCGACATTGGGCGCGTTGCCGTTCGGCTGCTACTCGACGAGAGGGCCGATTCCGGACTTGCAGCTTTTGGGCCTTCGCATACGGGATTGCTGCCCCTCTTTTTAAGCTTCAGGCATGACTACTAGGGCACCCTATTTTGCCGGCGGCTCACCGATGAGACGCGGAGTATGACGCCTAGCGCGACGGGGGCTTTATCATATCGGTCGCGCCGAAATTAGTTCAGGTTGTCTTCCCAGAACTCCAGGTCGTCCGTGTCCATCGTGTTGCCGGAGCTCTCGCGCTCCTTTACAAAGTCTGCCGCCTCCTCGCTTTCGAGGAATTCGTCGAGCGCCCTAACGGCCGCCTGCACCTTTTTCAGCTTCTTGCCTCGCCATAAATACGCATGCGGCGGATCGGGGTCCATGATGTTGTATTGGATCGCCATTTCGGCATTCCATTTCTGGTCGCTATCGTACCAGACAATGGGGACGGCCTTCCCATAGAGGTCCATGATGAGATTGCGGTAAAAGTAAATGCTGACTCGTGGTCGAAGGTCGACGATCGTTTTCAGGATTTCCTTGAACCGGGCCTCGGCATCGACGCTGGTTTTCTTGGACATGATGGCCTTGACTGCAACAGGGTCCTTCGCGGCCTTGAGCTCTTCGATGGTTTCGCTCGCCTCGTCATACACATCTTGGAGGCCTGCCAGCTCCTGTTTCAGCTCCGCAAGCTCGTCTTGTAGGGCCTTATGCTCGGAGGCGGACACGTTGGTTGCGGGAGCTAGGTTCTTCAATAATTTCTTCAGGTCGACCTTCCACGCCGCCCGCTTCTTGTCCCAGTCATGCTCAGTCCGCGGTTCAAGTGCGGTTCCAGTCCCCTGAATCATTTGGCGTAGATCGACGAGCTTTGCATCGTTGTCGATGCTCCACCCCTGCTTCAGCCCTAGCGTACCAGAGACAGCGCTGAACTTGATCGGCGGCACTACGATGGGGAGCGCTTTCAACGATTTCGCCCAGGTGGCGCCAAGTTCCATCAGGCAGAACCAACTCTCCATGTAACAGGGTGTCATCATTAGGATGACGAGCTTCGGGCTCTGTATCTGCTTCTTCATGTAAACGTTGAAGTCATCTCCAAATGGGATGTTTTGGCCGTCGACGCTGGAGCAGAAGATCGATTTGGCGGGCACGCCGATAGCCTCTTTCAGGAAGGCAACGAACTTATTGGCAAGCGCAGCGTCGGCCACTGCGTGGCTGATGAAGATGTCGGTCATTGGGGCGCCCGATAGCGGTCGGCAAGTTATCTGCGCCGGGCTCCCAAATGCAAGTGCCGCCAGCGTTCCGCTGCCCCCTTGTCAGAGCGTTTCAGTTTTCGAGGTTGGGTGCGACGCGATTGGCATCCGCCCATTCGGCGAGTGCATTGCTCAGGAAGAGACGCGCATACTCGCGTTCTTCATCTTTTCCGGTGACGCGCGAGAAAGCGAGCGAGATTCCGTCGTTCCGGACGTGGCGGTCCACAGTGAACGGATGGGGCTGGAGCCGATCCCGCGCCCATTCCTTCATGTCTTCGATATGGGTGTCAGCAAAGAAAAAGCAGGCGGCCGACATAGCCCATCTCAGCTTTTCCATCCGCCTCCCGGCTTCGCCGATGTACCTGACCGCCTTGGCGGCCTCCTTGCGCTGCAACAAGCCAATAGTCGCCTCCATGGCCTTTTCTTCGTCGTCGCAGCCGTCGAAGGAAAGAAGCCACTGTTCGTAGCGCCTGGCTTCGGTCAGGAACTTGCAGCTTGCGCCAACCAGCGTGTCACCGCGCATGCTTCCGAAGTAGCTGTTCCGCGCGAGCTTCTTCGGGAGCCGGGGATCGAACTCGGCAGCCTCGTTGTCGACCATTTCCGTCAGGACGTATTCGCCGCCGGCCTTGCGGACCTGCCGCAGGGCTCTGTGGATCGTCGGCGCGTCCTTCCGGAAGTCATGGAAGATGCCTTCGATCTCGGTTGCGATCGGCTTCAGGGCTTCTAGCTCCCGCAGCATGCTGGGAACGTGCGTCAGCCGCGCCATCAGGAAGTCTTCCTGATGCCTCCGCTCGTCGTCCTGCTTCTTTTTTGAGAACGCGGCATGCTTGACCTCCGCTGAGGCGCAGTCGTGGCCGATCACCGCGATGCACTGGCGGTTGAAGATAAAGACGAAGGAGCCTTCGAGAAATTTCTCCCGCCGCTGGCACATCGGACAGGGAATGTAGTCGCCCTCGGGTCGTTTCTTTCGATCCACAGCGAACGTGTGGATGATTTCGAACGGCTCATTCTTGTTCACGCGACCCCAGTAGAGTCCGGGGAAAGTTTCAGGCTGATAGGACTGCTTGACGTGTTCTATGAACTGGTCCCGCAGATGATAAGGAGCCTCGCGGTAGGTTGCGTGGCCAGTGTATTCCTCAGGAAACGTGTACTCTATTACATTGCGAGCGGATGCTTCCATGGTGGGGTTCTCGTCCCTGTTGTTGCCATCGTCTCCTCCCTGGCAGGTTGCGACTCATGCGAGTCTTGCCGTGAATATAGAAGATTCGCGGTTGTAAACGGAGTCCGAAAACACGTCTTCTGTCAGTAGACGGTGGAACTTGGGGATTAATGGCAATGGATGGGAAGCCGCCGTCAATCATCGTAGATTGGGAACAAACACGTCCTTGATTTGAAAAAGGCAGCTGGCCTGTCTACCGATTCATCACCCTCCACCCCTCGCCTGTCGTTCCAACGCCGCGCCGAGGTCCCGGCCTGGGACATAAAGCTCTGTCCTGGTGTGAACCTCGAACGACCCGTCGCGAGCATAGAGCTGCTTGGTCGCATATTGAGCAATGCTCGTATTCAGTGCGGCGACCTGGTCGCGGCGATGATCGCTGGGGGGGCTGTTTGACGAAAAGCCCGACCAAAGCGAGCTCGGACGAGATCGTGAACATAACGATCGTATTTTGGAGGCCGAACCCCGGCGGGTAAGGTCTCGGCTTTCCGTCAACCCAATCTAGGATTACCGGATCGTCGGATGTCGCATAGGTGCAGCCAGGCGCGGCCGAGACGAAGGACCAGCTCCTGCGAGCCAGTTGCTCAACAGCCGTCGGGACCGCTTCGAGCTCCAATCCAATCAGGTAAGTCTGATCGATCGCAACCTTATGTTCGCCTCGATCGATGAAGTCCTTCATATCCTCGTAGTTGATGTCATCGCGGATTGGGGCGCCATTCGCTCGCGCCTGCTTCACCGAATCGTCGAAGCGATCCTTATCCTGCAGCATCATTTTCATAATGCCGTTGACGACTTTCAGATGAAAATCCTCGGTCATTGACCTGAAACGTGGATTACGCACGGCCACGTTCCCCATCAGAAGCATAATAGAAGAAAAATGCGCCTCCGATGGGAAGCTGCTCGCCTCTATCACCTCGGCGAGATGCGCTGAGATTTCACCCTCGATCTCGGCCATCCCGTCCTCGACGTGGTTAGGGTCATAGCCCTCGACATCGATCCGGAAGAAGTGGCGCCTGCCGACGTTCCGGACCAGGGTCTCGAACGATTTTCTCGTCGACTGATCGTAGCAGAAGACCTTGGCTTTCCGCTTGTCACAGCCGACGCTGAAATTCCGCAGATAGAACTGAGGGATGAAGTGGTGGTTTGCCTTCTCTGCCATTATTGCCCGCAATGCTTGCAGACCCGTGGAGGCCTGCTCCAGGGATCTGGCGACCCGGAACGCTCAAAACAGTCCGCGTTTGCCCGCGTTGCCGTGCTCGCCTGCGAACACATGCTCAAGCACCCCGTCCGGAAGTGGGAACGGCGGATCCTGGTTTTCGATGATTATGAACTGCGCCTCGTCGCAGCGTTCTATCAGATAGTTGTAGAAGTGCACGTTTAGACCTGCCGCGGCTACGGTAGCTTCGTCAGCGCTGAGTTCCTTGTGCTTTGACTTCAGCGGGTCGCGGTAGCTGAGAAGCGGGCTGTCGAGGACGACAATACCCGGATGCGGCAACTCGCGTTTCCGGCAGACATCCATGACCCCAATCTTGAACGCTGCGTTGAGCAGCGCCCTTACACCCTTGCCGTTGGCGTTACGCTGCTTTCCATTTAGGAGGATATCATGCGTCTGCTCGTGGAAAGTGATACGCGGATCCCCCGGATACTTCCACTTCCTGAAGATGTCCTCCACCGCAGCTGCGAGTTCATCTCCAACGACCGTCCCGACACCGACCGCGACGCTTCCCTTGGCGACCCCTTTCGTCTTGAACTTCAACAGCTCGGCCTGGCGGACCCGAAGTCCGCTGATGCGCCTCTCAACGGACGTTGCGTCATGGAGCTTCTTTCGGGCCACATCGATCGCCTCGTACTGGTCGCGTGTCTTGACGGCGGCTTCCCGTGCGGTCTCGATCTGCTCATCTTTCACTTCGATGTCGCCGGAAAGGGAGGCGATCCGCCTCCGCATTCCGATCGCTTCGGCCTGAAGTGAAGTGATCGCCTTCGTCAGCCCGGCGCTTTCGGCTCGGACTTTGCGCAATTCTGCCGAAACGGCCTTCTGGGAAGTTTCGACAGCCTCGAAGCCGTGTTCGACATGCTGATGCTCGGGATCAGCACCACACAGGACGCAAGGACGCTTCGCTCCGGCCATAAGGGCCGCGGCCCCCTCCTCCAGCATCATAAGCCTGCGGATATCGCTGGCAAAGCTTGTTGCGAGCAGTTCGAACCGTTCAATGGTCAGGACCGCCTCGTCCGCCCTCTCCGTCAGTTCATCGCGCTCGGACACCAGTCGTCGACGTTCCATGGAGAGCGCGTCGAGAGCGGAATGTCCTGCAGCCAGGTTCGATCTGAAGGTTTTCAACGTCGCATCTAGCCGCTCGGCCTGTTCGTCGAGTTTCAAGATCGTCAAGTCTTCGACGTCGGGATACATGGCGGCGAGTTCTGCGACCGCCGTGTTCAGCATCTCCTCAACGATTTCAATACGACCAGCGTTCGTCTGTCTCTGCTGCTTGGTATCCGGCACTTTCACCATCGACTTGTCGTCGACGCCTGTGAGGATGAACTTCAGGACGTTCTTGTTGAAGGTGTCGCTACTCTGGCGGTCGACGACGATTGGGCTTTCCTCCGCGATCATCGGGGTCTCTTCCGTGAACAGGTAGCTGGCGAAATGCCGGATCGTGAACGTCGCCTTGTCGCCGGTCTGAGTCCTGGCAATTTCCGTGTCGCCGACGCCGAGTTCTCCAAGCAGGAAAGTCGAGAGGCTCTCCTTATTGGTCGTGTGGTTTTCGGCCAGCGTGCGGTCACTTTTCCGGCCGAGCGCCTGCTCGAACTCACCCTCGAAAAGGTCGTACCCGCCTTTCGACAGCGAACGGGCGAGAGTGATCCGCCCGCTTTTTGGCACATCAATTTCTAACCAGCATCTGTCGTATCCGACGGCCTCGGTCAGGCCCGGCAGGGCGGACCCTCCTCCGAACATGTAGTCGAGCGCCTTGACGGCGAAGGATTTGCCAGCCTGCGAGCCGCCCCAGACCACCGTTAGTCCCGGCGCGAAGTCGAGGTAGACGGCCAGTCTATCCGGCCCGGTGAAGGCGAGGCGCCGCAAGATGAACCGGGGCGGTGACATGTCAGACGCCAGCCTGGGAGGTGCCATGCCCGAAACTATCGGTCCATTCCCCGATGTTACCGACGACCATGGACCTGAATCCGGCCTTTGACAGTTCGCGCACCTGTCCGGCCACCCAGCTGGCGCAGATCTTCAGGTCTTCAGAGTAGGGGGATTCCAGCAACTCGACATACGAAGCGGCTTCCTCGGAGGCTCGCCACGCGAATCCCTCATCGTCGGCGACCTTCTCCAAGAGATGGCATTTGCGCATAAGGTCGAGCCCTGCCTCCACAATGCCGCGCCGGACGAGCAGCTCGCCCTTCCGGCTGCTGACCGCGGCGTGAAGCGACATCGGTCCGCCGACGTCGGAGGCGTGGACGACGACGTGATCGTAAAGGACGACCTCGCTGAGGTCGGCGGTCATCGGCCGCAGATGCTCGAGCACGACCACGGCACGAATCCCCGCCTCGAGCGGCGTATGATACAGGTCTGAAATGCTCGCGCTCATGGGTTCCACCTGATCCTTCCGTCCGAAACGAGGTGATGGCACGTACCCTGCTTCACGGGAGGCCGGGCCAAGGTACCCAGAATTCCTGCAGGCGCCGCCCCCGTGTGTTTCATCACCGCGTCGATCCTCGCCAAAGGCGATGGGTGCGCCTCGTTATAGACGTCGATCAGTAAATGGTAGATGTCGTTCTTGAATACGTCGACCGATCTGGCCGCCGTATTGTCGCGGTGGAAGTCGCGGAACGCGCACGCCTGATAGTAGCGCTGTCTCTGGATCCTAAGGTGCTCCCCGAATTTAGGGTCCGTAAAGACGTCCTCCAGCGTCGCGAAGTCCGATCCGGCCGATCCCGCATAGACTTCCTGAAGCTGCGTCAGATACGTCAGCTCTGTGTCGCTGACTTCATCGGGCGTTTCGCCTTCGGGCGCTTCGCCAGGCGGCAGGCCCAGCACCTGGACAAGAGCCGGAAGCGCGGCGGGATCCTTGACCAGTTTCGGCGCCGTCAGGCACTCGACCGCCGTGAAGTCGTAGCCCTCGATCGAGGCCCGGATTTCGGACGTGAGTTCGACGGGATTTCTGGCGGTTATCCTCGTCCGGCAATGCTTGTCCCAAGCCTCCAGCAGCGCCTTCCCTATTCGGGACGGGTTCTGCAGCAGCGTAGTCAACGAGCCGTCGATGCCTCGCGGCGAAACGAAGATGTACCGTCGCGGCAGCGTCGCATAGGCGCCGGCCGCATGATGGTGGAAGACCTTGCCCAGCTCCGTCATAGCCTCGCCGATCCGAAGCTTCGAGCCGCGTGTCTTCCGCTTGCACTGGTAAAGGTCCCACTCGCCCTCATGGCGGGCGCGCGAGAGAAATCCTATCACGTCCCGGCCCTTGTCATTGGCCGCACCAACGCGCTCGACTTCGACGTAGTCTTTCGATTTCCGTTCGGCGTATATCTCGACGAACTCTTCGAGTTCGTTGTCCTCGAGTTCGACGATGCGCGTTGCTGGCTTCGTCACGTCCGCCCCTGAATCGATCCCTTTGCCTGAGTATCGCATCGGCGCGCCGCGTCGACAACGCTCAAACCGGCATCGATCTGAAGACATTTTTGGATGGTTTCGCCGACGACGTCATTCGCCCGACGTCAAATTTCCGTGCTCTTTCCGGATAGTGGGATAGCCGCTTCCTACCCTGTCATGGACAGTTCATCGACCTGAACGGACCGGCAGCTTTGAAAAGATTGCCAAGACTGCCTGAACGACTGAAATGGGGCGCATTGCTGCCGCCAGCCGGCAACCGCTGCGAGGATGAGGAAGGACAAACAGGTCGCTGGAAGGCGCCAGGCCACTGTTCACTTGCTATGCGTTGGAATGTGCATATATTGTGCATATGTGAGGTCGGAGATTTGTCATGACGCACGCACAGCTCGCACATTCCACCGCGGTCTCAGGCTTTGTCGATAGCCTTCAGGAGCCGCGCACGCCTTATATCTCGCCGAAACGCCTGTCGCAGGCGCTTGGCGTGAAGGTGGCCAATCTGGCGCAATTGACCGGCGTCCATCGCAACACGCTGCGCAATCCCTCATCTGAGCGCCTGCAGGGCCGGATGCGCGAGATGGTGAAGGTGATCTCGGCCGCGACGGAGCTCACCGGCGACGTCGACAAGGCAATCTACTGGTATCGCAATGAGCCGATCGCCGACTATGGCCATCGCACGGCGGCCGAACTCGTCGCGGACGGCCAGGTCGAAGCAGTCCTGGCCTTCATCCGGGATCTCGAGAACGGGGCGCGCGGGTGAAGGTCACCCGCGTCGGGCCGGACGAGATCTTCCATCGCTATCTGACACCCAAATGGGCCTTCCTGCCCACCAGCGGTGCAGGCGCGGCGATCGACGGCGGTCGTTTCAACCGGCCAGGCGTCGAAGCACTCTATCTGTCCCGTTCGACCCAGACGGCTCTTGACGAATATAAGCAGGGCGCCAGCATCGTCCCGCCGGCAACGCTTGCCGCCTACAAGATCACGCTCGCTGAGGTGGCCGACCTTTCGCAGGGATTCGACCCGGAGATCTGGGACAGCGCTTGGCAGGAATGGGATTGTGCCTGGCGCCAGATCGCTCGCATCGACAAAAAAATCCCGCCATCGTGGAAGCTCGCGGACCCGATCATCACGGCCGGGCTTCGCGGCATCCTGTTCCCGTCGCTGCGTCACGCCGGCGGCACCAATCTGGTGATCTTTCCGGCCAATCTTGTCGACGGCGACCATGTCGCGGTTCACGATCCCGATGACCGGCTGCCGCACGACCAGTCATCTTCCCTGAGTTGCTAGCTGTCGTAAGCAACCTGTTTTTCGATCAGTTCAGAGCGCCTCATCCTCAACGACGCCTGTCGTTGGCTCGCCCTCTTCGCCGTCGCCCTCCCCCCGGCCAAGACCGATCGGTATATCCCCGGCCAGCAGCTTCTCCTTCGACAGCAGCCCTGCGTCCTCGAGCGCCTCGAAATCCGGCAGCTGGCGCAACGTGTCGAGCCCGAACTGCGACAGAAAATTTTTGGTCGTCACATAGGTGTAGGGCGCCCCGGGCTGCGGGCTGCGCGGCCCCGAGGCGATGAGCTCCTGCGCGCGCAGCACCCCGATCAGATCCCGCGACACCTCCTTGCCGAAGAAGCTGGAGAGCTCGCCACGGGTGATCGGCTGGAAGTAGGCAATGCACATCAAAACCAGCGCTTCGGATTGTGACAATTCTTTCGACCCCTGCCCCGCGGGCGTGCCGAATGCGGAACGGATGACGTCGGCAAAGGCTTTTTTGGTCCTGTGTTGCCAGCCGCCGGCGACCGCGACCAGCTCATAGGGGCGGCCGGCAAGCTCGGCGCGGATGTCGTCGATGATCAGCTCGAGATTGCAGTTTCTTCCCACCACCCGCGCGAGGACACTACGTGTCACCGGTTCGCTGGCGGCAAAGATCACCGCTTCGACGCGGACCATCCATTCGCGCCAGCGCAGCTCCGGCGGCAGGTGGTCCAGTTCTGTGTCGAGCAGCACAGGCTGTTCGTTCGGCTTGCGGCGGGCAGACGCTTCGCTCATCGCTAGAGTCCGAACAGCCGAAAAGTAGTGCGGCCGGAAAGCTCGCGCACGGCATCGAGTTGTTGCAGCCGCTCGAACAGGCGCCGCGCCGCAAAGCGCGACAGATTTTTCGTCGTCAGCGAGCCCGAAACGGCGTCTTCGTTGAGCAGCGAAAAGATCACGTCGCCGGCCCCCTTGGCGCGCAATTGTGGTGCGATAGCGATGAGCCTTTCGGCACAACGTGACAAATCGGCGGCCAGCCGGCAGGCCTCCGCCGCCGCTTGGACCAGCGCGACGCAGACCGCGCGCTCAAAAATTTTTTCGCCGGGTCGAATGCGCTTGCCGCCGGCCTCGCGGCGAAAAGCCGGACCAAAGGCCTGGGCGATCAGCAGCGGTAGCGGCCGCGGCCAGCGCAGGCTTTGCGCCAGCACCACGTCGGCCAGCCACCAGGCAAAGAGCTCGGCATCCGGCCTCATAGCGACGACATGAGCGGCGATCGCCGCGGCGGCGAATGGCGCCAGCCGCTGCGACTCCGCTAGGGTATTGACCTCCACGCAAAGCGCTGCGAGCGCGGCACCGTCCCAACGGAGTCCGAGCAGCTCGACGATCTTGGCCAAACGATCGGCGGTGGCGACAGGCGGCTGCAGCGCCAGCTGCCGCCAGGCGCCAAAAATAGCGCCGGCTGGACCGGGGTCGGTGCCGGGCGGGCGCAAGTGCCAGGCATCGCGCAGGGCGGCCGCGTCCTCGGAGCGGCCGACGAGCCGCATGCTGGCGGCGGCACAGCGAAGCGCCAGCCGCTGGCGCCAGGCGCCGGCCCAGCTGGCTTGCGCGCGGGCAAGCGTGTCGAGCGACGCCAAGGCGGCGCCGGCCCGGAAAGCCGCGTCGGCGTCGCAAGCGTTACGGCCGGGCGCGAGCGCCCAAGCCGGCACGGTCGGCGGCGCGGCGGGGCTGGCGGACGCGGGATCGAGGCGAATCATGGTTTTGGAGGGTAAAGCGCCCGTGCGCTTTCCGCCATGATTTTCGCGCCAAAACGCACAGCCTGTCGGAGCAGGACAACGAACGATAAGGTTGCATTATCGTTCGTTTTAAAAAAGCCTATTGCAGCACCTGCAAACCGTGCTTTTCGACCACCGACAGAAGCTTCAGCGCCAGCCCGCTCGGCCGCTTGGCACCCGTCTCCCACTTCTGCACCGTCGATTCCGACGTGTTGAGATAGCGCGCGAACACCGGCTGGCTGACGTGATTGCGCTCGCGCAGCGCCTTGATCTTCTTTGCGTCGAATATCGTCGGCCGGGACAGGCAGGCTTCGTCGAAGGAGCGCAGGGTCTGCTTGTCGACCGTGCCGGCGCGCACCATGCCTTCCACCGCGCTGTGGATCGCCTCGAAGGCGTCGCTCTTAAATTTTCGTCTAATCGCCATCGCCAATCTCCATCAAAGCTCCAGCATTCAATTCCGCGGCCAGATCCGCGGTGGATTTGCGCCGGTAGAGCGCCGCAAGCTCGCGAAACGCACGCAATTCGTCATCATCGATGTTCGCCCTGTCCTGTTTGGCGAACAGATAGACGTAAACCCAAAACTCGCCGCTCCTGGCAAGCAGGATCGATCGAAAGCGATTGTCACCGAGCCGTTTCTTGAAAACGCCTCCGCCGAGATCGTCCGCCTTGCCCTGCGCGGCCTCCCTGGCTGCCCGCGTAAGCGCTGCATCCGAAAGCCGTGCCTTGCGCGCCGCCTTGGCGAACCATGCTGTCTTGAATATGCGATCGGGCATGACGAAAGATAGCACTTGGTGCTATGGGCTTCAATGGTGTCGCAACCGTGCTGAGTTCGTGACAAGAGCCAACCAAGCCGAATGCTCTTGCGAATCGTGAATCAGCGAGCGGAATCATTTATGGGCGGACGAAGCCGACGATGAATTGCCCGTCATCGTTGAGATCTTCTCGCGATGGCAGGAAAGGCCCTGATCCGGCGCCGACCAATAACGTGACTGGCCCTCCCTGCCCAGGAACAGGACGGAATCTGGTCGCCGCTCCAGCCCGCGATACGCCGCTGTGGTTTTAGGCAACGCAGTGCGGTCATGAGATCAAATGCCAAGATCGATGTCCGCGGGGACGCTGCCCTTGCGGCTCACGAGCCGGGCGCCAAAATCGTCCTTGAGGGCCAGCCGCGACGAGGCGAGCTCAAGCAGTTCGGTGTCGGAAGTCACATGGGCGCCCTTCTTTGCCGCCTCGATCAATTCCACCGGCACCCTACCGGAAAGGCGTGTGGTCTTGGCCGCGCCAAGAAGGCCGTCCGCCCTCGCCTGCTCAAGCACCAGTCGGTTGCGGGTGTGGGCGATCCGCTTGTCGTTTTCGGCTGCCGTCGCGCCACGATTGCTCATCCCAGAATCTCCGCTGTTGAACGAAAAGAGGGCCCTGAGAGTGTCATCTCTGGGATCGGACATGGCACGTCGCCCAGTGATGCGATAGCCGGACCCAGCCGGTCGTCCTACGCGAGCGGATGCAAATCTCGGGGCTATTCCCCAAGCGTCTCGCGGTGGACAATTCGGCGCTTTGGTCGCACGTTGTGCTATCAGAATCGCACCACTGCGATAGTCCAATGAACGAGACCCCCCGATGGGCAGTGCCCGTAATTTCATGACGCCGCTCGACGCGATCGACGCCGACGACCTGCCTGACATTTGTCGACGTCGTCATGGAAATGGGGCGCCAGGATGAGGCCCCCTCCCCTCCCCCGCAGGTCCTGGGGTCGCGACAAGCCTCACTGCCTGCGCATCTTGAAAAGCTTGCTGACCGGGCGCGTGATTATGTCGAGGCGGCAAGTTCGGCAAACACCCGTCGCGCCTATGCCGCCGACTGGAAGCATTTTTGCGCCTGGTGCCGGCGCCAGTCGTTTGATCCGCTGCCGCCAGACCCACAAATCGTCGGCCTCTACATCACCGCCCAGGCCTCTGGATCGGCACGGGACAAAAAGTCGGTGTCGACCATCGAGCGCCGCCTGTCGTCGCTGACCTGGAGCTATGCGCAACGCGGTCAACCGCTCGACCGGAAGGACCGGCATATCGCCACCGTGCTCGCCGGCATCCGCAACAAACACGCTTCCCCTCCCCGTCAAAAGGAAGCCATCCTGCGCGACGATCTTGTCGCCATGCTGGAAACGCTCGACCGTGGCACGCTGCGCGGTCTGCGCGACCGTGCCATGCTGCTTTTGGGCTTCGCCGGCGGCTTGCGCCGCTCCGAAATCGTCGGCCTCGATGTTGCGCGCGATCAAACCGAGGACGGTCGCGGCTGGATTGAATTTTTCCCGGACAAGGGCGTGCTGGTTACGTTGCGGGGCAAGACCGGCTGGCGCGAGGTCGAAGTTGGTCGCGGCTCGTCCGACGCCACGTGCCCGGTCGTCGCCCTGCAGACCTGGCTGAAGCTGGCCCGCATTGCGCACGGCCCCCTTTTTCGCCGCGTCACCGGTCAGGGCAAAGCGGTGGGAGCCGAGCGGCTGAACGATCAGGAGGTTGCGCGGCTGGTCAAACGGGCAGCCTTGGCCGCCGGCGTGCGCGGGGATCTTTCCGAGGGCGAACGCGGCCAAAAGTTTTCTGGCCATTCGTTGCGCGCTGGCCTCGCGTCCTCAGCCGAGGTCGACGAGCGCTATGTGCAGAAGCAGCTTGGCCACGCCAGCGCTGAGATGACCCGCAAGTACCAGCGGCGTCGCGACCGTTTCCGGGTCAACCTCACCAAGGCGTCCGGGCTCTGAAAAACCGCCCTCCCTCGATTGATCGCTACGGTGAGGCGGTCAGGTTCTTTGAGGTGATGACAACACCTCGTCGAGTACGGCGATCGCTGCGATCAGACTATCGGCGGCCGACGCCTCGTAGTCAGGCATGATCATCAGTTGCGCAATAGCGCGGCTGACGAATTCTGGGTTGAGCTTCTCCAACCGGGTTCTGGTGCGAGCGACATGTTCAGGGAGCGCGCGTAGGGCGTTGACGACCTCGCCCAATTGCGACCGGGCCGCAGCGGCGATGTCGAAGATGTCGCGCGGGTTGGCTTCCGATCCGCGGTAATAGACCTTCTTGGCGATAATTTCCGGAATGGCTTCAAGACGCACCGTCCTGCCTTCCACCACACGGGTCTCGAACGGCGTCGTCGTCAGCGCTCCGGCAACGATGAAGTCGATTTCTCCTATGCCTTCGAAAGCGAACTTCTGAAACCGAAGCCCGTCCCCCAGATAATCAGATGGCATCGTTTCAAAGTGCAGGTGGCTTCTGGAGGGGTCGATGAAACCAAGCAATTGAGGGTCATCGAAGAAAATATCAATTGTCATGGCTTTCGCGATGGCCGATCTGGATCATCATCGCCGTTCCGCCGCCAAACGACCATTCGAAGTCGCAGCCCTCGGCATTCTGGCGAAGCTGGTCGATTAGGTCGGTAGCAATGCGAAAAAGCCGCCGCCATTCGGAGGCGCGCCGATTATCAGGTCCACCCATTACGTGGCGAGCGGATAGCTCTCGCCGGACCAGGCAGAGAATTGGGTGGCAAAAGCCTTCAGGTCGTGGACGGCTATGTGGTGCGCGATTGCGAACTCGACTTGCTGAGCCAATGGGACCTCGCCGAAAAAGGCGCTGATATGACCTGCTTGGCCAGGTCGCTATCAGAAAGGCAATGCGCAAGCGCCGCGTCGTCCAGTTGATCACTGTGCGGCGCGTTCACCGTCGTCAGGACTGAACCTAGGTGCTTGCTCATAATGGCCGGAAGGTAATCGTTTTGGGTAGAGCCACAAGTTTACCTCCATCGCCGTAGAGTGATCGATAGCCTCACTATCGATAAGTCCCTCCCTTCGCGCGAGCAAGGCGCCTGGCATGAGCGAAGAAAACCTGTCCGCCTGCCCAACGCCATAACCGTCGAGGCCGTGCTCGCCGCCCTTATTCCCGTATCGGCCGACGCCGAACTCGTCCCTGACCGCCAACGCCTTTCCAGGCTTAGGATTGACGACTGCGGCGGTTGACGATTTTTACTGGCGCGGCGACGAGCGCACGGCCGACGGCACGCGCATCGGCACGATCTTTTGGACCCGTCTTGGGTGAAACGCGAGTCCGATGTTGGCGCACTGACACTCGCCGGCCCGCTCTATCGACTAGGCGGCCGCGCCACCGGCGGTATCGTTCACATGCGGAGTTTCATGGCGCGCAGAGCGCGCATCGACAAGGGCACATCGCCGAGGCAAACCGCAGGGCTCGAAACCGCCTCATCCGTGAGGTCGACCCTCACGGCACTCGCGGCACCGCGTTTTAAGACGCCAATCCGGACTGGCTCGATTTCATGCCGCGCGAGAGCCATTCTTTTGCCGACTGGGAGCGGTCGAGCGCTTGCGCCCACCGCATTTTTGACCGTTGGGTCTTCGACGTCCACGATCTTGAGCATGGTGGCTGGCGAGATGGGTTTATCCCGCGGCCGCTCAAAATGCCTGCCAGTGTCGGAAGAAGCTCGGCCTGATCGAGCGGACCGAGGCGATCGGGTTAAGGCCTGCGCCAAGGACGGGTGCGTTTACCCGATCCCTTTGCCCGATCGAGAGGCCGCAGTGCTGCTCGCCTGGCCGACCGGCGCTATGTGTTCTCAGCGCCGACGGATGCACATCTGCCAACTGCCGTAATAGACCAAGAGTTGCCCCTTTCGTAGGCGCGCTCGATTCAGCGCTGCCGTTCGACCGTCGCGATTTTCTGGCCGAAATTCTCTCCGACGTCGATATCGCGATTCTCTTCCCTCCATCCGCGGCTCGGGGGCAACTGTATCCGCAAGGCCAGACGTAGTCTTGAGGGGCGACGTCCGGGCTTCTTCCTTAACGGCAGGGTGGTTAGTTTCACGTGAGTCGAATCAGGCTGCCAAAGTTGACTGCAGTCAACTGCGGACGGGCGACATCTCTGTTAACCTCTCGTTAATATTAAATTTGTTGCCGGAACGAAAGAATCAGAGCTACATGCGGTTGGTGGGCCGTATCGGCTTTCAAAACGCATGTGCGGAAGATTTCGATGAATGTGATAATCCGAGAAGAGATTGCAGAGGTCGATCTGCTAATCACCCAACAGGCCAATGACCTCTCTGCAATGCTTCACGAACATCGGCTCGAAATGTTCCCGCCGAATGCACAAAAGACGTTGCGGCCGTTCCAGTTGTCGGAGGCTGCGCAGTATCTCAATGTAACGAGCGGTTATCTCAAGAATTTGTCTCTCGAAGGCAAGGGGCCGCAGCCGATGGTAACGCCGTCCGGCCGCCGTTCCTACACGGCCCTGCAGCTACTGGAGATGCGCCAGTATTTGGATCGAAACAGTCGGGCGGCAGCGAAGTATGTTCCGCACCGTCGAAGCACGGAACACCTGCAGATAATTGCGGTCGTCAATTTTAAGGGCGGCTCCGCAAAAACGACGACGGCAGCCCACCTGGCGCAGCATTTGGCACTGACCGGGCACCGAGTTCTAGCCATCGACCTTGATCCGCAGGCCTCGCTTTCCGCCCTGCACGGCTTCCAGCCGGAGATCGACCACAACGAATCCCTCTACGAAGCTCTGCGCTATGACGACGAGAAGAAGCCGCTGTCGGCGCTCGTGCAGAAGACCAATTTCCCGAATCTCGATATCGTGCCCGCGAATCTCGAGCTGCAGGAATTCGAATACGATACTCCCCTGGCTCTCGCTCAAAAGGACGGCTCCATGGGCCGCATCTTTTTTGGACGTCTCGACGAGGCGTTGGGGGATGTTGCAGACCACTACGATGTAGTCGTTATCGATTGCCCACCTCAGCTCGGTTATTTGACGCTGACGGCGCTCTCTTCATCTACCGGCATCCTGATCACCGTGCATCCACAGATGCTCGATGTGATGTCGATGTGCCAGTTCTTGCTGATGATGGGCGAGGTCATGGGCACCCTGAAGAGGGCGGGAGCGAACATGCGGCTCGACTGGCTTCGTTACCTTGTTACCCGCTACGAGCCAACTGACGGCCCCCAGAGCCAGATGGTCGCCTTCATGCGATCGCTGTTCAAGCAGCATGTGCTCGTCAACGAGATGCTGAAAAGTACCGCGATCTCGGATGCAGGGATAACCAAGCAGACGCTCTACGAGGTTGAACGCTCCCAGTTTACCCGATCAACGTATGACCGCGCGATAGAATCGGTGCATCGCGTCAACTCCGAGATAACGGAGTTGATTCACAAGGCATGGGGGCGCTGATGTCCAGGAAGAACCTGCTGACCTCATTCACGGATCGGAAGTTGACCGCAGTCAACTCAGATCCGGCGAGTGATCTCTCGCCAGCAATGGAGCGAAACCGCAGCCGCGGTGCTTTCGGAGCCATTACGAGGTCTATCGACGAGCTAGCCGAGAAGGCGCAGGCGGCAAAAGACATTGAATCTCGACTCCTTGAAGGCGCTACGGTCATTGAACTGGATCCCGACACGATCGACATCTCGTTCGTCTCAGATCGCATAGGTGATGATAAGGAGGCCTTTGACGATCTGGTGGAAGCCATCCGGCAGAGGGGGCAGGATAGTCCAATCCTAGTGCGTCCACATCCCGGCTTAGTCGGCCGTTACATGACTGTATTTGGCCACCGGCGGGCACGGGCTGCTAAGGCGCTCGGGAGACCGGTGAAGGCGGTCGTGAAGGAACTGGACGATAAGGACCATGTCATCGCCCAAGGGCAGGAAAACAGCGCCCGGGCCGATCTCTCGTTCATTGAGAAGGCCGTCTTTGCTGGCAACCTGGAACGCAACGGTTACGACCGCGAAGTCATTATGGCAGCGTTGTCAGTCGACAAGACCGTCGTCTCGAAGATGATTTCTATCACCAAGGACATCCCGGCGGAAATCATCAACGTTATCGGCGCCGCGAAAAATAGCGGCCGAGACCGTTGGTACGATCTTGCCAAGAAAGTCAGGGAGGGGGGGGATACCGTCAAGGAATTGATGGCGTCCCCCAATTTCAAAGCAGCTCCAAGCGATGACCGATTGGAAATGCTGGCCCGACATCTGGCGGGAAAACCCTCGGGCAAGCTTCCGGCAACCGATCGGAGAGGGCCGATCAAATCCTGGGCGCCTACGGATAGATCAGTTAGCGTTACACTAAAGAAGTCCGCGAAAAAGGCCATCGTCACCCTTGAGGCTCCGGATGGGCTGCGTTTCGCTGAGTTCATCACCGGACAACTGGACGACCTGTTTGAGGCGTTTCGGAAGTCCACCAAGGAAGCAACGGGAGACTGAAACCGCAAAAGAAAAAGGCCCCCGAACGTCACCGTCGCGGAAGCCCTTCTCATCCTTTAGCAAGCTGAGAATCACATTTTCGCGAATCACTGTCAAGCGTTTTAAGCGTCGGTTCGGCGGACAGATTTCTTTTGCCTAATTGAAGGTGAAGGAAGAAATGGAGACGGGTATTGCAACGACGCCCTTTGGGCGGCGGCCGATGTCGCTTGCCATGCTGGCAGCGCAAAACGATTCACGTGAAATACCCAAGGGCAGGGTGGTCGACAAATGGCAGATCTACCGCAATCTCTGCGAAGGCAAGAGCATCGTCGGCATTGGCGATCGTGCGCTGGCCGTCCTGAATGCGTTGCTATCATTCTATCCTGACAGCGAATTGAGTGAGGAAAACGACCTCATCGTCTTTCCCTCGAACGCACAGCTGTCGCTTAGGGCGCACGGAATGCCAGAGCCCACAGTCAGACGACACCTGGCGGCTCTTGTTGACTGCGGGGTGATCATCCGTCGCGATAGCCCGAACGGCAAGCGTTACGCCCGCAAGGGCCGGGGAGGGGAGATCGAGGAAGCATTTGGCTTCTCCCTGGCTCCGCTCTTGGCCCGTGCTTACGAGTTCGAGGCGGCGGCCGAATGTGTTCGTGCCGGCAACCGGGCTCTCAGGCTTATGCGCGAGCGGATCACCTTGCACCGCCGTGACATCCACAAGCTGATCGAAGCGGCCGTTGACGAAGATGTCCCGGGCGACTGGGGAGGCCTGTGGAAGCGTTTCCGCGGCGTTGTAGAGGCAATTCCGCGCCGAGCTTGCATTGCCGAGCTCGAACCGATCGTAGCTGAGCTTGCCGCATTGCATGACGAAGTGGATAAGCTGCTGGAAATTCATATGAAATCCACGAATCCGAGCGGCAATGACTCTCAAAACGAGCGGCAGCAATCTGAGTCAAATACCGACTCTATTTTTGAATTTGAACCTGCTTTAGAGAAAAGCGGGGCGACGGCCGAGCCCAGGACGAGGACCGCGGAGGCGCCGAAAACATACCCGCTTGGGATGGTGCTGAAGGCCTGCCCCGAAATTGCGGATTATGCCGTCGACGGGATCGGCAATTGGCGCGATCTCATGATAACGGCCGCCCAGGTGCGGGGATATCTGGGCGTTTCGCCGTCAGCGTATGAGGAGGCTTGCCATGTGATGGGCCAGGAGATCGCGGCGATCGTGATTGCCTGCATCCTGCAAAGGGCGCAGCACATCAACTCGGCCGGCGGCTATTTGCGGGTACTGACCGACAAGGCGACGGCGGGGCAGTTCTCTGTCGGGCCGATGCTGATGGCGGCGCTCAAGGCGAACGGCGCGACGGCGAGGATGACGGGATGACGATCGACAAACCCGCAGCTTGTGGCTATCTGCGCAGACTGCCCGACAAGGTAAAGGGCGGGGCAATGTTCCGTGAGTCCTATTCCCAATCATACGACGACGACCTTTGCCTTCTTGGTGTTGGTTGCCCGGTCACTGCCTGGTCCACTCTGGTTAACCGCCGATACCTGTGGAAAACCCGGAAAGCCCTTATATGGCCGGCCGCGCACCGTGCTGCTGGCTTACGAGGATTTCGTCCGGCTGTCGAAGCGCGACCGGCGGGTCGAGCTCACGACAGAGCTCAGCGCGGACGAAATCGCGGCGGTCGAAGCCGCCGAAATGGAGCCGGGGCTTGCACCCTCAGCGACGAGCTCCCTCCGGCAAAAGGTTTGACAGCAAAGACGGCAAAAAATGCTGCCGACTGAAATTATGGTCGGCCACGTCTACCGTTACTCCTATCTCTCGCACTGGCAACACCGCGAGGGGCGCGAGGAAGCCGAAAAGGATCGCCCCCGGCTTGGGGCTGGCGCTGGTTACCATGCAGGAAGACGGCTCGCCGGTTGTCCGGGTTCTTCCGATCACGCACACACCATCTTCCGGACCCCCTGATGCCATAGAAATCCCGGCTGCGGTCAAGTTGCGCTTGCGGCTCGACGGCGAGCGGTCGTGGATCATTTTGACGGAAAGCAACCGGTTCGCCTGGCCGGGCCCCGACATCCGGCCTCGGGAGACAGAGAGCGGCTATTACGGGCCGCTGCCGCCGGCGCTGTTTCCCACGGTCAAGCGCGGTTTGTCGCCATCGCGAGAAGCCAGGCGCACAGGAGCACGCCACGCTCGGCGTAACGGCCTGGTCGCGCACCAACATGATTAAGCCCGTGGTCTGGTAACCTGTTTGGAAGGGCATTGGGAACCTCTTCGGGCAAAACTGGTGGGATATGAAGCGCTTAGCAGTCCGGACAACGATAGACACATCGAGCCGACGGGGGCCGAACTGGAATTTGACGCGTAACGCGGCGTTTTAAGTCTCGCCGGAAAAAGATCTGTGACGAAACGTGGCCCCAGCCGAGGTTCAGTATCACCCTGAGTCCATTCGAGCCGTTTAACAGTCATCGTTGCAAAAAAGGAAGGTCGCAGGATTCCTGCCTAGCACGTTCGCCACAGCAGCTATTGTATCGACGCTGACGTTACCTGTTCCGCGCTGCAGCTTTGTGAACGTGGCTTCCGACACGCCAAGGAGTTTTGCCATCTGATAGCAGAAAAGATCACGTTGCGTCCGTTGGGTGTTGATGATCTGGGCCAATCGGGCGCGGATGGAGTTCGCATCAAGACGACGCGCCCAAGTTTCAATGTCCGCCTGCCCGGCAAGAAAATCGGCTATCGATAGGCCGAAAGCCTGCGCCATGTGTTCAAGAGTAGTAAGGGTGATGTTGTTTCTGCCTTTGACGGTCCGAATATAAGTGCGATAAGCCAGCCCTTCGCCGGGCGCTGCATGCAACAGCTTGGCCATATCTTGATGGCGGATTCCTCGACTGCGGCGCTCCGCACGAAGAAGACGCGCGATGTTGGTGCGAAGAGGATTGTCGGTCCTCCCCTCCTTGTCTCGCTTCAGGAACCTGTGCGCTCGCAAGAGATCGTGTGTCCAGTCCGTTTCCGATCAAATGGAACGATAAGGACGCGTCCTGTCAACATCTCTTGACCGAGTTTTGACCTCAGATCGCCCCTCCATGTGTTTGCTGACGCGGCCGAACCCGACGACGGGTGGTGACCCTCAAAGGGAATTCCACAGTCTGTTTTCCAATCATTCGCGCGCCGGAATGCGGCGGTTCCCTGTTCTAAGAGTCTGAGGCGGTGGTATATCTCATATCGTTGAAGCGTCAGCTTCACTGACCTATCTCGTCTTTCCTTATTCGTATCTCTTGTATGGCATCACCGCGAGGGTCGCGTGGAAGCCGAAGGACCGGTCCTGCCTGGTGCTCGCCCTGGTCGCCATTCCCGCCGGTGCCATCGAGGTACCAGCTGCGGTCAGGTTGCATTTGCGGCTCGGCGGCGAGCGGTGGTGGATCGTTTTGACGGAGCCAACCCGTGCGCCTGGCCTGGGCCCGACATCCGGCCGCTGGAGACGGAGAGCGGCTACTACGTGCCGCTGCCGCCGGCGCTATTTGCCGCGGTCAAGCCCCGGTTTGTCGCCATCGCGGCAAGCAGTCGCACACGACCACGCCGCGCTCGGTGTAGCGGCCTGATCGGCACCGATCATCGTCACCGCAACTTCTCGAGCGATATGACGGCAAGATCGATTTTCGCAACGAGGTCCCTCAATGGCGCACAATCCGGATAGTGTTGCATCAATATGGACTGTGCGAGGCGGAGGTCCTCGATGTGTTGGTCGCCAGCTTTTGACGTTCCGCCGGCGGAATTCTCTCCGTAGTAGAGGTCGAAAAACACCGCATCGAGCATAGCCGCCCGATCGTGTTCGCATTGAACCCAGTCATCAAGCTCGCTTCGGACTGCATCGACGCGCTTGTACACGCCCGCGCGCGCCCGCATGTCGGTCAGCACACCCTTCAGCAGGGTGCCTATCCTGGCATGTGCGTCCACGGGCATCGCCGCCTTCGGGCGCCGGCGCCGCATGCCGCTGAGCGGCAGCCGGTACTCGGCAGTGGTATTGGGACCGCGTGGCGCGGTAGCCTTTCGTTGAACATTTCTCGCGAGCGTCGCCTCGGCTTTAGCCTTCTCTCCCGGAGTCACAAAAGGAGCGCGACCGTCGATGGCGACCCGGTCACAATTCGCGGGCACGATCGGTGAAGGGCCTTTGGAAAGCGCCTTGAGAAGCCCATCAAGCGAATATCCCTTCGACGCATCGGCATACAGGTAAAGTACACAGCTTCCCGGATAGTACATCCCCGCCCATTCCGGCCTTGCGAGCGACCAGTTGTGTCGCCGCGCCCAGGCGTCACGCTCTTTCGACGCAGCACTCCCCGCGTAAGGTTCGTCGGCCCCAACGTGATGTTTTGCGACGGGATCGTACCATGCACTTCCATGATCACGTCCAGGCAGGCGGGCCGAATATTCCGCTCCGGGTTCGACGTCTGCCTTGGATGGCTGCAGGCCCGTGATGTCCATGAACTGCAGTACCCTCGCAGCTCCGCAAGCGATGTCCAGAGCTGCGCGCGCCGAGTCTGATCGATACCTATCGACCACATGGTCCGAGGCACGACGCCGGAGACGACCGAGCTTATGAGCATAGCGATACTGAGACGGCTTGATCAGTTCATCAAGCGGCTTTGAAATGAACACACGGATCGTCTCACGGCCGGAGGTTCGTGTTTGGCCATCTTCCCAGAAGGTGGAGATATAGACCACATTCGGCGCCGGGCTGGCTTGCGCTGAACGATCGCCCAACGACCGGTGTGCATGCTGGAAATTTCCAAAGCCCGATACTTGAGATGCCGTGTCGAGGGCTTTGCTGTGCGGGATTGAATCTCGCTTTGAAATCGCCTTGGCAAGGCGCTTTATGCCCTCAATCGAGGACGGCTGAACATCAGTCTTGGACATGCCAGTTCTCCTGGCTCGTTGGGAAGTGTCGCCCGTCAACCACCTCGCGAGCCCGAACATGACATGAACGGGAGCGTCAGCATCGGCAGTGCTGTCAACAGCTTCGCAACGACGGGCGGCGCGCTCCTGCCAGGAGCACCGAATCGTAGGATACAATTGTTTCCTTTTCGTGAGAAGGGTTGACCACTGCCCTGAGCGCCGGCGGCGTTCTTGTTGGCGGCCAACTAATGGGGTAGGACAAGCATCAGGCTCCCAATAGACGAGGTGCTGACCTTCGGTCTTGGTTGCCTCAAGCAATCAGGCGGCCTTGCGTAGCCTCAAAACCGTCTCGAAGGCATCCTTGATTGGCTTGGACACGTCCTCGGTTGCTTTCAACATCAATTCCTGGAGGGCCTTGGCCTGATCGGCGGACTTTTCGATCTGTTTGTGTAAGAACGCGGTCTGCAGTTCGAAGAACTCGGACGGCGACTTCACAGCAATCAGTGCTTCTAGGTGCGTGAAGCCGGCTTCGGCATTGGCTTGCCGAGCGGCAATCGTCCTCAGGAGTATCTCGTTGCCGGTGGTCTTGGCCGTCTCAACGGTTGACTCGAAAGCCTTTTGAGTCGTTTCGGCGTCCGAGCTCAATTTGGAAAAGACTTCCTTTGACTGCTCAACGCTCTGATCCCCAGCGGAAGGACGGAACCGAGCGGCGAGCTTCCGCTAACGCCCATATTTCTCCGCTATTCCGGCGATGCATTCCTCGATACGCTCCAGGCGGAACTTCGCAATACGAAGTTCATTCCCGGCGTCGAAACGTCGATGGCGTCGCTGAGGTGTGGTCGCAATGAGGTCGCGCTCCAGTTCGGCAATGCGCGCACGCACCTCCCGGGCATCGTCCTGACGCAACCCCTTGATCCATTCCCGCCCGCGCATCACTCTTTCCTGCCAGCACCCTGAAAGTCATGCCGAGTTATGCCACCGAGACCCTAATTTGCGGCAAGCTGGAACACTCGAAATTTAACTTCCGCTAATGCGAGGAAGACGAAACAGCCCGGCAAGATAGTCAAGGAAGCGGACACCATCCTGGGAGGCGGCTGTCGTCCCGCCAAATAAGGACGAGCCCGAACCGGAAGCCAACCGGATACATGTGCCAGGAGCGCGTCATGACGCGAAAACACCGACCGGGAGATGCGGGCGAGAGTTTCGTGCCGGTCGAATCCCTCAAGATTGAAGGCCTGCTGCGAAAGCAGCTCAGCCGGTCGCCTTTTGCGGCCGGCTGAACGTATTTTCCGGGCGCGGCAGACCGAAATGGTCCCGCAGCGTCGCCCCGTCATAGTCGTGCCGGAAAAGTCCACGCCGGCGCAAGATCGGCACCACCTCCTCAGCGAACACGTCGAACCCGCCCTGCAGATAAGGCGGCATGACGTTGAAGCCGTCCGCGGCACCGTTGTCGAACCATTCCTGGATATTATCGGCAATCTGTTCGGGCGTCCCGGCCTGGACCCAATGCCCGCGTGCCCCGGCGAGGCGGTGCAGCAGCTGGCGGATGGTAGGATTCTCGCGCTCGATGATGTCGAGTACGACGTGGAAACGGCTGCTCGCGCCGCGCTCGCCCTCGACGTTGATGAGCTCGCGCGGAAATGGCCCGTCCAGATTGTAGCCGGAAAGGTCCGCGTCGACGATGCGCCGTAGCTGGTCAAGAGAATATTCCGGCTGCGTCAGCTCGTTGAACTCGTCATGCAGCGCGCGGGCCTCCGCCTCGGTTGAACCGATGAATGGGCTGATGCCGGGCAAGACCTTGACGTGGTCGGGGTGGCGGCCAACCGACTTCACGCGCGCCTTGATGTCAGCATAAAATTCCTGCGCATTGCCGAGTGTCTGATGGGCTGTGAAGATCGCCTCGGCATAGCGGCTTGCGAACGACCGTCCGTCTTCCGAAGAACCCGCCTGGACGTAGACCGGACGCCCTTGCGGCGAGCGCGGAAGCGTGAGCGGGCCCTTCACCCGATGATATTTGCCGATGTGGTTGATTGGGTGGATCTTGTCGGTGTCGGCGAAGATTCCGGACTCCCGGTCCGAGACGAGCGCGTCGTCCTCCCAGCTGTCCCAGAGCTTCGTCACCACATCGACGAATTCGCCGGCGCGCTCATAACGGTCGGCGTGGGTTGGATGGCGGTCAAAGCCGAAGTTCAACGCTGCCGACGCATCGCCCGTGGTGACAATATTCCAACCGGCGCGCCCGCCGCTCAGATGATCGACGGAAGCAAACAGCCGGGCCAGGTTGTAGGGTTCATTGTAAGTGGTTGAGGCGGTCGCGATAAAGCCGATGCCTTTCGTCACGGCAGCGAGCGCCGAAATCCACGTTAGCGGCTCCAGCCTGAGGCGGCTTGCGTAGCGGATGTTGTCGACGAGCGCGGGACCATCGGCAAAGAACAGCGCGTCGAACTTGCTCGCCTCGGCCTTTTTTGCCAGTTCCTGATAGTAGGCGATGTCCAGCACTCTCTCAGGGGCGGACTCCTTGTAGCGCCAGCCGGCTTCATGATGGCCGCCAGGATAGATGAAAAGGTTGAGGTTCAACTGTCGTGGTTGGACGGGCATGAGTTGGTCCTCCTAGGGTGGTCGCGCTGGGCGCGAAGTCTTGGGGCGCTCAGACTGGCAGCACGGGCCTTGTCTCGACGCCGAGATGCCGCAGAAGTTCGGAGCGGATCTCGCCGAAGCGGCGATGGCCATGATTGCGTGGCCTGGGGATATCGATTGCGATGTCGGCGGTGATCGCGCCATTGTCGAGCACCAAAACCCGGTCCGCCAGCGTCACGGCCTCGTCCACATCATGGGTGACCAGCAGGACGGCCGGCCGGTGACGGGCGCAGAGCTGGCGCAGCAGATCGTGCATGCGCAGGCGGGTCAGCGCGTCGAGCGCGCCGAATGGTTCGTCCGCCAACAGCAGGTCAGGATCACGGACCAGCGAACGCGCCAATGCCACCCGTTGCTGCTCGCCGCCAGAGAGCTCGACCGGCCATGCGGTCTCGCGGCCCCGCAAGCCAACTTCTTCGAGAGCCGCCCGTCCGCGTTCAGCGGCGTCGGGCAGGTCGAGGCCAAGAACAACGTTCTCGAGTACGCGTTTCCATGGCAACAACCGGGCGTCCTGGAACACCACCGATTTCTTGTCGGGCGTTTCGAGTCGTCCGGATCCGGAGACTTTGTCATCGAGATCGGCGAGCGCGCGCAACAAAGTACTCTTGCCCGAGCCGCTACGGCCGAGAAGGGCCACGAACTCGCCCTTGTCGATGTCGAGACTGAGGCCGTCGAGGATGGTTCGCGGCCCGAAACTCCTCACAAGGCGTTCGACCCGCACCACGGGCGCGCCGCTCAATCCGCCAAGGTGCGACGCCATGACAGCGACCTTTCCTGGAAGAACCGAACGATGCCGTCGCAGCCGAGACCGAGCAAGGCGTAGACGACGAGGCCGACGATGATGATGTCGGTCTGGCCGTAGTTGCGCGCGAGATCGATCATGTAGCCGATGCCGCTGGTGGCATTGACCTGCTCGACCACCACCAGAGACAGCCAGGCGTAGGTCACCGCCAAACGCAGGCCGAGGAAGAAGCCGGGAAGGGCGCCCGGCAGGATGACCTCGCGGATGAATTCGCCGTAGCCCATTCGCAAGGTCTGGGCCAGTTCGACATATCGGCTGTCGATGCTGCGCAAGCTGCTGTGGGTCTGGATATAGATCGGGATGAGTACAGCCAGCGCGATGGCCGTCACCTTCATGCCTTCGCCGATGCCGAACCACAGCATCAGCAGCGGGATCAGGGCGAGCGTCGGTATCGCCCGCTTGATCTGAACCGGGCCGTCGATGATCGCCTCGCCAAGCCGCGACAACCCTGAAATGAGGGCAAGCACGGTCCCGATCAGGACGCCGAACGCCAGCCCCTGTGCCGCCCGCCAGGCAGACGTCATCAGATGATCCTGAAGCTTGCCTTCGGCGATGAGATCGATAGCCGTGCCGACGACCGACCAGGGCGCCGGCAGCGTCCTTGGGTCGATCAGGCCGGTGACATTGCCGAGGGACCAGATCACGAGAAGCAGTGCGGGCCCAATCAGCGCGCCAAACGGGATGGCTCGCCCAAGCGCCAGGCGACGTCTCGTCCCGATCCTGCGGGGTTTTACGGCGGGCGGGATCAACGCCCTCTCATCAGATGCATAGCCAATGTTGGCGGCAACCGCGGCCGTGGTTGAGAAAGCGTTCATCTGCGTCGTCTCCAGTTTGGGGATGCAGGCGTCAGGACGCGTTCAGCGCACTAGCGGCGATCGTCTCGAAGCGCCTGTCGAAAAGGTCCTCGGCCTTGATCGTGGGCCTGTTCAGTTCCTTGGCCAGGAGGTCGATCGTCGCCTGCTGACGCGTGATCACGTCGTTCCAGTCGGACGGGATGTCGAACTGTCCGTCGGCGTCGACGAGATACTGGCCATCTTCTGCGTTGAGGCCCTGGGTGGCGACGTAGTAGCCCTCGACCCACTCTTTGGGATGTTCCTGCACCCATCGGGTCGCAAGTGCCCAGTAGCGCACATATTCGCCGAGAGCGGCAGCCTTGGCCGGATCGTCCAGCACCGCCTGTGGCGCATAGAGATGCTCTGGATCGTCGCGCAAGCCATGCGGGATGGTGGTCGCGCCGTCTGCACCATACTGGTGCAGATAGTGCTTGATGAGGACGCCCCAGATCGGCGCGACATCAACCTGCTTGCCGGCGAGCGCCACCGGATAGGCATCGCCTTTGCTCGGCAGTTCAATGAGATTGACGTCCTCCTTTTTGAGCCCGGCGGCCTGAAGGACCCTCAGCACCAGCGCGCCTTGCGCCTGGCCGGGGCTGAACGCAATCCGCTTGCCGCGCAAGTCCGCGAGCGTCTTGACCTCGACACCGGGTGCAATCCCGAGTTGATAAATCGGGTGCGCTACCGGATCCTTGCGGAACTTCGCGGCAATGATCTTGACCTTGAGCCCTGTCCACGTCGCGTGGATGGGCGGAATGTCGGCGACCGATCCGACGTCCAGCGCATCGGCGCGAAAAGCTTCAATTGTCTGGGGACCGCCGCTGATATTGGCCCACTCCACCTTGAACGGCAGTTTGTCGATCAGGCCCGAGAGTTCCAATGCCCTTTGCGTTTCGGGATCGCCGATGCGAAGCACCGTGCCCTCCGGGATTTTGGTCGGCAGCTTACCCGCGTCCGGACTGCCCGCTAGGGCCCCCAAAGGGGCGAAAGAAGCGATTATCGCAAAAGCGGCTACGAAGGCGCCAAACCTCCTTCTCGAAAATCTCTCCACAGCTAACATCATCGCCTCGCTCCAATCTTGGTAATGGCTCCCACTTTCGCTGTTCAGTATGTCTATCAATTATATAGACGATAAAGTATCGGATGCTGTTCTTTGCCACCCGAGGGAAACTCTGTTCGTCTCCAATGCGCATTTGGGGCACGTGTCCCTCAAATGAGGCGGGTTGGGTCGCCGCTGCGCCGGCGGGCGTTTCCGGCCGGTGCCAACAATCGCGTTCGAAGTCGGCTCGGGCTGGCACGCCGCACGGCGGCAGAAGCGATTGAGCCGTCCGTTTGCAGTACAGGAGTTGGCGGCCGACGTGAGGCGCTTCTGTTAACGGATGTGTTGTCGCCCGTGAAAAGGGCCAGCGGTGGCTGGTGTGTGGATAATCAGCGCTGGCGTCTTGCCGATTGCGCCAGCCGGCGCGCACTCTCGCCGCCATGGTGGCGGAGCATGTTGAATTGGCCTTGTTTGAGCAGTCACTCGCCAATATCGAGGGCCTCAATCGACCGTTCGGCGATCGTGTGGCTGACGCCGCGGAGAAAACCGCAGGGTCGGTTCTGTTCGATGTTCGCGTCGACGGCGACGCCTGCGTTCAGCGGATGGCTGCGATTGGATATGACGCGACCGGCACGGCAATAATTGTGATGGAGAAGAACGGACAACTTAGATGCGCGTCGATAAACGAAGACACCGCTCATTTGGTGGCGGAATTGGAGACGGTGATGGCGGCGCAAGGCCGCGACGTGAAGCTCGATCCGGCGCGCATCGCCGGTTATCGCAATTTCGGCACCAAGCTGTGGAACGCGACGCGTTTCGCCGAGATGAACGAAGTCGCGCGCAACGTCGATTTCTGGCTGAACGATGCCAAGCTGGCGGTCAACCGCTGGATCCTCACCGAACTGACGCGTGCCGCGCGGGAGATAACGGACGGCATCACCTCATACCGCTTCAACGAGGCGGCAGCAGCTGCCTATCCGCTCGGTGCGCTCGGAGATGAACGTGCCCCCCGCGGCGATCGCGCCGCTCGTCGTGGTCGGTGCCAACGACGTGACGCGCGAACGGCTCGGTCGCGAAGACTCGGCGATCAAGCGGCTGGCGCGGGTCGGCGACATCACGCTCGCCGATGTCGCGCCAAAGGGTTCGGCGCAGATCGTGCTCAACGAGGCGACGATCTGCTTGCCGCTAGTCGCGTGCTGTTGCAGCAATATGGTCCCGCCGCAAACGCGCGCCCGACTCCACTGACCGGAAGCGGTCCATGCGGCGAGTGTGATCGATGCGGACGGAGAGTGTGTCCTCTGCAGTCGTGCTTCAATGACGGGGAAGGTGAAGGATTGACTGATAGGGTTTGCGGGCCGAGCTTGTCGGCCGCTCAATCGAAAGCGTCATTTGAGGCGCTTCCTCTCCCCCATGCAACTGGAAGATACGCTCGTCCAGTTCCTTGTCTACTTCCGTGAGACGATGGTTTAAGCGAAGATAGTCCGTCCAGGTCGGCGTACGGAACGTTTCTGTCCATTGGATGGGCTTCTGCAGGTTGCGCTGAAGGGTCCAGTTCCGAGCACCGACGCGGCTGTGGACATGACGCCGCTGCCGCATGAGGTCGAGGAAGGCCTCGAGATTTTTCTCGGCTATCAGATATTCGACCTTGACCACGATCGGGCCGCTTCTCGGCTTCAGATTGAGGGCGACAGCCGGGGCGTCGAATGCCTCCAAAGGATCGGGCTCAGACTCGTGGCGCTCACGAAGTGGGAACAGGACCCCAGCTGCAGCAACCAGCAGCAGGGCTCCGGCGGAGCCCTCCAAAGCCCAAGCCACGGAATAGGTCTGGGACACCGTGCCCCACACCCAACTGCCGGCCGCGATGCCGCCGTCGATCAAGGCATAGTAGATCGAGATTGTGCGTCCTACGACCCAGCGCGGGCTCGCCAACTGCACACTCACGCCAACGCCGGACCAGGCGGTGACCCAGCCCGCGCCGCCCAAGGCGAGCGCAATTGCCGCCACTACGATGGAAGACGTCAGCGCCAAGGAGAGTGAGCATGCCGCACAGGCGACGCAAGCGAGAGTCATAAGCCGTTCTTGCGACAAGCTCCGTCTGAATGTGCTGTTGGAGAGGCCTGCGAAGACGGCACCGGTCCCGAAGCCGGCCATGAGCGTGCCATAGGCCAGCGGTCCTCCACCTAACTGATCGCGGACAACCAGCGGCAACAGCGCGAGAATGGCGATGCTCGCCAGGCCAAAGAGGGTTCCGCGCGCGATCGCAGCCTTGATTTCCGACGACATCGCCGTGAAGCGCAGCCCATCATAGATCGCCGTCCTCATCGACTCACGCGGCAGAGGCGAGGAGCGCACCTTCCACTTGCAGCGCCATATGGTCGCCAATGGGACCAGATAGGTGAGGGTGGTCACGGTAAAAGCGGTCAGAAGCCCGAATGAGGCAACCACGATACCGCCGAGTGCCGGCCCCACGGTCCGCACAGTGTTGAAGCCGACGGAAAGCAAAGTGACGGCGGCGGGAACATCGCGCCGCTCCACCATATCCCCAACCGAAGCCTGCCAGGCGGGGTCGTTGAGAGCACCGCCAGATGCGATCAAGAAGCTGAAGCCGAGGATCATCCACGGACTGACAAAGCCCAGCGCAACAGACGCGGTCAGCATTGCAGAGGCGATCACCATAAGACAGCGGCCGGCGAACATGACCCTGCGACGGCTGAAATTGTCGGCGAGCACCCCAGCGAAGACAGATAAGATGAATGCGGGCAGGTTCGATGAAGCCTGCACCAGCGCCACCATCAGATCGGACGTTGAGATCGTCGCCATCAGCCAGCTGACGGCAACAGTCTGCATCAGCCAGCCGAGACTGGAAACCTGCGTGGCGAGCCAGATCGAACGAAAGGTTGGCTGCATGAGCGGCGCAAAGGTCGTTGGTGCAGCCAAATCTTCAACTGATCCAGCCACTCTACTCATTTTTTGCGAGCCTTTGCTTTCCGTTATCGGCCGTCTCGCATGTAATCTCGACTGAACCGTGGCGGCTGGCAGAATTGAGAGAAACTCTTTTGCCTCCGACGAACGCGGTCACAGTTCCTTCTGACCAGTAATTTGCGGCCGAGACGCCGTAACGAGACCCGAGCCGGCGCACCTCGCCTTCGAAAGCATCATCTGGAGGGAGCCCGGATTCCTGCTTGTCGTTTGACCTATCATGCCTCATCACAGGCACTTTTCTGGGTGAGACCTTTTCGCGAGACGCGACCATGTCCTTCGGTGAAAACGCACTCACCAGCGGCGTTCAATGCGTTGAGTGTGGCTTGGGAAGTGAGAGCGCTTGCAGATCTTCGACAGGGTTGACGCACTGATAGACGCAGACGATTGCCGAGCCGCGATCGAAGAGGCGCGCGCCTTGCTGCTTCAATTCGAACAAAGGTCCGATGCGCTCACACACGCGATCGACGACCTTCTGCTCGATCTGATGACGCTGTCTTTCATTGTTGAGAGTTACGGACGCGGCTTTGAACCTCTGGCGCGAACGCTTGCCCGTAGAAGGCTGGCAAAGGTAAGACTATTGTAAGCGGTCAGCCGATAACGTCAGGCCTAAAGTTCCAAGGCATGAGCATTTCGATTTCGGATGCCGGCCAGCCTTGAGCGATGCGGGTCAAGGTCTGCGAGAGCCAGTCGAGCGGATCGACGCTGTTCATTTTGCAGGTTTGCAGCAAGGTGGCTACCGTCGCCCAGGTTCGTCCACCGCCGTGGCTGCCGGCGAATAGACTATTCTTTCGCGTGATCGTCTGGGGCCTGATTGCACGCTCGACGATATTGGAGTCGATTTCGATGCGACCGTCCATCAGAAAGCGTTCCAGCGCCTCCCGCCGGGTGAGCGCGTAGCGGATCGCCTCGGCGGTCTTGGATTTTCCGGAGACCTTGCCCAGTTCCGCTTCCCATAGATCGAAGAGGCTCGCGACAATGGCCACGGACTTTTCCTGACGTAGCGCGGCGCGGCTTCCGGCATCCTTGCCGCGGACCTCGTCCTCGACCTTCCACAATTCGGTCATGGCGATGATCGAATCCGTCGCGGCCTGCGAGACCCCGCTGATGTGCAGGTCGTAGAATTTGCGCCGCAGGTGAGCCCAGCACCCGGCGAGCCGGATTGTTTCATTGCTGCCGGCTTTGGCCCGTGCCTTGACCAGGTTGGTATAGGCCGAGTAGCCATCCACTTGCAGGATACCGCTGAATCCGGCGAGGTGGCGCGCCACGCAATCCGCACCTCTGCTGTCTTCAAAACGATAGGCAACCATTGGCGGACTGGTTCCGCCATAGGGTCGGTCATCCCGTGCGTAGGCCCACAACCAGGCTTTCGTGGTTTTCCCGGAACCAGGGGCAAGGGTGGGCAAGGTCGTCTCGTCGGCGAAGACCCTTTCGCCCTCCTTGATGCGCTCCAGTATGTAATCAGCAAGCATCTGCAGCTCGAAGCCCAGATGCCCCATCCACTGCGCCATCAACGACCGGCTGATCTCGACGCCGTCGCGCAGATAGATCGCCTCCTGCCGATAAAGCGGGAGGCCGTCGGCGTATTTGGAGACGGCGATATAGGCGAGCAGCCGCTCCGTCGGCAGCCCGCTTTCGATGATGTGCGCCGGCGCCAGAGCCTGGACCACGCCGTCACGGCCCCGGAAGGCGTATTTGGGACGGCGCGTGACGATGACCTGGAACTTCGGCGGCACGACGTCCAGCCGCTCGGATCGATCCTCGCCGATCAGAACCTTTTCAAGCCCCTCGCAGTCGGCCGGGATTTCCGGCTCGACGACCTCCTCGATGCGTTCGAGGTGGGCAGCAAAGCCCTTGCGCGGACGCGGGGCGCGCTTCGGCTTGTTCCCGACCGCGCGGTCGAGTTCGCTCCGGATTTCCGAAAGGCCGGTCTCGACCTCTTCGAAGGCAAAGGAGGCCTGCTCGTCGTCGATGGCCAGGCGTAGCCGCTCGGAACGCGTGCCATGTTGCGTGCGCTGTAAAACTTTCAGGATTGACGTGAGATTGGCGATCCGCTCGCTGGCGCTTTTCTCGACAGCTTTCAGCCGGGCGACCTCCGCCTCAGATGCTGCGATCCGAGCGTCGGCGACTGCGATCCGGGCCTCGCTTGCAGCCTGCTCGCGAGCCATGGAAAGGATCATCGCCTTCAGCGCATCAACGTCGTCGGGAAGGGCAAGACCCGGTAGAACCATGGCAAGCAACAGAGCACAAAAACAGCCGCTTTCCCAACCGTTCCAGCCGCATGATTCATCTTGCCGCAGGCCGGTTTCAGCCCGTCGATAACGGCCGCCTGACCCTGGCCGGACGAATCTTTTTCCAGTCCAGTCCGGCCAGAAGCGCCATCAACTGGGCGTGGTCGAGACGCATGCGCGCGGCCGATATCCCCGGCCAGCAGAAGCTGTGATCTTCCAGAGTCTTCGAATAAAGACAAACCCCGCTGCCGTCCCACCACACGATGCGAACCCGGTCCGCACGCTTCGAACGGAATACGTGAAGTGCCCCCGAGAATGGGTCCAGGCCGCCATCCCTGACCAGCGCCATCAAAGATGCCGCGCCCTTGCGGAAGTCGACCGGCTGGCACGACACGTAAACCACCACACCGGAAGCGATCATGCCTTACGAACCGCGCGGATGATCCTCGCCAGGCGATCGGGATCGACATCGCCGCCGGCGCGCACCACTGCGTCGCCAATGACGATTTCCACCGTGTCGCTGCCCACCGCTTCAAAGCGCGTGAACTTCGCCGGCTTGCTCGCTCCCTCCGTCAGTGGCGCAACCATGCCCGACGAAAGCGCCTTGCGGCGCCACGCATAGAGCTGCGAGGGGTCCAGCCCCTCGGAACGCGCAACCGCCGAGCGCGGCTTGCGTCGGGACGGCACAGGCTCCGCCGTCAAAATCTCGAATGTTCGATGATGGCTCATACTGTCGCTCATAGGATTCTCCGCATGATTCATGCTGAAAATGAGCGATCAACCGCCTGCACGCTACGTGGGGACGCCTACGCGCTTACAGACTATTGTCGGGAGGGGTGGATTGAGCCCGGCAGAAATGACCCCAAGGCCTAATGGCTGAAGCGGCGGTCGCGCCGCCTTCCACACAGTGACGAAGACAATCAACGACGTTTCGACCGCCAAAAAAATAGGGCCATCGGAAAACCGAGGCCCTTTAGGTGTGAAGGTCAAAACCTTCAGAGGGGAACAGCTGATACGATGGAATGGGAGGAGACCATCGCGTGCATCAGCTGTAGGCTTAATGGCTAAAAGTTGTGCGATGCGCAAACACATTTTGTGCAGTGCAGCTATGCAAGAACGGTGAGGGTCCCTCTTCACCCCAAATTTGCGAGTGGAATGTTCGTGCGTCGCACTGTGCTGACGCGCTCACGGTCAAGCCGGCCAACTTGCACCATTACCGGCCGGGCGAACCTGCTCGACAAAGAATTGCACTCTCAATTCCGACCTCGATACAGTCTTCGCGTATCATGACGTACGGTCAATTTATACATGTGTCGCTAGGGCCAGAAACAACATCGTGTCCAGAGTCACGACCACGACGTGCAGGATCTGCAGGCCAACAGGTTGCACACGGAAAAGCTTGTGCGATGACGGGGAGATGCAGGGCTGGCCGTCGGTGCATCGTTGCCGGGCGCTGGTGAGGCGGCCCGCAGAGGTAAAGGGGGGAGGGGAGGTTTTCTGACGGGCTTTGGAGGTGCGGGGAGTGGCCCCGGGCCGCCCGTCATGGAGAACCTGACCATGGCAAGGACCATTCAGAAGATCGCAATGAACGCCGCGGAAAACATTCCCTACGACAAACTGGTGCTGTCGCAGAAGAATGTCCGGCGGGTGAAGGACGGCGTGTCCATCGAGCAGCTTGCCGAGGATATTGGGCGGCGCAGGCTCCTGCAAAGCCTGAATGTCCGTGCCGTGCTCGACGAAAACGGTGAAGAGACCGGCGACTTCGAGGTGCCGGCCGGTGGCCGGCGCTATCTGGCTCTCGGCATCCTCATCAAGCAGAAGCGGCTGGCGAAGAACGAGCCAATCCCGTGCATCGTCAATCGCGTGCAGGAGACCTCGGCCGAAGAGGACTCGCTTGCCGAAAACTTGCGGAGAGCCGACCTCCATCCGCTTGATCAGTTCCGAGCATTCAAAACGCTTAGCGACCAAGGCCTCGACGTCGAGGAAATCGCCGCCCGCTTCTTCGTATCAGCGGCGATGGTGAAGCAGCGCCTGCGGCTCGCATCGCTGTCGCCAAAACTGCTCGATCTCTATGAAAAAGATGAGATCCGGCTGGACCAAATCATGGCGTTCTCGATCTCAGACGATCATGCGCGCCAGGAACAGGTGTGGGAGCGTGTCTCCACCTCGCATATGCAGGAGCCCTATTACATAAGGCGACTGCTGACGGAGACCACCGTGAGGGCCGACGATCGCCGGGCCGTTTATGTCGGGGCGGAGGCCTACGAGGCAGCTGGCGGCATCATCCTGCGCGATTTGTTCGAGCAGGATTCCGGTGGCTGGTTCCAGGATGCGGCACTTCTCGAACAACTGGTCTTCGAAAAGCTGAAGGTCGACGCGGAGGCGATCAGGACCGAAGGCTGGAAGTGGGTGGAGACGGCGATCAGCTTTCCATACGGCCATACGTCCGGCATGCGACGAGTCTATGCCGAAGCCGAGGAGCTGAGCGCAGAGGAGATCCAACGCTACGATGCGTTGAAAGCCGAATATAAAAAACTCGATGCGGATTATGCCGAGGCCGATGAAGCCGATGAGCAGGTTGAAAGCAAACTCGACCAGCTCGGAGCCGAACTGGATGCATTCGACGATCGTCCACACAGCTACGATCCCGAGCAAAAGGCCATCGCTGGCGTGTTCGTCACGCTTGGCGCGGACGGCCAGCTTCAGGTCGAAGCGGGCTTTGTGCGCCCCGAGGACGAGCCTCGAGCGGAAGATGACGGCAGCGCTGAAACGGACACCGGTGATGCCACATCCGGTGTCGGTGACGTCGACAAGGTCGCTGTCGACGTCAGACCGGGAGAGGGTGATGCCGGCGTGGAGGCTGAGGATGACGGCGTCAAGCCGCTGCCGGACCGGATTGTCCTCGACCTGACCGCCCAACGGACGTTGGCGATGCGCAATGCGCTGGCCGGTGATGCCGATATAGCCTTCGTCGCCGCCCTCCATGCCCTCGTGCTGCAGGTGTTCTATCGCTTCGCTGCCGCCTCGTGTCTGGAGATCAGCCTGAAGAGCGGCAGCTTCAGCCAGGTCGACGGACTGGCCGAAACGTCGTGGGCGAAGGAGATCACTGAGCGCCACGAAGGTTTTGACCGTGATCTTCCTGAGGATGAAGCGGAACTTTGGACCTTCCTTCTGGATCTCGATGAAGCAAGCCGCAAGGCGCTGTTCGCGCATTGCGTCTCACTGTCCCTGAACGCCGTGGTCGAGCCCTGGAACAGGCGGCCACGGGCGCTCGCGCATGCCGACCTGCTTGCCGGCGCGCTCGGCTTCGACATGGTCGTTGCCGGCTGGACGCCGACGGTCGAGTTCCTCGGACATCTGACCAAGGCGCGGATCCTGCAGGCCGTTCGTGAAGCCCGTGGCGCGCAACCCGCGCAACTGATCGACCACATGAAGAAGGACGGCATGGCCCGCGAGGCCGCTCGCCTCCTCGAGGGGTCGAACTGGCTGCCCGAGCCATTGCGTCGTTCCGATGACGGCCTGTCGCAGAGCGTCGAGCCACTGACCGACGGTAATGCACTGGCAGGATCCGACCCGGAGACTGCGAACATTCTCCCGGCATTTCCCGACAGTGGCGCGCAGTCCTCTTCCGATGAGCCCTCTGCCGAAAACGGCGGCGAGGGCGATCATCTCCAGGCCGCCGAGTAGTCGGCACGGCCATTCCGCACAGGGGCCCGGCGGTCATGCCGGGCCCTTTCGTTTCTGCGCATCGCTATTGCGCGCTGCCTGACGGTCGTTCGCCCATCCCGGGGCGGCGCCATCTCGCCAATCCCTTCAATTCGCCGATTGCCGAGCTGCCGCGCCATGTCGCGCATGTGGCCGGTTCGGCTCATCGGGAAACAAGCCATGTCCGATCATCCGCCTTTCCGCAAAGTCTTCGAGGGTGTCGCCACCCAAGAACAGATGTTTCAACTGTTTGACAGGCATCGCGATACCCCAGGGAACGATCCTCTGTCGGGCGCGCCCTATGACGGCGAGTGGTTCGAACTACAGGGTTCGACCTATCATTTCATGCTTGACCTGTTGCCGCCGCTGTTCATGCGCACCGGCATGTTCGGCCTGTCCGAATACAAGGCCGGGTATGTCACCAGCGTCTTCTTCGCGATCAGGATCCGGGGCCGCGAACGCTGGTTTCACGGCTTCTGCAACCTCGCAAACAGGCGCAGCCCGGATGCAATGCGGGCGGCCATCATCGCCTATGAGACGGGTGCCAGCGACAGCATGACGCGTGCGGAGAAGCTCGAGGCGATCTGGAACACCATGCCTGCCGAATTCAAGGAGATCGGGGGCGATAGAAATCCCGACGCCTTTGCGGCCGATCAGCACGGCAGACGCACTGTTTTAATCGACACCGGCGGGCCGAGACCCATCCCCAAGCCTCTTGAAGATCTGTCCGACGCGGAGATCGAAGAACTTCTGGCAGTTTCGCAGATGCGTCGAAAGTCGCGTTCCTGACCACAGAACAAAGCCCGACTCCCAAGGAGAGATACCGAGATGTCGCGTCTTAACGATCCGGAAAATTTCCGCGGCCGCGTCGCTTATGCGGCCAAGGTCATCGCGTATGGGCGCAGACCAACCCGCGCGTTTGACAACTGCTTCGAGAATTATGATGGAGACGAGGTCGCCACCGCGATATTGCGCCGATCGCGGACGAACACGCGTCTTGCCGCGAACCTGCACCGCTATCTCAATCTCGCATCGACCGAAGCGGCGGCGGAGCGGCTCGTCGATATTCCCACCCGAAACCTTCCCGAAGCCGCTCGACAGTCACGCGCGCGGGGCAAGGCTGAATTCGATGCCTTGTTCGACGAGCGCCATCGCACGGACACAGTCGCAGGATCCGACACCGCTGGCGTAAAAACACGGAGCATGTCGTGACGAAGCCGTTCATCACGGCTTACCTCAGCCTGTCTCCGATCGGGTCAGGTGATGCCGTGAACTATCGCCGGTTGCTAGCCGGCAACAGCATCGATAAAGCTCCGCCCCTTAAACACGACGCCGGGCGACACACGCGCCCGCCGGCGATACAGCGACTTGTCATGCAAGTCGTTCCTCATCAAGGAAGGAATATTATGAAGCGGCAGGCGCGACCGTTCACTATTGAGATCAAGCAAAAGCGGGGTAGATCCAGGCAGAACCGTTCGATCTGGGGCGATCTTGATCTGGGCTCTATTGCCGCCGACATGACGAAAGAAGTCGGCGCTGTGGAACTGCCGAAGCTTCGGCGTATTGACTCCGATGTGACGGCCATTGATGCTGAAGATCGAAAAATGAAGCGAGCGGAGCATACTATGGCCGATCTAAAGGACGTTGAATCAATGCAGCTTCCCGCCGATGCTGCTGACACGGGGGACACGGCTCAAGTGACGAAGAAATCTTCGAGGCCCAGGAAGCCGAAAGCGCAAGCAAAGCAAATCGCGCGAAAGGCCACGTCCGAGGCTGCAGTCCCCAGTGCCAATGTTCCCGCAATGCGGTCGCCGCGCAAGGTTCATTCCACAACGGAACGAGCGCAAAAACTTGGCCTTATCGAGAAGTCGATCAAAGCTGGGGAAAGCATCAAGAGCGCCACGCGGAAGGCCGGCATTTCCGAGCAGACTTTTTATCAATGGAAGAGGGCCGTCAGGCCAGCAGAGGAGGGCAACGACCTGAAGGATTTGCTTGCGCTTGAGGAAGAAAACGAGCGGCTGAAGAGATTGCTGGCCGAGCGTCTGCGCAAGGAGAATGCCGAACTCAAGCGAAAGCTGGGGCTCGAATAGGCCGTCCTGAAATCCATCGTTGATACTGCGCCGACGTTCAAGCAAGAAGTGCGATATCGGCATCTCCTTCGTTCGCCGTAACACCATCTATCGAGACAGTCTGAAGGGCGAAGGCTTCCGGCATTCGGTGCTTGACTGAGCGTCGCGCATTCCTCGCAAGCAACCGGCTCCCGGCAAGCGAGCTGAACCGCGCCGGGTTGATCGGAGGCTCCAACTCCTGAGAAGGTGGAGCCATGACAAGCAAGACGACCAACAAGTTCTCTCCCGAGGTCCGAGCCCGTGCGGTGCGGCTGGTTCTGGATCACGAAGGCGAGCATGCCTCGCGGTGGGCGGCGGTGTCGTCGATCGCCGCCAAGATCGGCTGCACGGCGCAGACGCTGCATGAGTGGGTGAAGAAGGCCGAGCGCGACAGTGGCGTGCGAGCCGGTGTGCCTACGGATGTGGCGACGAAACTCAAGGCTTTGGAACGCGAGAACCGCGAGCTTCGCCAGGCCAACGAGATCCTTCGCAAGGCTTCCGCGTATTTTGCCCAGGCGGAGCTCGACCGCCGGTTCAAGCCATGATCGCATTCATTGACGATCACCGCGAGGCGCATGGGGTCGAGCCGATCTGCAAGGTGCTGCCGATCGCCCCGTCGACCTACCACGACCATGTCGCCAAGCGCATCGATCCCTCCCGGCTGTCGGCTCGGGCGAAGCGGGATGAGGCTTTGAAGGATGAGGTCCGACGCGTGTTCGAGGCGAACTTCCGCGTCTACGGCGTTCGCAAGGTCTGGCGGCAGTTGCAGCGCGAGGGCTTCGATGTCGCCCGCTGCACGGTTGCCCGCCTGATGAAGGCCATGGGCCTCGAAGGCATCATCCGCGGCAAGCCGATCCGCACCACGGTGAGCGACAAGGCGGCACCATGCCCTCTCGATCACGTCAATCGCCAGTTCCATGCCCCGGCGCCGAACATGCTGTGGGTCTCCGACTTCACCTACGTCGCGACCTGGACGGGCTTCGTCTATGTCGCCTTTGTCATCGACACCTATGCTCGCCGGATCGTCGGCTGGCGGGTGAGCCGGACGGCGCATGCCAGCTTCGTTCTGGACGCTCTGGAACAGGCTCTCCATGATCGGCGGCCCGTGCAGGGAGGCGGGCTCATCCATCACAGCGATAGAGGCAGCCAGGGCGGATTCAAGCGGTCGTCGCAACACCGATTGTGTTCACTCGCGACAGCAACTCGTCAAGCGCTTCTGCGGGTGTTTTCCATCCCAGAGTTTTTCTCGGTCGGGCATTGAGGGCCACGGCCACGGCGGCGATCTCGTCGGCGCTGTGGACGCTCAGGTCGGTGCCTTTCGGGAAGTACTGACGCAGCAGTCCATTGGTGTTCTCGTTGGTGCCACGCTGCCATGGGCTTTGCGGATCGCAGAAGTAGACTTGGACACCCGCGTCGATCTTGAGACGATCATGCTGAGCCATTTCGGCTCCCTGATCCCAGGTCAGCGAACGCCGCAACTCTTCGGGCAAGGTGATGATGGTGCGCGTAATCGCGTCACGCACGGCTTCAGCTCCGTGTCCCGCGAGAGCAGGGCCATTCTTCATGCGCGGAGCTTCGCCATGCCCCGCAAGTCGGGGAAGATGCAGCAACATCGTGAAGCGCGTCGTACGCTCAACCAGCGTGCCGATCGCCGAGCTGCCAAGACCAAGGATGAGGTCTCCCTCCCAGTGACCCGGCACCGCGCGATCGACCGCTTCGGCGGGGCGTTGACTGATCATGATCTCCGGCGAGACAAAGCTCTTGCCTCGCCCGCGTACGCGCGCCCTGGGGACCCGCAACACGCGCCCCGTTCTCAAGCAGGCCGACAGTTCGCGGCGTAGCGCTCCCCGGCCCTGAACAAAAAGGGCCTGATAGATGGCTTCGTGGCTGATGCGCATCGTCTCGTCGTCCGGGAAGTCGATCGGCAAGCGTCGGGCAATCTGTTCCGGGCTCCAGGCCGTGGCCCACCGCCGATTCTTTCGCGGGCCATGCCGGCGGCCCTTCCACGAAACGGCGGGACCCGGAACGGGAGCGCCGCTCGGAGTCATGACGACGCCGGCCAGTCTCTGCTCAACATAAGTGCGCAAGGTCGTGTTGAGCGCAAGCTTGGTCGGTTTGGGTCGACGGGCCGATCGCTCGGCATGCCATTGGGCTGTCGATGCACGATACTCCAGGCCACCGCTGCGCGTCGCGGCATTGCGTCGTAGCTCGCGGGAGATGGTTGAGGCGGATCGGCCAAGTTGGCGACCGATCTCGCGTCTCGAAAGGCCTTGAACGCGAAGTAGTGCGATCTCCTCACGTTCCACAAACGAGAGGTACCGCCCGGACGGCGGCTTGCTCGAAGATCTGAACATCGCTGGTGCCATGCCACCCGCCTGTCGGAACAATCTGGTTCCAACAGGCTGCGACATACCAGCAGCCAGCGCAGCATCTTCGCTTGTCATTCCTTGCGCGATCCCCAACCAGAATCGCTGGAGTTCAGATCTCTCCGCCACTGGCGGACGTCCCGGTGACGGCAACGGCGCTCGTCCAGAACGGTGTGATCGTCGCTTTTGGATGCCCATCGCAACCTCCTTCGTTTAGGTGTTGCGACGACCGCTTGAATCCGCCCAGTACGTCAGCATTCGATACACTGAGCGCTTGGCGGAGGCCGGCGTCGAGCCTTCGGTGGGCAGTGTCGGCGATAGCTACGACAATGCTCTCGCCGAAACGATCAACGGCCTCTACAAGGCCGAGGTGATCCATCGACGCGGACCATGGCGCTCGTTCGAGGCCGTCGAGTTCGCGACGTTGGAATGGGTCGACTGGTTCAACAATCGCCGGCTGCTGGAGCCCATCGGCAACATCCCGCCGGCCGAAGCCGAGGAACGCTACTATGCCATGCTGGAAGAACCAGCCATGGCCGCGTGACTCAAACGAAACGGCCTCCGGAAAACCCGGGGCGGTTCAAGCCGTCGAAATCAGCAGTCCACAGCAGGCCCGGCGATCAAGCCGGGCCTTTTCTATTTCCGCTAGCCTGGACCTGCCATGCCTCTTGCCGTTCCGGCGTTGATGGCCGTGCTTTGGCTGGCGGGTGTGCCTGCAGAGGAAAGAGGAGGGCCGGGCTGTGGTGGGCGGGCGAAGGTCCGGGAGAGAGGCTCCCGGCGTCCGCCGCGGAGAAACCCCATGACACAGATGGAAATCCAATCTCCCTCGCAGGGCACGCGGGCAGGCTACAAGGTGGACGTCAGCCGCGGGCAGCGCATCGGCCGCGTCTCGTCCGAGTGGTTCAACCGTTCAGCGGATGAGCGGTTCCTGTCGCTCGACGATCTGCGCGGTTCGCTTGCTGCCCGGTCGTCGCGCAGTCGCACGCGTATCGTCGAGAGCAAGGCTGTCCGCGTCGAGGCCGCTCGTGACGATCCTGAACGTCTCACCCTGATACTGCCAGACGCGGATGCACCTGTCGCGCCCACGCATTGGAGTTTCGGCCAGCTTGCCAGCCTGATCGGTGCGCCGGCCGCTTATCTGCGTCAGCTTCCGGCGCCGCTCGCCGGCATCAATCTGCAGTATGGCCTGACCTCGAGCAGGGCAGAACAGGTCAAAACGCTCGAAATCGAAAATGGCCGCCTTGAACTCAGGGCCGTGACGGGGCCAGATTACGGTCGAATATTCGACGCCGACTTGATCGAGGCTGTGCAGAAGATTGCTGGTAACGGCACTGGTGACACACGCTGGAAAGTGCCAGGAAGCCTTCAGTGGGATACTGGCATCTATAACCCCCATGTCGATGTTTCGAAAGATACCACGACATTGTACGCCTCCGACCGCGATGTCTTCGTCTTTCTTGTCGATGATCTCAATCCGATTGAGGCGGGCAAACTTCCCGACGGGTCTCCGGATGTATTTTTCAGGGGGTTTTACTGCTGGAACTCGGAAGTCGGCGCCAGGACGCTTGGCATAGCCAGCTTTTACCTCCGCGCCGTGTGCCAAAATCGTTGCTTGTGGGGTGTTGAAGATTTCCAGGAAATCACCATCCGGCATTCCAAATATGCTCCTTCCCGCTTCGCGCTCGAAGCGGAACCGGCGCTGATCCAGTTTGCCGAATCCTCCCCCATGCCTTTCGTCAATGGCATCAAGGCGGCGCGGGAACGCATTGTTGCCCGCGATGACGACGACCGCCAGGCCTTCCTGCGCAAGCGTGGCTTCTCCAAGACCGACACCACGAAGATCATCGACACGGTTCTGAACGAGGAAGGTCATCCGCCGGCCTCAATCTTCGATTTCGTGCAGGGCATCACCCGGGTGGCCCGCGACAAACCCCACCAGGATGTACGGCTCGATATGGAAGGCCGGGCAAAACAGATCCTCGATCTCGCGGTCTGATCCTCATCGCGGTGCGCGCGCATCCGTGCGCCGTTCCTTCCGTTCTTCCGTAACAGAGAGACGCCGTCCTCCAGGGCAGGGGGGCGGCATTTTTGCTTCGCAGGAAGGCCGGCCAACACGTCCCGCAGCCGAAACGGGGCCGGGCGAGGCGAAATCACCATGCACAGGAGGAAACCTTTATGACAAACCTGCGGATCTCATCCAACCATGAGTGCCCCGCTATTTTCTCACCGCGGCGCTGCAGCGATGAGCTGCCGCAACAGGGGAATCTTCGGCCGTGACCTGGCGGGGTTCGGCCTCCGATCTGACACGTCGCCTTGCCCGCAATGCCGAGGCGGTCTGTCGCCATTACCTGTCCAACGGGCGACGCCAGGGTCGCTATTGGATGGTCGGCGATGTCCATAACACGCCTGGCCGGTCAATGTTCGTCCGGCTCAGCGGGCCGGAATCCGGTCCCGGTGCGGCCGGACATTGGACCGATGCCGCCACCGCCGAATTCGGCGATCTGCTCGATGTCATCCGAGAAAGCTGCGGCCTGACCGAGTTCCGCGATGTCGCGGATGAAGCACGTCGCTTCCTCGCCCTGCCGCTGCCGCCGCCCCAGCCCCTGGCCCAGCCCCTTGGCACGCAGCGTCAGCCTGCCGCGGCACGCGGCTCTCCCCATGCCGCGCGTCGCCTGTTCGCCATGTCGCAACCGATCGCCGGTACGCTGGCGGAAGATATCTTGCCGGCCGCGGCATTCTGCTCTCCGCGCATGAGCGTGTCCTGCGCTTCCATCCCGGCTGCTACTACCGGGATCTCGTGACCGGCGAGACGCAGACCCTGCCTGCGCTGATCGCCGCTGTCACCAACCTCAACGGGGAGATCACCGGCCTGCAGCGCACCAGGCTTGATCCTTCGGGTCAGGGCAAGGCGCAACTCGCTGATCCACGCCGCTCGCTGGGCGACCTGCTTGGCAACGGCATCTGGCTCGGCCTCGATCCCGGCGCCCCGGTCCCGGTCATGGCCGCCGGCGAGGGGTTCGAGACGATGGCCTCGCTGCGCATGGTGATGCCGCCACTGCCTGTGGCCGCCGCGACCTCGGCCAATCACCTCGCCGGCCTGATCTTGCCGCCCGGCTGCCGTCGCCTCTATATCGCAGCCGATGCCGATGCCGCCGGCCGGCACGGTATCGAGCGTCTCAGCCAACGCGCAGGCGAGGCCGGGATTCTCGCCCTGGTGTTGCGGCCGCAGCTCGGCGACTTTAACGACGATCTGCGCCATCTCGGCCCCGCCTATCTCGCGGCATGGCTCAGCGATCAGCTCGTCCCGGAGGATGCCCGTCTGTTCCTGCCGCCCTGATGACCGGCCGGAGCGGCAGGCGGGCGAGGGCGTCACCGGAAGACTTGCAGGCATGGCGACGGTCCGCCGGAGAGGCCGCGCCCGCGGCCTGCCCGAGAGGCGACCCCTGCCACCCACCGGTCACGGCCGCAACGGCTGCGCCGTCCTCCGCTTTGCTACGGCCTTCGGTGCAGCCGCGCCCGGCGCGCGGCCGGGTTTCGCTGTCAGGCCGCGATGGGCGCGGCAACAACCGACGGAGACACGCCATGACCTACGAACTTCCTTTCGACGACGCCCACGAGCCCTACCACGCCTCCTCGCCGACCGACCGCGTCATCCTCGAGCTGCAGATGTACGGCCATCGTCCGCATCAGGACGAACCTGATGCTCGGCCACTTCCCGACGACGAGGTGATCCGGGCCGGGCTTGCCGGGATCGTCGAGACCTTCGCCGGCATGCTTGGCGATACCAGGCTCGAACCCGATCTCGACGACCTGCTCTGGTCCTTCGCAAACGTCTTTCACCGTGCCGCCGAGCGCGTCGCCCGCAGCCTCGACCGCAACGAGGAGGCGCAGCGTTCGAGCCAGCAGGAGCAGGACGGTTCCGAGGTGAAGTCGGTCGAGCTGGAACGGCTCACTGCCGAGGGCATCACCTACATCGAGCGCCGCAACGTGCTCGAAATCATGCGCGATGAGGCCGCCGACCTCTACGAGGCACAAACCGGATCGGCATGGCGCCCGCGCACCGGCTCCAAGGTTTCCCACCAGGCGATGACCGCGGCGGTGATCGACTCCAGAGACTTCCTTGCCGCCCGCCGCCACGCCGAAACCGAGGTGCTGGTCCCGGCCGGCACCAAGATCGCCTTCGCCGGCGGCCTCGACTGCAACGATCACGACCGGATCTGGGACGCGCTCGACAAGGCCCGCGAGAAGCATCCCGACATGGTCCTGCTCCACGGCGGCAGCCCGCGCGGCGCCGAGCGCATCGCCGCCTGCTGGGCCGAGAACCGCAAGATCACCCAGATCGCGTTCAAGCCGGACTGGAACCGCCACGCCAAGGCCGCACCCTTCCGCCGCAACGACCAGCTTGGGGTCGGTTCCGGCTGAGTGCGAAATGACACCCTAAGCGGCAAGGACGAGCTTGCCATAATAGGGTCCATTCTGGAGGAGGCAGACCTACGTTCTCATCAACACTGTGGCAATGTTCTTGTCATGAAGACGGCGACGATTCGAGATTGCCGTGTCTTCATTCGACAAGCGTGCTTTTCTCCGTGGATTCTGCAAAAGTACAATTCTTGGCGATAATTTCGAACTGAAAATCGCTCCCGCTTAGCATAAATAAAAATCTAGAGAATCCTTCATATTCCTCATTTTTATAATTTTCTGCCAGAACAACATCGTACGGAAGCTGCTTCTGGCTATTTAGAATGCCATTTACCGACATATGTATGCAAAACTCAAAATACAATTCGGGAATGCGATCCTTTCCGCCGGCCCGATACCTAAAATGCACCCTCGCATCGGTACCGACATAGGAGACGCCAAAGTCCCCATACCCACTTGAGTCATAAGGCAATTGCAGGAATTCTTTCATGAGACTTGCCTACTCTTACCAGAGACCGGTTGCACGACCTATTGCGCCTAGAAGTCCGCCACCCGAATTCCCGTTAGACGCACTCGCACTTCCGGCAGATGCACCTGAACTCTCGCTCTTTGGCGCAGAAATGGTCTGCCCAGGAGGTATGTTGTTTCTTTCAAGCTGAGCTCTCAATCGATCCATTGCGTACTTGTCCTTCGTCTTATCTACAATATTCCATTGTGACCGCGGTACATTGGCGCGCTCCAAAGCAGTCGCCGTGCGGGTGTTCATAATATACCCTTTTCCATTAACTCTCCCGGTTTCAACCGAGAGTTGGCTTGGTTTTACTTGTCCACTTTTTATCGCAGAGGCGAGGTCATCAATCGTACTTATTTTCGTTCCAGCCAATTTTGAATATTGTGCTCTGCCGAACGAGCTGAATGTTTCGCTAAATGTCCGTTGAGCGTAGCTTAGGCCCCTTAAGGTGCTTGCTCTAGCCATGCCTTGGCCGATACCCAAAGCGACGCCGCCGGTAGGAGCAGACGCAGCGCCAAGCGCCATATTTGCCAACGCTTCCGTCTCACTTGTCTGCGCTATATCGTCAGGCGTGGTGGGGGTATTGGCTTCGGTGGTAGAAGCGAAGTAGCCTACTATCGCACCGGCGACCCACCCTCAAATATGACCATTTGGATCGCTTTTATTGACAGGATCATTTTCGGCGTAGGCGTATCTGTTTGTTCCGACCCCCGGCATTGTCGGGTCCATCGTGTCGGGAGATATGAAACGCACCGGAGTAGCCTGAGCCCCGCTGGAAAGTGGCAACAAGTGTGGTCTGAATGCCGAAGCGGCGTAACCGCCGGCCGTGCCGGCGACCGTCATCGAGATCGCCAGCATGACCGCCAGCAAGCGTTGAACGATCCTTCCAACTCCCATTTTCAGTCCCCTGCCTCTTCAAATGGTATTCGGTATTCAGTTCAGTTTCGGCTCGCGCCAGCCAAGCGCTTCTGCCTTGGCGAAGGCGTCCTGATTGGCACGTGAAAGCTCAATGGCGCGCGGCATTTCTGCCGGCGGAATGTCTTTCTCGGCCGGATATTTGCGAATGAAGTCGCGTTCGAGCAGCCGATAGTAGGCCGTGCCTTTCTTGGTCAGCGAGTAGGCATCGGCCGGATTGGCTTCGATCAGCACATCGGCAACGGCGATGGCTTCGTCATAGCGGCCTGCCGCCAGCAGAGCATCGAGAGCGCCGGTCGCGATCAGCGCAAGTGTTTCGTGGCGATTCAGTGTCTTGAGATAGACGCCATTGGCAACCGCCTGGTCTGTCATTGGCGCAATCTTGCGATAGTGTTCGTCGCGGGCGAAGCCGGCCCCGCTTGTCGTTTCAAGATTCCATGTCTTGCCTGTCGCTCGGTCGGTGAACTTTACGAACACATGGAGCGGCGCTGTCGAGAGGGCGAGATCGAGGCCGAGCTTTTCGCCAAGGGCGAGGAACAGCATCGGCATAGAAACGCAATTGCCCTTTTTCGTGGCAAGGTAGCGCGTCAGCATCTGCGCGCCGAACTGCTGGCCGAAAGGATCGGCCAGATCGTACTGGAACGGTTTCTGATCGTTCCAGTGTCCCGGCTCATAGATGAACGCCCTCAGAGCCTTCATCTTTTCCATGTCGGTTGCCGCCTCGGCCGGCGGCAAGGTGGACAGCATCTTGCCGACAATCGCCACCATGCCGTCGAGTTCAGCAATCGTGGCCGCTTCATTAATCGACGGATCGGCGAACCTGTCGACCGCGATTTTGGTGCGGGCGAAGCTCATCTCGCTGGCGGGGGCATTGAGGATCGAGCGCACGAAGGTGACTGGCGATTGCGCCTCGCCGGCAATAGCCGGCCACGTCGCTACGACGAGAAACAGCGTCAAGCCGAGCTTTGCGACGGTGCGATGCATAGGCCCCTCGTAACCGCATCGACTGCCATCATAATCGCGCCCGGGCCCAAAGATAGTGGGCAATCTCCAGTTGCGCACAAAAAACGATAGAGGGCGCGACTCTCGGTCGCGCGGTGGGCGAAGATACTCCGCCACATTGATTTTCGCGCCGGGCCGTTTTTGTCATGGAGCAGCGCGAAGGATGGCCTCAACTCGCTTGGTGGGCTTGGGCCATCGGTACTCGCCGGTGAGCAGGATATGCGCCCAGCCGAGCGGCGAGATATGGGCAAGCAGTTCCGGCGGCACGTCGAGCCCCGTATTTCTGCGCTGCAGGACGGCTCGCCCGAGATGAACCGTGTTCCAGTAGATGATGATGGCGGCAAGCAGATTGAGACCCGCTATGCGATAGTGCTGGCCTTCCGTGGTCCGGTCACGAATCTCGCCTTGCCGGCCTATCCGCAGGGCGTTCTTGAGCGCGTGATGTGCCTCGCCTTTATTGAGACCGATGCGCGCACGACGCTGCATGTCGACATCGAGGATCCATTCAATGATGAACAGCGTGCGCTCAATGCGGCCGACCTCGCGAAGGGCGAGCGCAAGATCGTGTTGGCGCGGATAGGAAGCGAATTTGCGCAGCAGCTGACTGGGCGCCATGATGCCGGCGACCATGGTCGCAGCACTACGCAAAATGTCGGACCAGTTCGAGACGATGAGGTCCTCTCTGATCTTGCCGCCGACGAGGCCGCGCAACTCGCTAGGTGTGCCGGCAGGATTGAACACGTAAAGACGCTTCGACGGCAAATCCCGGATATGCGGAATGAACCGGTAACCCAGGATCGAGGCGGTGGCGAAGACATGGTCGGTGAAGCCGCCGGTATCGGCGTATTGTTCACGGACACGCTGGCCGGCTTCATTCATGAGGAGACCGTCAAGAATATAAGGCGCCTCGCTGACGGTCGCCGGAATGAGCTGGGTCGCGAAAGGGGCGAACTGATCGGACAGGTGTGTATATGCCTTTACACCTGGTTCGTTGCCATATTTGGCGTTGATGAGATTCATCGCCTCGCCCTGTCGCGCGGTCGGGAAGAACTGGCCGTCACTGGAAGCGGTCGCTCCCATTCCCCAGAATTGGGCCATCGGCAGACGGCCTTGAGCCGCGACCACCATGGCGAGCGCCTGGTCGATGGCGTCGCTTTCGACATGCCAGCGCGAAAGGCGAGACAATTGCCAGTAGTCGTGGGTATTGGACGCTTCCGCCATCTTTCTTAAGCCCAGATTGAGCCCTTCGGCCAGCAGTACGTTCAGAAGGCCGATCTTGTCCTGGCAGGGAGCACCGGTTCGTAGATGGGTGAAGGCTTCCGTAAATCCGGTTGCCGCATCGACATCCAGAAGAATGTCGGTGATCCGCACTTCCGGCATGCGCCGGTAAAGATCGAGGATCAGTTCGTCGGCGTCCTGCGGTGTTGCCGCAGTCAGCCGTTCAAGATGCAAGGTACCGTCTTCGATGCTGCCGAGCGGAATGGTGCCGCTCCGGGCGGCTCTGGCCAGCCGCTTCAGTCCATCCGCCATTCTGGCCTTGCGATCGGCAAGCCATGAGCCGGGTTCGAACGGGACCGCCAGCCTTGTTGTGGCCAGAGCAGCCGACATCGGCACCAGCGCTTGTTTGAGATCGGCATAGCGGCGGGAATGGGCGAGCCATACGTCGCCGGACCGGAACGCGTCGCGTAAATGGAAGAGGACCGCTACTTCCCACAAGCGATGGTCGCCGTCATCCTGCGCCTTGAGATGGCGGTTCCATTTTGATGTGGGACGCAGAAAAGTTGTCGGTTGCGACGGTGTTTCGCGCTTTTCCCGGATCAGGGCGATTGCTCGCATGAGCGGTTCGGCCACGCTTGCCGCCTGTATTTCCAGGCAGCGCAGCATGCGCGGCGCATAGCGGCGGAAGCGATGAAAGCCCTGGATGACATGAGCCAGTGGATCGGCGGCAAGGGTGTCGGTCAATTGAGATGCCGTAGCGACCAGTTTCTCCAGCTCCGGCCAGCCTGGCGATGTGGCAATCGCCGTTTCAAGCGAAATGCCGTCGTTTCGTGCTTCGAGCATTGCCGTGCCGAGACCGGAGAAGGCGCGCAAGGTGTCGGTTACGGCCGTTTTGGCATCAGCAACGCGTCCATCGCAAAGCCGTTTGGCCTCTCGCCAGGTCTTGCCGACGATCCGGTCATGCGTCTCCACAACAGCATCGCCAATCGCCGCGGCCCACTCCACTACGCAAACGGCAAGAATAGCCAGGCGCCGCTCCGTTCCGATATCGCGCAAGCCATCGGCGAAATATCTCTCGCCCTGCCGTCGCAGACGGGCGATCCGATGTGGCGGAACATCATCGAGAACCTGTGGCTTCAATCCTAGCCCTGCCAGAAATTCAAGGCGGTCGAGCAGACGGTTCGCCAAGGCAGAGTTGTCACCCGGTTCGGTTCTGCGCAGCCAGACGAAGCGGCTGACATTGCCCTCCGTCATTTCTGTCAGCAGCATATCGAGCCGATCGCGGATCGGCTGATCGAGGCGATCGGTAATCCGCATCTCGATCCGGCGTTCGGCTGCCACAAGGGCGTCGGCGCAGAGTCGCTCAATCATCGAAATCGCCGGCAAGATGGTTTGAGTTTGGCGGCATCCATCGACAAATCGCCGTGCGAGATCTTCATTGGAGCGGGAATCTTCGGCCTGCGCGTCAAGCGACTCTTTCAGTTCCCGTGCGCCGCGGCCTGCGAAATTCTTGTAGCCGTAGATAGCGCGCAAGGCCTCCATATGCTGCTGGCGCGTTTGCCGGCGAACGGCATAGTTGAGCAGCGCGTCGCCGGCCACGCCGATCTGCGCGGCGATGAACGCAAGAACCTGGTCAGGAATGACCTCGCCCTGATAAAGCGTCCGCCCGGGATATCTCAGCGCGCAAAGCTGAAGCGCAAATCCCAGTCTGTTCTCGGGACGCCGCCGTTCCCGAATATGGACCAGATCGTCGTCGGCCAAAGTGTAGTGCCGCAAAAGTGAGACTTCGTCGGTCGGCAGGTCGAAGAGGGTAGCGCGTTGGCGATCAGTCAGAACGGAACGATGAGCCATGTTTCTTTTTTATCCCGAGGAAAGGATTGAGAATTCTTGTTTGTGAAATGGAATAAGGTATATTCACAATGGTTATCGCACCTGGTTGCGCGTCAATGCCTCAAACACTCGTTTGTGAAACATGCTGATCGGATACGCCCGCGTCTCCAAAGCCGATGGAAGCCAGTCGCTCGACCTCCAGCGCGATGCGCTCCTCAGTGCCGGCATTACAGAACAGCACATCTATTCTGACCGTGCATCAGGCACGAGAGATGACCGTCCCGGTTTGGAGGCCTGTCTCAAAGCACTCCGTAGTGGTGACGTGCTTGTCATCTGGAAGCTCGATCGGCTGGGCCGCAGCCTGCATCATCTGGTCAAAACCGTAACCGAGCTCACCGATCGCGGTGTCGGCCTGAAGGTCTTGACCGGTCAAGGGGCGCAAATCGACACGACAACGCCAGCCGGGCGGCTTTCTTTCGGCATCTTCGCCGCCCTGGCCGAGTTTGAAAGCGAACTTATTCGCGAACGAACGATCGCCGGCCTGCAGGCCGCACGCGCCAGAGGCCGAAAGGGCGGGAGAAAATTCGCCCTTACCAAGGCCCAAGTTCGGCTAGCGCAAGCCGCGATGGCAAATCGCGACACCGCCGTCTCCGAACTTTGCCAGGAACTCGGGATCAAACCGGTGACATTGTATCGATACGTCGATCCTACCGGCCACCTTCGCGACTATGGCAAGCGTGTCCTTGCCGCTTAGGGTGTCATTTCACACTCAGCCGGAACCGACCCCAGCTTCTCTCGGTGGTGCCCTACGGCCTGATCGTCTTTCCCGGCTCCGGCATCACCGACAACCTTGCCGACAAGGCCCGTCGGCTTGGCATCCCCGTATGGCGGTTCGCGGAGGGCGGCGCGTGAAGCGCCGCGCACTGTGCCGCTACCAGCGCTATCTCGACCAAGCTCCCGGCGCTCGAAACGCCGGGGGCTATGGCTCGTTGCCACGTTTCAGAATGTCGTGCTCGCCTGCTGCGTTTGCATTCGACGACAGATCGGGGAGGATCCTGCGGCTCGGCGCCGGTTCTTGCAAACCTCGTTCGGACTCCCGCCTGAGCTTGGATTCGCCCACGACCCTTCTTGCTGCGTCGCTTGATTTCGACCGTGAAGCTACGGACAGGAGATTGCATTGGCGTCGTTCTTACGCTTGGGCAAAAAAAGCCGGGAATGCTGTCGGCCGATCTTCGCCGAACGAGCCGACGCCCATTCGATCCTGCATGGCGGTCAAATCGTTGCCTGTTGATTTAAGCAGTTGTCGGTCCGCTATGCTTCGGCTTTGGCTGATGCAGCCGACGCCTAACATTCGCGCGCAGTGCATTGCGCACGTCCTTGTCCACCACGGCCAGGTCGAACCATTCCCGATCGAAATATCCTCCACACCACCGCTTGGTGTCGGCGTGTTCGGGGTCTGTCTTGTCCGACATGATTTCCAGGAAGTGCTCATACCCGGGAATACCGCCAACATCTTCGGGCGGCCTGGCGCGCGCTCCATCGATGCAGGTCCCGTGTTTGGGCGCGACTTCAAGGGCAACGAGTTCCTCGATCATGACAGTGTGGGACCAATTATCGCCGAAGTCATAGATGTATTTGAACACGGCTCCCCGCGCGAAGTCGCGGAGGCGAACCTCACGACAATCAAAGACGCGGGGGTCGTCTTTAGCGGCATCCTCCGTCAGGAGCTCGACATCGCCATAGCGCAGACCACCGATGTTGAACTCGTGCAAATGATAGTTCCACCAGTTGAAGGCCGCCTGAATGGCAAGGTGGAGCTGCTTAAGAGTCCAGCCTGACGGCAAAACAAGTCGACGCCATATTTTCTGCTGGATCTCATCCAGCGAAACGTGAATCTGGACTGCGTTGATGGCTTTGAACATTCCACAAATGAACAGGATGGTTCGCCGATGATCAAGTCGTAGCAGTCCATCTACCTGTCGGAAAAGCCGTGCGGAAAATCCGCATGGCGTTTTGAGACGCTCTGGTCGGGCCGTCATCGTTCCTCAAGATATGCACATCCCCGACATGCGCGCGAGGGAGAGCGAGGCTGGAGAGGGGCGGGCTATTGGAGAGAAAGGAGAGACACCATGGCGATGATTTTTGTTGGCGGCTCGCGCGACATCGTCGACCTGCCCAATCCCGTGGTGGAACGCATCGCGTCGATCGTGGCAGCCGAACACGGCGTTCTCGTCGGCGACGCACCCGGCGCCGACACCGAAGTGCAAGCTCTGCTCGGTGGGCACGGCTACGAACATGTCGGCGTCTTTTGCGCCAGTGATCAACCGCGAAACAATCTCGGTGATTGGGCCGTCTATACTGTTCCACCGCCACAGGGTGCCCATGGCTTCGCTATACAGGCGCAGAAGGACCGCGAAATGGTCCGGCGCGCCGACTACGGTCTGATGATCTGGAACGGGACGAGCCCCGGCACCATCCTCAATGTGCTGCGGCTTGCAATGGCCGAAAAGCCCTGCGTCACCTACGATGTTGGCAATGGGTTGGTCACGACCACCCGCGACGTCGCCGACTGGCAAACCATGCTGTCATGCGCCGACCCGGAGATCTGGGATGTGTTGGCAAAGCGCATGACGCCCGATGAGCGGCTCGCGATGACACCGGGATGAGCGCCGGAGGCCACGCAATGGTTGGCTACGCTATCGCGCGGCACCGCATGCGGCGAGTGACATCGCGGCGGCGGCTCGGAGCCGACGACGGGCGTTCCGTTGGCCCGTCGGCGACAATGCCCGCGCGCCTGGGTGCTATCCCGATTGCGGCCGTGGCCAATCGGCCCCTTCCTGGACCGGCCGGCCACTGATACCTCACTGCAGGTCGCCCCAGAGGAAGTTCAACATCATGTTTTGCCTCGCCGTCAGCGGCCGGCGCGACAGCGCGGATACACAATGAGGCGAGCGCCGCACTCGGCGAAGTAGCCCCTCGCCGGACCGCTGCGACCGGCGAAACCACAACCGTTCCGATTGCCGGGGTGGGCGGGCTGAGGCTGTGCGAGCCGACGCGCTCTCGCTGGAGCAGGCGCTCTTGGGATGACGGTGAAGGGCGGATGACGGGTGCGGCCAACCCGATCCAGCGGTCGCCGGCGGGAGCTGGCGGGGCGCGATCGGAGCGGCAGGGGTAATCGCCCCGGCTTCGGCTGCAACGCGAACCAATCCCTTTTCATGTCGCCTGTGTAGAGGACCGCCTGCTTACTACGGTCAACCCCTGGCGGGGTACTCTCGACGAAAATTCAGGAAAATTCGATTTCTGTTTCTTGGTTTGCGGGCAGGCGAAGGGCCTGTCCGCATTTTTCGGCAAATAGAATTTTCCAGAATTTGCGCCGCGATGACCGCAGCAGGACGGCCCTCTCCTTCGACGCCATCGGGAATGGTTTCCGATGCAACCGAAAAGGAGACATCACCATGGCTACCACGATCGCTAACCTCACCACCAAGTCCGACGGCTCGATGGAAGGCGTCTTCGCCACGCTCCGGGTCAACGCCCCGATCACCGTCGTGCCGAATCCCTCCAAGGCCAGCGAGGAAGCACCCGACTACCGCATCCTCAACAAGCGCACCGGCTTCGAGATCGGCGCGGGCTGGTATCGCCGGTCGCAGCGGTCCGGCGAGGAGTACCTCTCCGTCAAGATCGAGGCGCCCGAGATCGGCGTGATCTTCGGCAACGTCGCCCCGGCCCCCGGCGGCGAGGAGAACAAGAAGGTCATCCTCTGGAACAACCCGCAGTGAGGTATCAGTGGCCGGCCCCCCCAAAGGGGCCGGCTTCCCAACCGGCAAAAGGAGGTTGCAATGAGCCGCTACATCATCACTGTCACCGGACACGACCGCTCGGACCCGGAAGCCATCATCGGCTACGACCCGCCGCTGCGGACCTTCTTCCTGCAGGCGTTCCCCCACGACGTGACCGACGACCCCGCACTCTGGCTCGGCACTCAAGGTCACGCGTTCGAGAGGCTGGAGGATCTTCACGACGCAGCCATCACACGCGGCTATGGCTTCATGCCACTGCCGGCGGATGTCGCGGCGAAACTCATCGAAGACGCTGCCGGAGCGGCAGCCGACTGGGCCTCGCCTGATTTCTGAAACGGGTGGCATTCATAGGGCTGGCGACGGAGTGATCCGTCGCCAGCCTTTTATGCGTGCCGACCACCACGACCCTCAATTGCCGAACCTCGTCGATGCCCCGGTCGCACGATCGAACCTCCAATTGCCGACGCGTCTTTCATGGCGGAAGGCGAAAAACGGTATCGGGGAATGTCCAATGACAACGATCGGCCGGCTCAGCAGCAGACAGCCGCAGAGCCTCGGAAGCTTCCTTCTGCTCCGGGGCTGGTCAACCCGGTCAGCCGGTGAGCGCGTCCTCAAGCGCCTTGGCGGACGTAGGTCAGCTTCGTTGACAAACAGGGCCGTCAAAGATGGACAAACTGGCCGCCAGGCGCGACCTGCTGAATGAGATCGAAGTCGATCGTGTTGGCCGTAAGCAAGGGCAGGCCGGCCTTGACGGCGGTGAGATAGATCAGTGCGTCGTTCAGGCATTCCTTGCGTTGATGTTTCTGGAAATTCTGGGTGCGCGACAGCGTACCGGCAATGACGCCGGCATCGATCCAGATCTGATGGTCGGGGATCAGCACGCGGCTGTCTGGGATACTGGCGAAGAGGGTGGCGTAATGATCCCGGACCGGATGCCAGTCCGGCCTTGCCGGATCGTAATTGGCGACGCCGGTGGCGAGTTCGGCCAGACAGACCGAGCAATGGAACAGCAGCGAGCGGTCGACCAACCGCCGCGCCACATCCGGCAGGGTACCGGCCGCGGCCATGATATAGATATTGGTGTCCGGCACGAATGTCGGCCGCCCGGTAGAGCCAATATCGGCAACGCCGACAAGTTTGTCATGCGCTCTCGGTATCAGCTGGGCGCGGCGTCGTTCTGGCTTGTAGCGCCGCAGCGGGGCGCGCAGGTCAGAACTCAAGCTCGTGACCCGGGCCGAGCTTGCCGTGGGTGCGTTTGAGGAAGGAGACCACCGGATCAGGCTGGGCCAGTGTGGCCAGCGCGAGGATACCGAGATCGGTCGGGGAATCGATCCCGCTCTCCCGCTTGGCGGCTTCGACCAGCGCTTTCGGCGCACGGAAGGAGAGATGTTCCGTTCTGTCGCCATCCAGCAGACCGGCGCGGCGCGCATCCTCAATCGCCACGGCCGCCGCTGATCGGTTCGCGGATTGCCTGGTTGCGGAGACTTTGCTTTCCCCCCGCTTCAGTACGCGCGCAGTCGCCATGTCCAACTCCATCTTGCCTTGTGTGCAAGATAGAGCGTATTGTCACACAAGGCAAGATGCAGTGTCAGTGATAGGATGAACTCGACCAGGTGTTGTGTGCGGCGGGCAGGCTGCCTGTCTTGATGGACGCGGGCGAGGGTTTAGCTGCCGGCGTGCGTAGCCCAATCCTGGTGCAGAACGTTTCGATTTCCGTCTGATCGAGAAGGCGCAAATTTTCGAGCGACGTCGAGAAGCGGGCGCAACCGCCGACGACATCGCCGTTCCAGTAGGAAACCTCCTGCGAAATCCCGGTGAACAGGCGCGAGAGGAAATTGCGCCGGCGAATGGTGCACGGATTGCCCCTGGCGATAAAATCGTCGGTGTCGAGTTTGATCCTGGTGATCTCTGTCGCATGGAAATACGGTATCGGGGCGGATGCGGAAGCAGACTGTTCAGTGAGCAGGAACAGCCTGATCCAATTCAGTCTGACGCCCTGAAGGTCGTTGGCCAGGATGCGGTTCAGCACGATATCGCGGCCGAAGCCGGAACTGTGGAACGACGCCATATGGGAGAGGCGGCTGACCAGCACGATATCAGCGCGCGCGATCATGTCGGTGCGATCGAGCACAATCGCATATTCACCGACGCAAGGCTCGCCGGCATGACCGGGATAGAAAACCTGCTGCATATTTTTGTCCCTCTTTTTGTTTGAAAGGGCGATCGAGAAGCCCATTGTGCCGGAACAGTCCTCAATCATCACGGCAACGCCCTTGATATCGGTTTCGCGCAGTTTTTGGTCGAGGGTCAAGAGCGTGACGTCGGCGACCTTCGTGTACACATAATGGAAACAGTCGAAATTGTTGAGCGAGCGTTTGCCGATGCCATGTTTTTCCGCCACGGCTACGGCGTTGGTGAGCGTCTACCGGAACACCGGCCTTTCAAATGCGGCTCCTGCTCCTCGACGAACCCTCGTCCCCCGCGTATTGACGATGATCCTCCCTGTCCTCCCCATGACCTCACCCCCGGTGCAGCAATTCGCCGCTGTCGATCATGCGCAGGTTCATGTCGGCGGGCGTCTTGATGAGCAGTTGGGCGTTGAGTGCATGCAGGTCACGCGGCTCGGTGCAGGCCAGCCAGGCGCGGAGCTTGTAAAGACCGGGCTGAAGATCGGCGCCAAAGAGGAAGGAGACGGTTTTTTGCTCTCTGGCGGGCATCGGGATTTCGCCATGCTGGGAGCCGATCGAGCGATCTTCGAGCCAGAGCGAGGCAATGCAGCCGGCATTGACAAAAACGTTGGATCCGGTGGTGGCGCGGTATTCGACGGCGAGTTGCGTGCGGCCGGGTTCTGTGACCTTCAGCCAGCCCTGGAGTTCGACTGAGGTGAGGCCGGTGTAGAGCACACCGTTGCGGGACAGTTCATTGAGGGGAATGGCGCCGCCGATATAGACAAAACTGCCGACGCTGTCGGCCGGGATCTCTGGAAGATCGTCTTTTTTGGCCGGCGCAACGCGGGCGATGGCGAGCGCGCCCCGCTGGTAATCTTGGCTCGCACCGGCATCGTAGAAACCCTGCTTTTTCGCGCCATCGTTCCCGGTGGCGGGCAGGCGGTCGTTGCCGTTTGATGACTGCTGTCCGGCAGTGCCCAGACGCTCGATCAGTGAATCGAGTTTCTGCTCGATGCGGTCCAACTGCTTCTGGGTTGCTGCCTGCTGGTCTTGCGCCAGGGCGACGCCGGAGCCGTCGACAAAGCTCAACGCTGCGATCGCAATGCCGAGCGCCAGTGCGCGCATACTTCTTCTTTGCATCATGGTGATGATCCTTCCTTGGGTACGGTTCCAAAATCTTCGCGCGGCGCTGGCGCCACTTTTATGCCTTGCAGCGGCCGGCCAGGAGCGACAGCAGGCGTATCGTCGAGAGCCGGCTCTAAGGTTGATCCGGGCGCGGGCGGTTGCGACGTCTGTGACCCTGCGGCCGAAGACGCATTGCCCTGTTCGAAATTATCCGGAGCCGACGTCGTGCCGGCGTTCTTTCCAGCGCCGGTCATGGGGCCGTCTGCGTGGCGAGCGACATCCTGACCGATACTGACAGCCAGAAAGATCAAAGCCAGAACAGCGGCGATCGTGGCATAGCGGAACAGCGGATCGCGCCTGAACAGGGCAGGAACAAGTTTGAGCCAGCGCAGAAGCGTCGCGCGCACAGATGAGAAGAGGGTTTCAGGCGTCATGTGGTTGACCCCTGCCGCTCGTGTGTCGCCAGGGCCGTTTCGATGTCACCTGGCTCGATGGTGATAATGGCGTCGCGGCCGGTATTTTGGCCACCCTTTGTCGCGAGGCGCATGGCCTGCGCCTCACGCGTGCTTTCCCAAAGCGTGCGGATTGCGCGGGCATTGCCGAAGGACATTTGGTCCGACTTTTGGCCCCCACCCCGCTCCGCCTCCATGCGCACGCAAGCAAGGTTGGCCTGGCCCTCGGCCGCGGCGTCGAGCACAAAGCCCTCGCGTGTTGCGAGGTTGCGAAAAATCCCCGCCAGCTCTTCAGCCGAATAATCCTCGAACATTATTGTCCTGGTGAATCGGGAGCGCAGGCCGGGATTTGATTCGAGGAAGCGGCGCATTTCGCCGGTATAGCCGGCGGCGATGACACACAATCGATCGCGATGGTCCTCCATCAGCTTCAGCAGCGTGTCGATCGCCTCGCGGCCAAAATCGTTTTTTTGGCCCTCGGGGGCCAATGCATAGGCTTCGTCAACGAACAAGACACCGTCGAGTGCAGCCTCGATGGCCTCCCGCGTTCTGATGGCGGTCTGTCCGATATAGCCGGCGACAAGCTGGCTGCGATCGACCTCGACGACATGGCCGGATCTGAGCAGGCCGAGTGCGAACAGAATCTCGCCCATGAGACGCGCCGCCGTGGTTTTCCCGGTGCCTGGATTGCCGAGAAAGATCAGATGCAGGCTTGGGGGTGCGGTGTTGATGCCGTGGCGCCGACGTTCCTGCTCGGCCTGCAGCACCGCGACCAGCTTTTTGACTTCGGCCTTGACGGAGCGCCAGCCGGTCATGGTGTCGAGTTCGGCCAGCACGTCACCGAGTGGCCGATGTTCTACTGGACGGATCGGCTGAGACGGTTTCCGTTCAGCGCCTGCTTGCGCGTCCCATTCACCCATCGAGAATTTCGGCGATACCGGCACGCCATATTTGTCGGCATGCGCCAACCGCCAGCCCATGACGGTAATCGCAACGATCAGAATGATGCCGGAATAGGTTTCCAGCAGGGCGAGCACGATGATCAGGACGGCAAGGCCAGGGATGATGGGGGCCAGAATGCGCTGCATCTCTTGCCGCCTCAACCCGACTGAGCCTGGGGCGCGAAACGGTTCTGCGCGACCTTAGCGACCATTTCGGGTCTGCGGAAATAGATGGCGCGGCCGCAGCGCAGCGGTTGTCTGCCCTGGACGAAAACGAACTGCTCGTCGGCCCGGGCGTCGGCGAGGATTTCTGAGACGGTCGCCAGCCTTCGGCCGCGTTCGGATCTCTGTTCCGACGCGCCAGTCGAGGCGGTCCCGATCTCGAGCGGTCTTGCGCTTTTTCCGCGATTTGTTGTCGCCGAGCTCAACACCACGCCGTGTTCGCCCAGCGCCTCGGAGACAACGCGAGCCTGTTCGAGCGAGCCGATCGCCGCATAGGATCGCCAGGAGGCACTTTCGAACCAGGCGCTCTTGCCGCCGTCGCCCCACTGCTCGCGCAGTTGTCCCTCGGACTGATAGAGCATGACCAGTGTAATGCCGTATTTGCGGCCGGCATCGCGGGCGCGGGCCAGTGAGGTCATGTAACCGAGGCGTGCGACCTCATCGAGCAGGAAGACGACACGTCCGCCGGGCAAGACGCCGTCGGCCTCATAGACGGCATTCAGCAGCGCGCCGACAACGACGCGGGCGAGCGCCGGCGTCGATTCCAGCACCTTCATCGGGATGTTGATAAAGAGATCGAGATTGCCGGAAACGAGATCGCCAGTGCGAAAACTGTTGCCCGACACCAGTTTCGCATAGGCGGGATTGGCGAGCCATTCGGTCTGCTCGCTCATGTTGCCGTAAACACCGGAAAAGGTTTCTGCGACCAGTCCCATCAGCTGGCCGGCGAGATGGCGGGCGCGATGCGAGGAGGAGTGTTCAAAAATGCGCGCCAGTTCTTCGCGCATTTTCTGCTCCGGCAGAGCGAGGCGTTCCGCCAGCGTGACGAGGTTGCGTCGGTCGTCCGACAGGTTTTTGTCGAACACGATGTCGGAAAGCAGGGCCTCGACAATGGCCTTGCCACGGCCCTCGAAAAAGGCCTTGCCGGAGGCGCCGTGCGGCGCGTCACGGGTGGCTGACACTTTCTCCCCACAAATCCAGTCGACGACCGAGCGGATGTCGCCGTCGATGAGCGGCGACCCTTTTTCCAGCCAGTCGAGCGCATTGAAGGCTCCGGTGCCCTTCATCGGATCGATTGATACGCCGCGCCGGCCCATCGCCGTACGCGCGCCAGTGAGCATCGGCGCCAGCTCGGCGGAGGGATCGAGGGTGACGATCGGGCCACGCCAGGTGAGCAGCGTCGGCACGCAGACGGACACGGTTTTATAGGCGCCCGAGCCGGCGAAGACGAGGCCATGGGTGCCGCCCCAGGAGAGGTCGAAAGTGAGCAGAGGCGACTTGCCGCCCTTGCCCCAGCTTTTTGGTTCGCGCGGATCAAACTTTTGCCCCCGCCGCGCGGGCGCATCCTGATCGACGCGGTAGGCTTCGCCGACGACGACGCCGCCAAGATCTTTTGTGCCCGGTGACCTGTTGGCGCCGCCAAAGAGATTTTGCGCTTCGCGAATGTCCATCCAGTCGGCGTGGCCAAAAATGTCGGACGATGCGCGCTCGACCGGTTTGACGTCGTGGGCGCGCAGTGATTTGCCCATCAGCATCCTGATGCCTGCGACGGTGGCGAGAAAGCCGATGACGGCGGCGTAGAAGACGGACATATCCGCCGTATTCAAAATGGCGAGCCAGGGATAGGTCGGCCTCAGCTCGAGCAGTCGTGTCGCTTCCGGCCAGACAGTGAAAACCGTTGCGGCGGCCATGCCCAACACGCCGGCGATGGCAGTGAGGGGCAGCACCATGCCGGATCGGCGCAGCAGGGGCGGATTCAAGCGGTCGTCGCAACACCTAAACGAAGGAGGTTGCGATGGGCATCCAAAAGCGACGATCACACCGTTCTGGACGAGCGCCGTTGCCGTCACCGGGACGTCCGCCAGTGGCGGAGAGATCTGAACTCCAGCGATTCTGGTTGGGGATCGCGCAAGGAATGACAAGCGAAGATGCTGCGCTGGCTGCTGGTATGTCGCAGCCTGTTGGAACCAGATTGTTCCGACAGGCGGGTGGCATGGCACCAGCGATGTTCAGATCTTCGAGCAAGCCGCCGTCCGGGCGGTACCTCTCGTTTGTGGAACGTGAGGAGATCGCACTACTTCGCGTTCAAGGCCTTTCGAGACGCGAGATCGGTCGCCAACTTGGCCGATCCGCCTCAACCATCTCCCGCGAGCTACGACGCAATGCCGCGACGCGCAGCGGTGGCCTGGAGTATCGTGCATCGACAGCCCAATGGCATGCCGAGCGATCGGCCCGTCGACCCAAACCGACCAAGCTTGCGCTCAACACGACCTTGCGCACTTATGTTGAGCAGAGACTGGCCGGCGTCGTCATGACTCCGAGCGGCGCTCCCGTTCCGGGTCCCGCCGTTTCGTGGAAGGGCCGCCGGCATGGCCCGCGAAAGAATCGGCGGTGGGCCACGGCCTGGAGCCCGGAACAGATTGCCCGACGCTTGCCGATCGACTTCCCGGACGACGAGACGATGCGCATCAGCCACGAAGCCATCTATCAGGCCCTTTTTGTTCAGGGCCGGGGAGCGCTACGCCGCGAACTGTCGGCCTGCTTGAGAACGGGGCGCGTGTTGCGGGTCCCCAGGGCGCGCGTACGCGGGCGAGGCAAGAGCTTTGTCTCGCCGGAGATCATGATCAGTCAACGCCCCGCCGAAGCGGTCGATCGCGCGGTGCCGGGTCACTGGGAGGGAGACCTCATCCTTGGTCTTGGCAGCTCGGCGATCGGCACGCTGGTTGAGCGTACGACGCGCTTCACGATGTTGCTGCATCTTCCCCGACTTGCAGGGCTGTCCGGGGAAAGTTTTGAGTGAATCGAAATGCCACATGTGCATGCCCCGTAAAACGGGGTTTGTCCGTCTTTTCTCTGGTTGTCGAGACTCAGAAAAGGAACGGGGCATGCGCTTTGCACCTAGCATCTTCGGGCAGCTTCTTGAACCCATCGATCGGCGTCAATTCCAAGCAATTGTGGATCGCCACGACGGGGATGCGTACGACAAATCGTTCAGAAGCTGGGATCATCTGGTGGCGCTGATCTATGCCCAGTTCTGCGGCAGCAGCAGCTTGCGTGGCCTGGAAGCCGGCTGGAACGCCAACAGCCAGCATCATTATCACCTGGGCAGCGGTCCGTTGATGCGTTCGACCTTGTCGGATGCCAACAGACGGCGTCCGGTCGCCATCTTTGCCGAGGCGTTCGGTCTGGTGGCGAACCTGCTCGACAGGCAAATGCGGCGCGAGGGCGAAGCAATGCTGCGGCTGATCGACTCGACCCCCATTCCGCTCGGCAAACTGTGCGATTGGGCCAAGTCGAACGGGCGCATTCGCGGCATGAAGGTGCATGTCGTCTATGACCCGAAGACCGACTGTCCGCGCGTCCTCGACATCACCGACGCCAACGTCAACGACGCCCAGGTCGGTCGCCAGATCACGATCGAAGCTGGAGCGACCTACGTGTTCGACAAGGGCTACTGCCATTATGGCTGGTGGACGGCGATCGCCGAAGCCGGATCGATCTTCGTGACGCGGCCCAAATCCAACATGAGGCTGGCGCTGCTGCGTGATCGCCCTATAGCCGAGCCGCAGGGCGACGGCTTCCTGGTTGTGGAAGACAGTGAGGTAAGCTTGGTCAGCAAGGCTGCTTGCAAGCTGCCGATGCGGCTGCGTCGCCTGCGCGTTCAGCGCGAAACGGGCGACACCATCACGCTTTTGACCAACGATCTGGAGCGCTCTGCCGTCGAGATTGGACGGCTTTACAAAGGCCGCTGGCACATCGAGCTTCTGTTCCGATGGATCAAGCAGCACCTCAAGATCCGCAAGTTCCTCGGCAACAACGGCAATGCAATCCGCCTGCAACTCTTTGCCGCAATGATCGCCTTTGCGCTGCTGCGCATTGTCGCGCGCACCCGCCGCGTCACTATTCCTATCTTGAGGTTCACAGAACTGGTCGCTCAATACTTGTTCGGGCGGCGGAAACTGCACACCATCGATAAGCCGCCACCGGTCAATCCAAGCCGACCAAGGGACCGAGCCTCTCCCAATCAGATGGCCTTCATTTATGAATAACTTTCCCCGGACAGCCCTGCGACTTGCGGGGCATGGCGAAGCTCCGCGCATGAAGAATGGCCCTGCTCTCGCGGGACACGGAGCTGAAGCCGTGCGTGACGCGATTACGCGCACCATCATCACCTTGCCCGAAGAGTTGCGGCGTTCGCTGACCTGGGATCAGGGAGCCGAAATGGCTCAGCATGATCGTCTCAAGATCGACGCGGGTGTCCAAGTCTACTTCTGCGATCCGCAAAGCCCATGGCAGCGTGGCACCAACGAGAACACCAATGGACTGCTGCGTCAGTACTTCCCGAAAGGCACCGACCTGAGCGTCCACAGCGCCGACGAGATCGCCGCCGTGGCCGTGGCCCTCAATGCCCGACCGAGAAAAACTCTGGGATGGAAAACACCCGCAGAAGCGCTTGACGAGTTGCTGTCGCGAGTGAACACAATCGGTGTTGCGACGACCGCTTGAATCCGCCAGGAGAGCCGCCGCCATTGTGATGGCCGGTCCGAACAGCGCGATCGATGGCCATGCCGCGTAACCAAGTCTGTAGATCACCGATGCCGGCGACAGACCAGTCCGATACCAGTCGAGCAAGGCGTCGCCCCACAGTGCATGCGCGTAGCGCCAGGCCGGGTACCAGATGACGAGCGGCAGGATGGCGACGGCTGCCTTGAATAGTGTCTTGACGAGATCGTAGGACAGCCGCCCGAACATTTTTTGCCCCCCGCGTCAGTGCCAATGGCCGTTCGGATCAAGATTTTGTGTTGCGCTCGCGATCGGACTCTGCCGCGGAATGAACGCGCCGCACGCTGCCGCTCTGTTCCGCGGCAAGTGCTGCGACGACGTCGTGATCCGCCAGCCCTTCCCAGTGCTGCATGACTTTGTTCCAGCGCAGGCCGGCGCCGCGCAGGCGGGTCGCGAATGGGGTCGGCAGCGGTGCAGGGAAGATGACGATCAACGGTTCGGTTGTTGCGTTCTTGCCGACCGTAGCCTGATCGAGCGCGGTTTTGCCAGCCTTCGTCCACCCGGCGATTTTTGCCCTGTCGCCTGCGTCAGCAGCAAGCGACAACAACGCACCATAAAGGGCGGTTTCCTCCAGGTCCAATAATCCGGCGCGCTCGATGAGGGTCCCGGCTTCGACGAGGCGGCGGGTGCGCTGCTTGCGTTCGTCCGCCTTGAGTTTTGCCTCCTGCTGGGCGAGTTTCGCCCGCTGCTGCTCCAGGCGGCTCATGCGTTCGGCAAGTGAGGTGCGGGCCATGAGGAGACTCTCCGTATTTTCTCCGTCCACCAAGCCCGACCGGATTTTGCCAGCCGAAGCCAGGCTCTGCAACCCCCTTTTGTACGCGCTGTGGGCTGCAACCGGCGCCCCACGCAGCTTCCGCAGTTCCGAGTTCTGCCACGTTGCCACGGGTGTGTCCATGGCAGGCCCTCTCGATTTGTCCAGACGCAATATGCATTCTTCGAATGCTTGCTTGCGTCGGGCCGCCGGTGATGGCATCCTGCGGCAATGGCCATCGCTTTCGCCCGTGCCCGCTACATCTCCCGCTCTGACGGCGGCAGCGCGGTGCGCTCGGCCGCCTATAACGGCCGCGAGGCGATCAAGGCGCAGCGGACGGGGGAGGTGTTTTACTTCAAGCACCGCGAGGCGCCGGACCATCACGAGGTGCTTTTGCCGGATGGCGCGCCGGCGGAACGGGCATCGAGCGATGCGCTGTGGAACGCGGCCGAGGCCATGGAAAAGCGCAAGGACGCGCAATTGGCGCGTGAGCTCGTGTTGGCGCTGCCAGCCAATCAAGAGCTTGGTCATGACGATCGCGTCGAACTGGCGCGGTCCTTCGCGCTGGAGCATTTTGTCTCGAAGGGGCTCGCGGTCCAGCTAGACGTCCATGCGCCGCACGGGGCGGAGAGCGAGGGCGAGCGGGCCAATCATCATGCGCATTTGTTGATCACGACACGGCGGCTGGACGAGAACGGGTTCGCAGCAAAAAAAGCGCGCGATCTCGATCCGGTGATCAAGCGGGGCGGCGGCCGCGCGATTGTCGCCGAGGGCGAGGCCTGGGGGCAATTGTGGCGCGATCATCAGAACGGGTACTTTGCCGAGCAGGGGCTTTCGATCCGCGTCGATGCAACGAGCGCGGTGCCACAGGAACATATCGGACCGATCCGCATGCGCACGCCGGGCGCGGAAGCGAATGTCCTGGCCGAGCAGATCAGGCGAGCGAACGAAGAAGCGGCGCGCGATCCCGAACATGTGCTGGCTGTCTTGACGCGCAACCAGGCGAGTTTTTCCGAATACGATCTCGACCGGCATCTGAAAAAGCACATTCAAGACGAGGGCGAACGCGCGGATGTGAAGGGCAAAGTGCTCGGGCTTGACGATGTGCTGGCGCTGCATGACCGGGAGACAGGCGAGCGTGCAGGGCGCTGGACAACGCGGGCGGTGCGCGACCAGGAGATTTTGGCGCTTGCCGATGGACGGCGCGTGGCAGGAGGCGGGCATCGCGCTATCGGCGTTGGGGATCGGGACCGTGTGATGTCAGCGCGGGAGCTACGTGCGGATCAGCTTGCCGCGTTCGATCATGCGACTGGGTCCGGCGGGCTAAAAATAATCGAAGGGCGGGCCGGTACGGGAAAGAGTTTTGCGCTTGGCTCCATTCGGGAGGCGCATGAGGCGGCGGGTTACCGGGTTGTCGGCCTGGCGCCGACAAATGCCGTGGCGCAGACGATGAAGGAGGATGGCTTTGCGCGCTCATCAACCGTTCATGCCGAGCTGTTCCGGCTGAAGAACGGACGCGCGCAGTGGGACCGGCGCACTTTGGTCGTGGTCGACGAGGCGGCGATGATGGACGCCAAGGTGACCGGCGAGGTGTTGCGCGAAGCCCGGTTGTCGGGCGCCAAGGTTGTGCTGGCCGGCGACGACCGGCAGCTCGGCTCGATCGAGCGCGGCGGGCTGTTCACCGAACTGAAAAAAGACCACGGCTCGGCCGAGATCACCCAGATCACCCGCCAGAAGGTCGACTGGCAGAGAGAGGCGGCGCACGATCTTTCGGACGGTCGCTTCGAAGACGCGCTGCGGGCCTTTGCCAGAAACAAGGCGGTGGTATGGACGTCGAAGCAGGATGAATTGCGAGAAAAACTGGTCGAGCGATGGGCCAAGGATGCTGCTTCCAATCCGTCGGCATCGCGGTTCGTGTTCGCCTACACCAACAAGGATGTCGATGCGCTGAACAAGGATTTGCGCGCGGTGCGTCGCGAGCGTGGTGAACTCGGCGAGGATTTTGTGTTTACCACCAAGCATGGCGAGGCCGCGTTCGCGGTCGGCGACCGGGTGCAGTTCACGGATACGCTGAAAGGCGCTGGCATCTACAACGGCAACGCCGGCGTGATCACCAACATTGACCGGAACTTTGGCCGCATCGGTGTCGTGCTCGATGCGGCGGCAGGCCGTGAAGGGCGCAAGGTCGAATGGTATGCGTCGGAGTTTTCTGGATTCCGGCACGGCTATGCCGGCACCATCTACAAGGGCCAGGGCAAGACGCTCGATCATACCTATCTCATGCACACGCATCACTGGCGGGCGGCGTCGAGCTATGTCGCGCTGACGAGGCAGCGTGAGAGCGCGACGATCTTCGTGGCGACGCAGACTGCGCGGGATTTGCGGCAGCTCGCCCGCCAGATCGGCCGCAACGAGATCAAGGCGGCGTCGGTGGCCTATGCGACGCGCGATGAACTGAGCGCGGAACAACGGGCGAAGCTGGACGAGGGACGGGCGGCGGAGAATGCTCGGCCGGCGTTGCATGTTGGGCAAGTTCAGGATGGCCGGGAAAAGGAGCAGCAGCCGATGGCTTCAGTTGTCGAAGAGGCACGCGCGGGTACGCTTCGGACAGATCCGCGCACACCGGAAATGCAGGCCGGCGCAATCGCAGGGGACGCGGAGAATCAGCGCCAGGGTACTGAGCATCAAGGCGCAACGCCTGAGCCCGTCGTGGCGCAGAAGTCAAAAAAGGCAGGAAACAGCGATCGTCGTGGGCCAGCCGATGATCGGGCCGTCGCAGGCAAAACCGAAACTCGGCAGTCTGTTCCAGGCGCCAGAAATGAAGAGGGATCGCCCGGCACCACGGCCGACCGGCCAGCGGACGTGAGGGTGCTGATAGCTGCATTCCAGGATGTGAATGCTGGTGGCAATCGCCGCGACAGCCTTGGGCGAGCGCTCGACGAACGAAGCATCGCTGCTGCTGTCAGTCGCGATGCGGATGTACAGCGCGAGCGCGACGCTCGCCCGATCTATCTGGAGACCGCCTACCGTGATCCGAAAGCGGCAACCCAGCGTCTCGATGACATTATCGCGCGGGACGGACCGACAAGTGCTGCGCTTCGTCTATCGGCGGATGAAGGGCTGCTTGGCGAACTCCGGGGCAGGGAAGGGTTCTTCGCCGGCGCTAAGGCGCGTGAAGAGCGGGAGGCAGCTCATAGAGCAACCGAGGCGATCGGTCCGAACATTGTCCGGACCGCCGAGTTCGAGAACCGGGCCGCGCAGGCCTATCGCGGTGATGTGGAAAAGCAGATGAAGGCTGACGCGGTGGAGGTAAGGGATGTTTCGGATCGGGCGAAAGCCGCGCTCGGAAAAATTGCGGTGGCCAAGGATGATCGCGAGCGGGCGGAGGCGTTCAAGGCGGTGTCAGCGGATCGCGAGATTGGACGGGAAATTGCGCTGTTTCGGAAATCGGTCGAGGGACGTTTCGGTGAAGACGGCGCACGCGAAATTGCTCGTGCGACAGCCTCGAACAAACCGTTTGAACATCCATCCGTGCCGAAATCCGAACAGGGCAGGTTGGGTGAGGCCGCCAAGCTCTATTCCGCGGCCCGATCTGGTGAAGTCGCGTCCAGGCAACAGGCCGAAACTGAGCGTCTTGCAGCGCGAGAATCGCAGTCGACACGGCTGAAACAGTAGGGAAGCGCCGGGGGCCGGCTGTCGTTATCCCGTCGGCGTCGCAGGCCGCGGCGAATGACTACTCTTTAGGCAAGGTGGTCGTTCATTGTCACAAATGGGCCCGGTGCAGTTCAGAGCTGTAGATCAGCAATCGGCGAGTTGCCAAAGATGCTCTTGTACTCTCAGCTGAACTGCGAGGGCTGAGGTCGCGCGATGCACCTTCAGGAGCCGGGCGACCTCGGCCGGCTTGATATCGTCGTTGATGAGCTGTCGCGCATGCGCGACCTGGTCGGGGGAGGGCAGGGGAAAGGGCAGGTGGCAGTCCCAACCGCATCCCGCGCGCCCTGGCCGCGATCCGGCGCGGGGCATCAAATAGCTCAAACTTCCCTAAAGTCGTAGCGAAACCCGCGAACCTCCCAAAGCTCCGACAGGGTCGGGGTTTCTTTCAAAAAACGAAGAACCTTCCGAGCCGCGATCAAATTGTAGGGGAACATTCCAATAGATGCGTGCCCACAATTCAGCCGCACGACCTCAGGTGGAAGATTGCACTTCGCCAGCAACTCAATGAGACGCTCAGAGCCTCCTGGGCGCGCAACCGTATCGTCCTTACCGAGCAAGAACATCAAATCCAGACGAGGACGTGTAAGGCCGAAAAGATGCTTCTCTAGATCGATGAGACCCCAAGCGGTTCTTAGCCCTTCCAGTGACATGGACGGTTCAATACGACCACGTAAGGCCGTCATGGTCTCCGCAGTCCAGACGAGATCAGCAGGGCTTCCCGGCGATACCATGAGAACCGCCTTATCAACCTTCTGCTCTTGGGCAGCAACGAGACCCGCAACAGTGCCACCCAAACACATTCCTACAACCGAGATTTTCTGATACCCCTGACTATAAAGCCAACGAACAATCTTACGGCCATCTAAAACAGCCTGTCTCATCGACTGGACGGTGCGCCCTAAATTCGCGTTGAAAAGTTTTTCCTCAGAATAGTCATTCGAAGCCCGCCCAAAATGATACGGAAGTGTAGCTTCAATAATCGTTATACCCTTTCCAGCGAAGTATTTGGAAAACTCCGGATATCGGCTCCGAGCATACCAATGATGGAACACAACAAGCGCATGCTGTTTCAATCCGCTATCCGTAACAACGCATTCAAACGTGTTGTTCGCCTGGTCTTCAGTTGAAATATCAGATTGGAAGATAACACTATCAGCTTCTTCCCTTAACGGAGTGGCTGGCAATATAGGCGCGAAAAACGCCTCGCCCTCGGAAATTTTATTGAAGGCCAATTCGTCAGAACCATCGCAAGAATATGGAATCGCCTTATCATGAATTCGCCTCTGACGTTCCAATGATCGCAGGATGTGCTTACGATCATAACGGCGCGCTAGATAACGGAACATTTTCTCTCCTTTTTCTTTGCAGGTTGGAAACCTTCATCATGAAACCAATGCTGAAATCCCACCGGACTTCATTCGCCCGACAAAGGCGCGGCTGGACATCCCTCCACGCTATTTAGCGCCCTATAAAGGGTTGCTCGATGCACCTTCAGGAGCCGTGCAACCTCAGTCACTGGCTTGTCCTGGGCGATGAGCTGACGGGCGTGCGTGACCTGGTCGGCCGATAGAGTAGGGGAGGGACCGAACCGCACTCCACGTGCCCTGGCCGCGATCCGGCCGACGCTGGTGCGCTCCACGATCAAGGATCGCTCGAAATCCGCAACGCCGGCGAACATGGTCAACACCATGCGGCCCGCCGGCATCGTCGTGTCGGCCCATGGCTCGGCCAAAGATCGCAAGCCGGCCTCGGCCTCCCTGATCCGCTCGGCAATGTCGAGAAGGTCGCGCGTCGATCGGGCGAGGCGGTCTAGCCTGGTGACCGTCACCACGTCGCCGGGTTGCAAATGGTCGAGGAGCTTCACAAGCTCGGGCCGATCGCGCTTTGACCCGGAAACCTTTTCCTCAAAGAGGCGAATGCAGCCGGCCGCGCCAAGCGCCGCGCGCTGCTGGTCGACGTCCTCGCCCTGGGTGGAGACCCGGGCATAGCCAATCATCATGGTCGGGTTTCCTGTCGCAAGTTATGTCGCAACGACAATTACCACTTGCGACAAAGACATGCGACACAAAAACTGCCTGATTTTCAGGGCAGACGGCCGATCTGTCGCAGGTTTTAGGAACTATGCGACGCAGCAACGATCTGCCGAATAATGGGGAAATAAGGGAGACGTCGCTCTGGACAACCTGATCCGGAAAGGCGCCGCGACGCTCTGAGGGTAGAATGCTGGCCAAACCAAGTGTCCTATTCGCAAACCACGCGGTACCGCTTGCCGGGCTCGCTGACGTTCTTGCAGGCAAGCACCTTGTGCGGCTCGGAAGAGGAGAGCGGCGGACTTGCGGCCCGCCATACGACTCTCTTTGATGTCTTTTGACTTGCCGAACGGCGCGGTTCGAGCCTCTCCGGCTCCTGTGGCGCAACCGGAAACACGCTGGTTTCGATCTGTTGCTGCTGCAGGCGTGGCGGCTCTTTGTCAAAGAATCGCCTGGCATCAAGCGATCTCGGAATAATCACCGTACCATCATCGCTGTGCGCGCAGCCGCTGCCCAACAGTAAGGCCAGCCCCAGGAAAAAAGGCAGTATCCGTCCAAACATAAGCATAACCCTTGGCGGGCATCTACCCCGGCTTGCGGGTCGCCGACAACCGGCGCAATGGACACGAAGAAAGGGCGGCATTGCTTGCCGCCCTTTCCGAGATTGTTGAGTTGCGTGGACCTCAGAAGCCGCCGCCGCCCATGCCGCCGCCGCCCATGCCGCCAGGCATGCCGCCGCCAGCCGACTCCTTCTTCGGAGCCTCGGCGATCATGGCTTCGGTGGTGACCAGCAGGCCGGCGACCGAGGCCGCATCCTGCAAGGCCGTGCGAACGACCTTGACCGGGTCGACGATACCCATGGCGATCATGTCGCCATATTCGCCGGTCTGGGCGTTGTAGCCGAAGGTCGCGCCCTTGTTGTCGAGGATCTTGCCGGCAACGATCGAGGCTTCCGCGCCGGCGTTGGCCGCGATCTGGCGGGCCGGAGCCTGCAGCGCACGACGCACGATGCTGATGCCAGCGGTCTGGTCGGAGTTTGCGCCGACAGCGTTGATGCTCAGCGAAGCGCGCAGCAGGGCAACGCCGCCGCCGGGAACGATGCCTTCTTCGACGGCTGCGCGTGTCGCGTTCAGCGCATCGTCAACGCGGTCCTTCTTTTCCTTGACTTCGACTTCCGTCGCGCCGCCGACGCGGATCACCGCAACGCCGCCCGCGAGCTTGGCGAGACGCTCCTGCAGCTTCTCCTTGTCGTAGTCCGAGGTGGTCTCCTCGATCTGCTGCTTGATCTGGGCGACGCGGCCCTGGATCTCTTCCTTCTTGCCGGCACCGTCTACGATGGTGGTGTTCTCCTTGGAGATCGACACCTTCTTGGCGCGGCCGAGCATGTCAAGGCCGACGTTCTCGAGCTTGATGCCGAGGTCTTCCGAGATGACCTGGCCACCGGTGAGGATGGCGATGTCTTCCAGCATGGCCTTGCGGCGATCACCGAAGCCCGGCGCCTTGACGGCGGCGATCTTCAGACCGCCACGCAGCTTGTTGACGACCAGCGTGGCCAGGGCCTCGCCTTCGACGTCTTCCGAGATGATGAGCAGCGGCTTCGAGGTCTGCACGACGGCTTCGAGAACCGGCAGCATCGCCTGCAGGTTGGAGAGCTTCTTCTCGTGCAGCAGGATGTAGGCGTCCTCGAGATCGGCAACCATCTTGTCGGCGTTGGTGACGAAGTAGGGCGAGAGATAGCCGCGGTCGAACTGCATGCCTTCGACGACTTCGAGTTCCGTCTCGGCGGTCTTGGCTTCCTCAACCGTGATGACGCCTTCGTTGCCGACCTTCTGCATCGCTTCCGCGATCATCTTGCCGACCGACTCGTCGCCATTGCCGGCGATTGTGCCGACCTGGGCAACCTCTTCCGAGGTCTTGATCTTCGTGGCGTTCTTGATCAGCGTCGAGACGACGTCGCTAACCGCGAGGTCGATGCCGCGCTTCAGGTCCATCGGGTTCATGCCGGCGGCAACAGCCTTGTGGCCTTCCTGGACGATCGACTGCGCCAGAACGGTTGCGGTCGTGGTGCCGTCACCGGCGATGTCGTTGGTCTTCGAAGCAACTTCGCGGACCATCTGTGCGCCCATGTTTTCGAACTTGTCTTCAAGCTCGATTTCCTTGGCGACGGTGACGCCGTCCTTGGTGATGCGCGGGGCGCCGAACGACTTGTCGATAACGACGTTGCGGCCCTTGGGGCCGAGCGTCACCTTCACCGCGTCGGCGAGGATGTTGACACCGCGCAGCATGCGCTCGCGGGCGTCACGGGAGAATTTTACGTCTTTGGCAGCCATTTTGTACTCCTGGGCATTTCGCCCGAAATTCAGATTGGATGGTACGGATGAAAGGCAGCGGCGTGTTAGCCGATGATGCCCATGATGTCGGCTTCCTTCATGATCAGAAGGTCTTCGCCATTGAGCTTGACTTCGGTGCCCGACCACTTGCCGAACAGGATGCGGTCGCCGGCCTTGACGTCCAGCGGAACGAGCTTGCCGGCTTCGTCGCGGGCGCCGGAACCGACGGCGATGATCTCGCCTTCCTGCGGCTTTTCCTTTGCCGTGTCGGGTATGATGATCCCGCCGGCGGTCTTGGATTCGGATTCGACTCGGCGAACGACCACGCGGTCATGAAGCGGCCGCAAATTCGACTGTGCCATTTTTACTATCCCTGGTGCGCAGGTTGAAAGGTTCTCCGTTGCCGGAGGGTGGTTAGCACTCGCTATTGGGGAGTGCTAAGATGATCGTGAGATAGGCTGTAGGTTCGTACTTAGTCAAGACGGGCGGGGGGACGGACCGGAGGGCAAAAGATGTGGAATCGGCGCGGAAGCCTGCCCCCGTTACGGTGCATCCAACTGCCTAAGCGAGCGTTTCGGCGTAAGTTCTGGGCCGACTTTCGTCTGTGTTAAAAAATGTGAAATTATGTGAAATTAACGGCCGAGCAGTCGGCCGGAATCGACGGCCAGCCGAACAGTCTTGAGCCTTTTGCAATTCATCCCTAACCTCGGGTTGCATCGCCAAAAGGAGCGCTCATCGCTTCGGCAGGCACTTGCAGAGCATGATCGGGAACGTCGTGTTGAGGCGATATTCCCTCGGGTTCGGGTAGCCTATCGAAGCGAGATCTTCGACCAGTTGCTTACGGAGCTCGATATCGTGATGAAATACCCAGACGTTGAATCAGGTCTTAAAGATGAAGTCCCTTGGTCGGACAGCCTGACCGCGTACGACAAGGAGCACTTCACGACCTACATGAGGTTTCTGGATGCGTCCGCCGACGATGCCAGCTATGAGGAGATGGCGCAGGTCATCCTCGGCATCAATCCGGCGGAAGAGCCGCAACGCGCGCGGAGAGCCGCGAGAAGCCATCTCGATCGGGCGAACTGGATGATGAAGACCGGTTGCAAGGAGTTGTTCGCCTAAATGAGGGTGAACGGGCGGCGACACACGCTGCTTGTTCAGACGTGATCACGGCGTCCGCCACAAGAATGGCGTGACATCCGGGCCTGCGGGAATACAGGCTTCCGCCGACGTCTATTCATTGTCAAACTCCGCTCCTCGTATAGGCGGAAGATTCGCTGCGCCGATGCGTCTGTGCGTGGCCGTGCAGGTCAGCGGCGGCCGCAGTAGCGGAGTCGGCTTGCTCGCCTACTGGGGGACTTCTCGCCGCTACTTTCTCTTGAAATCGTCATCGCCCTGACAAGAGCGCGACGCTGCGCGAGCGGCTGCTCGCCTGCATCGGGGCCACGATCAGTATTGCGTTGACCGGCGTGATCAGGGGGATCGCCATGGCGCGGCGGGCCACATGTGGCGCTGCTCGTGGCCCCGATGGGCGCCTCCGCCGTCCTGCTCTTTGCCGTGCCGTCAAGCCCGCTCGCGCAGCCCTGGTCTATCATCGGCGGCAATTCGATCTCGGCACTGGTCGGCGTGACGGTTGCGCTTTTCGTGCAGGACCCGGTGAACGCGTCGGGCCTCGCTGTGGCGCTGGCAATCGCTGCCATGTCATTCACGCGTAGCCTGGATCCGCCGGGCGGTGCCGCGGCGCTGACGGCCGTGCTCGGCGGACCGGCCGTGCTCAGCTTCGGCTTCCTGTTCCCGCTGGTGCCGGTGGCGCTGAACTCGACAATTTTGGTGGCGCTCGGCTTGGTCTTCCACCGGCTGTCACGGCGCAACTATCCGCATGTCCATGCACCCGCCGCCAGCAGCCACGGCACCACCGATCCGCCGCCCGCGAAGCGCGTGGGCTTCCGTCCCGAGGATGTCGATGCGGCACTCGCTGCTTTGGACGAAACTTTCGTCGTTCGGGCCGACGGCTTCCTCCCGGCCTTCCCGCAGCTTCGCCTTCACACGCGCGGCGGCGGGACTTGTAGTGATAGGTCGACGTGTCGAACTCCAGAACCCGGCATGCCCGTCGGATCGAAACGTTCCACTCATCACACGTCTCCGCCACCAGCTCGCGTTTGCGACCAGGCCTCACAGTTTTCGGCGAATGACGTCCTGCAGCATCTCCTTGTCCAAGGACAGATCGGCCACCAGCTTCCTGAGCTTGCCGTTCTCGTCCTCAAGCTGCTTCAGCCGCTTCATCTTGGTCGGCAGCAGTCCGTCGTATTTCTTCTTCCAGTTGAAGTACGTCGCCTGGCTGATCCCCGCCCGACGACAGATCTCCGCGACGGGAATTCCGTCCGACCCCTGCTTCAGAATGAACGCCTTCTGCGCGTCCGAGAACTTCGATGCCTTCATCGTCTTCCGCTCCTCCCAGCCAAGGGATGTTACCGCGGAAAACTCCGCTTTCGAACGATCCAGTTTTCAGGGATCAGAGCATTTCTGTTACGCCGTGTGGTGCGGGCTGAGCAACCGGCGGAGGCGCGGAGCCTTCGATCAGCACAGCAGTGACTATGAACCACGCTTGGCGCAGCGCAACGCGTCAATGACGGCCCGGGGAGCCAGAGCTTATCACCACCAACGTGCGACCCGCTTACGCGCTTAGGCCGCGCTGTTCTTGATCACGCGCAGTTCGTGGTTCCCCAGCCGCCGGGAAGCGGCGGCCCTACCATTGCCGATCGTGTGCTGAGCGAAGTCGGAAATCGGGCAGGGTCGGCCAAGTAGGTAACCCTGGATCGCATCGCAGGCTTCTTGCCGCAGGAAGGTCAGCTCCGCGTCCGTTTCAACGCCCTCGGCCAGGACCGGGAGCTTGAGGCCCCGAGCGAGGCCAAAGACCGCACGCATGACGGCAGCCGCCTCATCGCTGGTATCCACCGCCCGCACTAGAGACTGATCGACTTTGATCTTGTCAAACGGGAATGCCCGCAGATTCGATAGCGACGAGTATCCGGTGCCAAAATCATCCATGGCGATTTGAACCCCAAGGCTTTTGAGCTGACGCAAGACAGCGAGCGCCCGCCCGATATCCTTGATCAGGCAGGTTTCGGTAATTTCCAGCTCGAGGCGGGACGGATCGAGACCGGTTTCTTTCAGCACTGCCCCGACCAGCTCGGATAAATTTCCGCCGTGGAGTTGCATAGCCGAAACGTTGACGCTGATTGCCAGCGGTTGTTGCCAGCTTGCCGCTTCGGCGCAGGCGGTCCGGAGCACCCATTCACCGATCTTCAGAATGGCGCCACACTCTTCAGCGATCGGGATGAACACCGCCGGCGGAACGGCGCCGCGTTCAGGATGATCCCACCGGAGCAGCGCTTCGAAACCGAAGACCTCGTTGGACACGAGTTGCGCCTGCGGTTGATAGACGAGGCGGAGTTCCTTGCGCGAGATCGCGTGACGGATGTCGTGCTCGAACTGACGGCGATCGCGCAGATGCTCACCCATGGCCGGCTCAAAAACGCAATAAAGGCCACGCCCCTGCATTTTGGCCTCATAGAGCGCAGCATCGGCATGGCTCAAAAGCGTCTCCCGATCGGGTGCATCGTTCGGGAATACAGCGATGCCAAGGCTGGTGCCGATGGTGACGCCGGCGGGCAGGTTGCCGCCTGTGTCGTTGAATGCGTCCAGGATGGCCTCAGCAGTGCGCGTCGCATAGCCCGCGCTCGGCAGACCGGGAACAATCACAGCGAACTCGTCGCCGCCCAGGCGCGCAACCATCTGCCCGGGCTTAAGGACGCCTCGGATCTTCTCGGCCACGCACTGCAGCACGGCGTCTCCGACGAGATGGCCGAAGAGGTCGTTGATCTCCTTGAAGCGGTCGAGATCGAGGAAGAGGACGGCAAGGCACCGCTCAGCGCCGCGATGCGTCGCAAACTCGGCCTCCAGCTTTTCGTTGAAGCTCGTGCGGTTTGGAAGCTTGGTCAAGGGATCGTGGTGGGCAAGGAAATGAATTTCCTCCTCCGCCCGCTTGCGCCCGCGGATATCGCGCACGGCAAGAACCTGGTGTTGCTTGCCGGCATAGAGCATGCTGTGCCGGATCAGCTCAACCGGGACCGTACTGCCGTCCGTCGCGCATAGCCCCACCTCCAGCGGCGTTTGTGCAGTGCCCGTGAACTCGCCTTGGGAAACCGTGGGAAAGAAGGACGCGAGCGGGCGGCCGGCTGGCTGAGAGCCGTCGACGCAGGCAAGCGCGGCGAAACTGCGATTGGCTGCCACGATCTCGGTTTCGTTACAAACGATCAGCCCCTCGACGGCCGCGTCGGCCAGCTCCTGCATACGCGCAGCCTCCCCGGCGCGACGGAGATCGCGCACATCGAGGGCGAGGCCGATGATGGCCAAAAGGATGATGAGGATCGAAACGATGGCTACGCCAGCCGCCATCCAGTCCGCAGGCAACGCCGTTGCGGAAATGACAATGCGCGGGTCTGGCATGATTGCAGCCGCGGCCATCGCCGTGAAATGGTGGCAGCAAATCGCTACCGTCAACACGAGGGCGCCGAGCGACTTCCACTTGACCGTGTTGGCGTGAAGGGCAACCGGCAATGCGGCCGCGCCGAACAGCCCGCCAAGAATGATTGACGCGGCGACGAGCGGCAGATCCCACACGACGCGGCCCGCGATCTCGAATGCGGCCATGCCAGTGTAGTGCATCACCGCGATGCCGCCTCCGACGATCGCACCGCCGAGCCAGCGTCCATGTGGAACGCGTGGCGAGATGCCGATCGTGAGACCCGTGCCGGTCAAAGCGATCGCGGCCAGCAACGACATGATCGTCAAGGCGATGTTGTAGCCGCTCGGTACGGCGGGCTGGAAGGCCAACATAGCTATGAAATGCGTCGCCCAGATGCCGAAGCCGGTGGCGACCGCGGCGACGGCTAGCCAGATCCGTCGCATCTCGCTTTCACTGCGCCCGACATGGTGGAGGAGGTTCACGGCCGTGAAGGAAGCCAGGGCGCAGATAAAGGCCGCTAGCGCGACCAGACGCAGATCATGCTGCGTCGCAATGCAAGTGTAGACTTTCAACATGCACTTCCCCCAGGCAGGATGATCACCCGTCTGGCGAGATATCTACGGCCAAAACTTGAACAAAACGCTTAAGCGGAAAACCCGCTTCGAGCTGGCGCTTGCGGTCGACGATGTCAGGCGGAGATCCCGTGCAGGGGCTAATCGCTGCGCAGCATCTTTGCTTCAAGTGCGGCTGCCACGAAAGCTTTTCGAAGAGCTAGTGGAAGGGCCTCACCACGCAATCCTGCAGACAGGCGTCCATCGCTGCCTTCCGTTGCTCGGTCTGATCATGAAGATCGCGCAGCAGGATAGCGGCTGCATCACTAACATCGAACACGATGCGCTCTGAGCTATGGCGGCTAACCTGAACAACGACCCGCCTCTCAAATCTGCATAAGCCGGTCATCTCCGCGCCCCAAGGCGGCTATGCGGCAATAGGCTCAGCTCGTCTTCTTCCCGAGCCGAGCGTGGTTCCCGCTGCGATCGTGAAATCTCTACGCAAGGCCCTCTCGACGTGCCCTGCGCCAGCCTCACTTGCGTCGCCGACGGCCTACGCGCGCACTTTTCCACTGCCCGACTTGCAGGCTGCGAGCCACTGCATGGCGGAGGTTGCATCTTCCAATATGGCGGCCTGTTTCGCAAAACCGAGAAAGGCGTTGCGCGCTGCGCTAACAAGTTCTCGCCCAGCGTGTGCCTCATAGCACGCCCTGAGGGCGGCATCGTGAGCCAGGTCTCTCCGATCTTCTGGCCATTCGTTTAGGAAATCGATAGCGTCGGCAAGACTGGCAATCTCCTGCACGATGTATGCTGCACGTTTCACGAAAAGTGGGCTACTGAAAGCCTCCGGGCTCATTCGTTCCTCCCCATCCTGCTGAACCGCTAGAGCGGGATGAGATTACCTGCGGTCATAGCCTGAGTTTGCGAAGTAATTTGAGCACTCGAGCGGTGTGACGCGGTTGAGAATCTGGCCGATGGCGTTGCAGACCGTTTCAACGGTGCGCTTTGCGGCCTTTCGCAGCCAGTGCTTGAGCTTGGCGAAGAGCTGTTCGATCGGATTGAGGTCAGGCGAGTATTTCGGCAGGAAGAAGAGCCTCGCGCCGGCCTTTCGGATGGCGCGACGCACGGCCTTGCCTTTGTGGCTGCCGAGATTGTCCATCACAACGATGTCGCCCGGCTGGAGAGTGGGCACGAGAACCTTCTCGACATAGAGGAGGAACCTCTCGCCGTTGATCGGCCCGTCGATGAGCCAGGGCGCTTCGACGCGATCATGACGCAGCGCAGCCAGAAAGGTCATTGTCTTCCAGTGGCCATTGGGAACTTTGGCCTTGATCCGCTGTCCGACCGGTGCCCAACCCCTGAGCGGGGCCATGTTGGTCTTGGTCCAGGTCTCGTCGATGAACACCAGGCGGGCGGGGTCGATCCGGTCCTGATACAGAACCCATTGCCTCCGTCGGCGCGCAACATCGGGACGATCTTGCTCGGCGGCGATCAGCGTCTTTTTTTGTGAGACAGCTTCTCGGCGTGCACGAACTCCCACACCGAGCGGTAGTCAACCTTCAGGCCACGCTCGCCAAGTTCGGCCACAAGCCCGCGCAAGGTGAAGTCCTTCTCCCGGCAGCGCTCGACAAGCCAGTCGCGCCACGCTCCCGATATCTTCTTCGGCTTGTAGCCGCCCACTTGGCGGGGCGCCACGCTCCCCGTCTGTTCCACCCGCTTCAGCCACTCGATCGCCGCGCTGTAGCTGACGCCAAATCGAGCAGCCGCCGCGCGCCGCGAAAGCCCTTCAACCTTGACCGCCGCAACAACCCGTTCGCGCAGGTCCATTGAATATCCAACCATCAATGCTGGCCTCCTGCCCAGCAGCAAGGTTGAATCAGATCATCGCTGATTTGGGAATCCCACGACTCCCATAAATCTCATCCCGCTCTAGTTTGCGTTAACAGGCGCCTCATCGCACCCGCCGACGATTGCAAAATGTGTTGTCAGGGCAATGACGGTTCAAGGGGGAAAGCAGCGGTGTGATGCTCCCCGGTAGGCCAGCAGGCCGAACTGCTGCAAGAGCGGCTCATCAGGTGGCAAAAAAATCGACATCGTTGCGACCATTGCGGACGAATAATTTTTGTATCCTCCGGCGTTGACCCACCACCAGGATGCGGCTCCGACCTCTCCGGAAAAGTCTGGCGCATATGAATGCCGGTCGATCGCGCGATCTCCGAAACACTAGACTTAGACTATCGTCAGCCTCAAACGTCGCTGCGACCAGCCGCTCCTTTGCCTCCGAGACCACCGCCGGCGCTGCTCGGCCGACGTGATCACCTCGATCGGATGCTTCGTCACAGGGCTATTCGCAGTGCTTGCACAGGACTTGCGGCCTTCAGCCTGCCTGAGCAAGGCAACGTGACCGTCGAGATACGAGACAACCAGACCATCGCCGCAAAAGTGCCGGTCCTGCTATTCAAGTACCTAGCTCCTGACCCACCGGCTCCGCGGCAATGCCAGGAATTTCGCTTATCCGGACAGGCTTTCCGATTAAATAGCCTTGAGCTTCATCACATCTGACGCATCGCAGATAGTCGAGCTGTTCGGGAGTTTCTACGCCTTCGGCTGTTACCTCAATTCGAAGCTCATGCGCCAACTCAACCAAGGATCTTACAATCGCGGCACAGTCCGCATCGGTGAGCATATCCTGGACAAAAGATCGGTCGATCTTGAGGCGCGAAAGAGGCAATTTACGAAGATAAGTCAGTGATGAATAGCCGGTGCCAAAATCGTCAAGAGCAACTGTGACGGATAGCGAAATTAACGATTGTAATAATGAAATCGTTTCTTCAAAATTCGAAATCAGCACAGTTTCTGTGATCTCGACCTCGAGTCTTCGGGGCTCCAACCCGGCTTCAGCCAAGGCCACTACAATTCCATCAAGCAAGGCCTTGTTCTTAAGCTGCACCACCGACAAGTTGACGGAGACCCGCAAGTCGCGCGGCCAGCGCGCCGCTGCCAAACAAGCCGTTTTGACGACCCAGTGTCCGATGGAGTGAATCAAACCCGTTTCTTCAGCGATGGGTATGAACTCCGACGGAGAGATCGGGCCAAGGGTCGGATGCTGCCACCGCAGAAGCGCTTCAAAACCTCGGATGCGATCGCTCCCGAGGTCGAGAAATGGTTGAAATGCGAGCCAAAGCTGGTCATTGGTCAGCGCAGATGGCAGATCGCGTTCAAGAGCATGGCGCCTTGCAGCAGCTTCATCGTCGTTTGCGCTGAAAAACTGAATGGAGCCCGCCCCCAGCGTCTTGGCCCTGTATACCGCGGTGTCGACGCACCGCAGGAGTTGGTTGGCATCCAAACCGTCAGCGGGGGCCAAAGCGACACCTATAGAGGCCCTGCAATATATTTCGCGCCCTTCGATCAAGAACGGGGCGCGCATGGCCTCTATGATCTGTTTGGCCAAGGACCTGATCTGATCTGGCCTGATATCGCGCGTAGCGATTATTGCAAATTCGCCGCCCTCCAACCTGGCAATGCCATCGCTCTCCCGCGTCGATCTCCGAAGTCTCGCAGCTACTTCGACCAAAAGGGCATCCGCCATGGCTCGGCCAAAGCGATCATTCACCTCGGCAAAGTTGTTAAGATCGAACAAAAGCAACGCACAGTGCTGGTCAAACTGCTTTGCGTCCGCCAACGCGTTCTCCAGCCGCTCGTTGAAGCTGAACCGGTTTGGCAGTCTCGTTAGAACATCCCTGCGAATGGCATTTTCGCTTTCCGCTTGCAGAATGAAGCGTCGGGTAAATTCGACCGCGTGGGCAAGCACTGCACGAAACAGCGTGATGGCGTAGCTCACTATCAGGATTGCGACGGGCAGATTGACTGCGTCTCCCACCCACACAATGGCAACCGCCGAACCGACGAAGATGGGCAGCGTATACGCGATGGCCGCAACAGGAATCGTGGAAAAAGAAGCGGCACCGCCTGCGATCATCCCGGCGCTCAGGCAGGTAATGACGACCTGGGCTGCGTTTGTTGCCCCACCGAAGAACAGAACGGGAAGGGCTCCCCACCAGGTGCCGAACAGGAACGCGTTCCGCACCAGGTTTTGCGTTGTTCGGCGAGACACTGACCTTGGTTTGACTGACTGAAATGATGATCTCGCTCTTAGGCCTACGAACCCGGCGGCGACGATGATAACACTCGCCCAGAGGATGGATTTCGTCTGGTCCGGGGAGCCCCAAAGCGCCATGACAAGAGTGGCCGCATTGAGTATGTTCGCAGCCATACCAAGAGGCGTGTTGCGAAGCACGATACTGACCTGCTCCGCCCTGATTCGGCCGGCAAGTGGTTCGATCGTCGAGGGGCCGCCAAAAAAACGCAGGTCTCCCGCCAGAAGATCACCGAGCCTTGCGGCAGACAGACGCTGCATCACTCTTTCACCCCCCGCGCGAGAATAGTTAGCTGCGTGTTGGTCCCCTAGCACCGAACAATTCGGAAAAAGTAAATTCAAACCGCAAAATTTGGACAACCCGGTTGGGAACCAAAGAGGTTCCTGAATTCGAAATAATGAAAAACCCGGGGACGACTGCAGGTCAAGAGAGCGCGCATCCTCCATAAGCAAAGATTGGTCTTAATGGGTCAACATGTGACCAGCACAGCACTTACTCTGCGGTGATCGAGGCGGGCAGCAGGGGCAGCATTGTTGGAATGCGAAGCCCGCGTGGACCGAGGGGGCGTCTGCCGTCCCCGCCTTCCCCCAAAGTTGAGAGGGGGCTGGAACATACCCAAATGGCGCAATCGATCTTGTGCACGTAGATGTTTGGCACGCGCTGCGGATTCCGAGATCATCGCGCGCACCGTTCCGATTTGATCGCGCGCGGCATTCCGAAGTGATGGCGCGCAGCATTCCGAGAATTACCCGCGCGGGATTCCGACACGATCGCGCGCAGTTCGGAGTTAGGAGAACCTGATCCTTGGGGCATGTTCCGGTCGGGCAACGACCGGAGGAATGGATGCCGACGAGGAGGGTTAGGATGCGCCACGTGCGCGAGATTTTACGTCTGAGCTTGGAAGCGGGGCTATCGACGCGGATGGCTGGCGAGCGTGCCGGGGTCGGGCCGACGACGGTCCGGGATATGCTGAAGCGGTTTGCACGCTCCGGGCTGAACTGGCCGGTCCCGGCCGAGATGAGCGATGCCGACCTGGAAGCTTGCCTATACGGCTTACCTGGGATGAAGCCCGGCCGGCGCAAACAGCCGGAACCGGACTGGTCGGCGGTAGCACGTGAGCTGAAGCGCAAGCATGTGACGCTGCAGGTTCTGTGGGAAGAGTATGTCGCCGCCCACCCGGATGGCTATCGCTACAGCCGTTGGTGTGACCTGTTCCGGCGCTGGGAAGGCCGCCTGCCTCTGACGATGCGGCAGAGCCACGCGGGCGGTGAGAAGATGTTTGTCGATTACGCCGGCGACACGGTGCCGGTTGTAGTCGACCGCCGGACCGGTGAGGTGCGCGATGCCCATCTGTTTGTGGCGGTGCTCGGCGGATCGAGCTTGTCATTTGCCTGCGCGACGTGGACCGAGCAGTTCGCGGACTGGATCGAGGCGCACAATGGCGCCTTCGCCTTCTTCGGCGGCGTGGCCCATCTTCTGGTCCCGGACAACGCGAAGGTCGCGGTGATTAAGGCGTGTCACTTCGATCCGATGGTCAACCGCAGCTACACCGACATGGCGCGTCATTACGGCACGGCGGTGCTCCCGGCAAGACCGAGGAAGCCACGCGATAAGGAGAAGGCTTCATATTGCACCTTGTTCGGTTGATTGAGCGGTAGTGGATTGAAGGCGAGCGGGATAAGGATGTTTTCCAGCGTTTCCCTTAATTATGGTGCGACCTGCGGGAAGTTCCCAGAGGCCGCGATTATGGTTATCACTAAAGCATTTGGTGATGAGGCCTTGGCGGCCCCACGCATGGACAGTCGTCAGAGATATATTGAACCGGATTGCAACTTGCTTTGTGGTGAGCATTCCTTTGTCGAGAAGGCGCTGACGACGACTTGATAATCTATAGGCATTGCGGATGTGGGCGATCTTCTTGAGATTATAGGGTGAGCCTTCCCACGTTCGAAGGCCGCGCTCGTTGAAGATTTCGGCGATCTGGCGATCGCAGTGAAGATCGAGCAGGCGGTCGACCTCGGCGACCAGATCAGGCTTAAATTTGCGGATCTGAGCGATCGGCAGCGGCCGATCCAGGGTCAAGGAGCGCGTCGCTCCGCCAGACAAGCTAACATGGACCGTGATCTTGTCCGCCTTGATTAGGGTCACGTCGGCGATGAGCAAGCGCAGGATGCGCTTGCGTTCACGCACGTCGACGCGGGGGTCGCTCCAGATCCGAGGGAACTGCTCGGCGAGATCAAGGATGCGTTGGCGCATCTCGGTGTCGAGGGCGGCGGCCTCCTCGGGCGCCCGCCGCTCGTAGTCCTCGACGACATCGGTGTGCAGCCGCAGCTTCTCGTTCCATTCAGCCTCGAGGGCGTCGGCGACGAGACGGTTGTCGGGATCGACCTTCATATAGCGTCGCTGGGCGAGTTCGGCGTCGTAGCGCGTTCGTTCAATATGTTGGCGACGCAAGTTGTCGGTCTCGGCGGTGCGGGCTTCCAGCTCGCCCTGTACCGCGAGGCTGACCTCCAAGGTCATCGGGGTCATCAGCTTGACTAACAGCGCGCTGACGGCCGGGTCGACCACCTTGCCCGGCACCGACTGGCAGACCTTGCCGCCCCGGCGGGTGGCGGTTTCCTTGCAAACGTAGGTCGGGACTGACTGCCCATGTTCCTGACTATACTGGACGCTCATGCGTTCGCCGCATAGGCCGCAAAGGACGCGACCCTGAAGCAAGCCTGGTCCCTCCCGGACCGGGCCGGCTTTGCGGTGTATGGTATAGGCTTGGGCGTTGTCGGTGAGCTTTTCCTGGTTCGCCTTGAAGCGCGCCCAGTCGATGTAGCCCGGATGCATGTCGGGCATGACGACTTGCCAGTCAGCCATTTCCACCTTGATCTGGGACACGCCGCCTCCGGGCCGAGGGCGGCCGTGTGATCTTCCATAGACAAAGGCGCCTGCATATCTCGGGTTATGAAGCACCTGCAAAATGCGAGCGTGACGCGGCGGCGCCCACAACACCTCGCCTTTTTGCGTGCCTTTGCGCAGCCGTCGTGGGAACAGGATGCCTTCGTCCAGGAAGTACTTGACCGTCCGGGTCGCGCTGCCGAGGCGCTCGAAGGTGGCGAACACCAGGTGAAGCGCGGCCTGCACCTCGGCATCGGGGTCGAGATCGAGGGCGCCATCAGGCCGGTAAACCAGGCCGACAGGCGCGCCGATCCGAAGCTCGCCGCGGCGGGCCTTGTTGATCTGTCCACCGCGCATACGGGCTTTGAGGAAGTGCAGCTCGGCTTCGCTCATAGTTCCTTTGAGCCCGAGTAACAGCCGATCGTTAAAGCCGACCGGGTCGTAGATGCCGTCTTCGTCGAGGATCAGGGTGCGGGTCTGGCCGCAGAGTTCGAGAAGCCGATGCCAATCAGCCGAATTGCGCGCTAATCGCGAGACCTCTAGCCCCATGACGATGCCGGCCTTGGTTAGCGCGACTTCGCTGACCAACTCCTGGAAGCCGTCGCGAGAGACAGCGCTGGATCCGGACTTGCCCAGATCGCAGTCGATGACGTGGATACGATCAACGGGCCAACCGGCGGCGATGGCGCGATCACGCAACGCGTACTGTCGCTGGGTGCTCTCGCCATTCTCGGCGACCTGTCGCAGTGTCGATTGGCGGATGTAGAGGTAGGCATCGCGCCGGAGGTGATCGGTGGTGATTTTGAGATCAGGCATGTGCTGGCTCCGCGGTTAGCGTGACAACAAGACTGGCTAAAATGACGATAAGCTCATTGGTGGCGGTCGCGCCCGGCATAGGCGGTCGATACACCGGGCGTGTCAGCGCCGAAGCGGGGGGCGTGGACATGGCCTTGATCCAAGCGGCCATACCTTGACGCCGAAGGGTGCCCAGCCCTGCGGCGGTAATTACTGGGGCGCCAAGCACGACCGCCCGTAACTGTTCGTAGGCGTCGACAAGATTGGCTGCGCCGGCGGTTAAAGAGAGTCGGGTCGTTTTTTTTGGCGCGCCATCGCCCGTTCGAGACTTCGTCGGTGCACGGTGATGCCAAAGCGCGCTGTGATCTCGGCGATGCATTGCGGCAAGGTCAGATCTGGCCTTGCCGCCTTGAGTTCGTCGACAAAGCCAACGATCTCTGCCGAGAGCTTGTGCCCATCCTTTGGTCCCCGCTGCTGGGGGATCAAGCCTGCCAGACCGTGATCGGCCAAGGTGCTTTGTGCCTTGTAGAAGGTTGGCCGCGAGACCCCGAAGACGCGGGCCACATTGCTGATGGGCACGCCATCGGCTTGATGGCGACGCACCATCTCGTAGCGCACCTGGACAAGGTCCTTGGCGTCGAAGGAAGGGATTGCTGATGAACAGGGTGTCGCTGATGGCTTCGGGGTGGGGGTTGAGCGTGCCGTCCCGAGCCAGGGCCTCGCCCTTTGGATCGTCTAGCACCGGCTTTGGTTTGGCCATGTCCAACCTCAAAACTGATTCGTAAATAAAAATACGCCTCACAAGCTAAGCTGTCAAATGCCGCAACCTGATATGAATCCCCAAAATGCCTGATACTACAGGCAACATTGAGGTCTCTTATCGCTCGATGCGGCGTATTTTGCATTACAATAGCGGTGTAATTGTTTTTACGCATCGCCCACCTCTATTGACGAGGAGACCTGCTCCAAGATGCCGAGCAGCCGCTGCAGGTCGACTATCCGGAAAGCGGCACGCCCAGCCGCGATCCGCCGGAATGGATCGGGCGGCGCCATGTCCGTCAAAGCGACGGCAATGGTTGGCAAAGTCCCGTTTGCCGCCCGATAGATTACCCGGTCCTCGCCCCAATGCGGGCTACGGCTGACCACCTCGAAGATCTGACCAAGGAGTGGGTGGAAGGGATGTGTGATGCGCACCGCAAGACCGGTCGTACCCACACGAGCTGCAGTTGACGGCTTGATCCAAGGCGAAAGTCGAGGCCTGTGTCGGCATTGTCGAACGCTGGGTCCTGGGCCGCTTGCGCAACCGGATCTTCTACAGCCTGGCCGAGGTGAACGCGGCGGTCGCCGAATGCATCACCGATCTCAACGACACACGGGTGCTTCGCCAGTTCAGCAAAACGCGGCGCCAGCTGTTCGAGGAGATCGACGCGCCGAACCTCAAGCCGCTGCCGGCGGAACGGTGGGTCCACGCTGAGTGGAAGCGTTGCCGAGTCGGACTCGATTATCACATCGCGATTGAGCACCACCATTACTCGGTGCCCTGGCGCTTCGCCCGCCGCGAGGTCGAGGCTCGAATTACCACACGCACCGTCGAAATCTTCCTCGACGGCGAACGCATCGCCGCGCACATGCGTGGCAGCGGCAACGGGCGGCATACGACGATCCCCGAACATATGCCCTCGAGCCATCGGCGCTACCGTGAATGGACGCCCGTGAAGATCCGGGAGGAAGCGGCGCGGATCGGGCCGATGCTGTCGTTGCTGGTTGAAAAGATCATTGAGGATCGGCCGCATCCCGAGCAGGGTTACCGTTCATGCCTCGGCATCATCGGGCTAGCGAAGCGCTTCGGCGCCGAACGCCTGGAAGCGGCCGCGCGGCGCGCGCTGGAGATCCAGGCGCGCAACTATCCCTCGGTCAAATCGATCCTCGAGAAGGGGCTCGACAAGGTTCCGGCGCGCGAAGCCCCGGACCACACGCCGATCTTCCACACCAACATCCGGGGCTCCGGATATTACAACTGAAAGGACTACAATGCTCAAACATCCGACACTCGAACTGCTGGGGCAACTCGGCCTGGCCGGCATGGCCCATGCGTTCATCGAATTGGAAAGCAACAGCGATGCCGACAACCTCAGCCACGCCGAATGGCTTGCCCTGCTGCTCGATCACGAGGCGACATACCGTAATGACCGGCGCCTTGCGCTCCGCCTTCGTCATGCGCGGCTACGCCACCATGCCGTGCCCGAGGATGTCGATTACCGTGCTGCGCGCGGTCTCGATCGCCGGCTGTTCGACAAGCTGCTCAAGGGCGACTGGATCGCCGCCCATGAGAGCTTGGCCATCGTCGGGCCGGCCGGGGTCGGGAAGAGCTGGTTGGCCTGCGCCATCGGTCACAAGGCCTGCCGTGACAACCGTTCGGTCCTCTACACCCGGCTGCCGCGGCTCATCGATGACCTGTCCCTGGCCAAGGGCGACGGCCGCATCGCCGCGCGCATGAAAAGCCTGGCCAGGGTCGATCTCCTTATCCTCGACGATTGGGGCCTCGAACCGCTCGACGGCAATGCCCGTCACCACCTGCTCGAAATCCTCGAAGACCGGTACGGGCGGCGCTCAACGCTGGTGACCAGTCAACTCCCGGTGGCCCGCTGGTTCGATCTGATCGGAGACCCAAGCAGAGCAGGATGCCCCTGTCATTGATCGGCTGGTGTCTCACATCACGGTAGTTGACCGTCGACACGCGCTCTGTGGACAGCGGTTTGAGGTGGCATCACTTCGGTCGGGGCGCGGACCTGCCTTTGTTGTCATCCGCCTGCCGGATGGGCGGTTACGCAATATCCGCCGGTCAGTGACGGATTTGTCGCGCGCTATCGATGATGACGATGAGCATCGCGGCGGGACTGAAAAGTTAATATCCGTTAGAATTTTGCTTCCTTTAGTGTATTATGTGCGAATCACCTTTGGTAACTCAATAGCGAATTGCAATGGTTGCTCATGCATTAGCACTTCGGATGGCGGTATCTCTTCCGGAGGCCAACGTTCCACTGGTAAGGATCAAGCGAGACTCGCCCAATCTTTGGAACGATCTCCCACCGGTATGTCAGCACCAACTCGCGCAGATGCTTGCGACTCTGATCCGCCGGATGCCGCCGACCGCGCCGGCGGTGAGGGAACAGTTTGATGTTGGCCGTCCCGGGTAATTCTGACGAGCGGCTCACGGCCGTCCGGCGTTCAAAGTTCGCTTACGTTTATGTACGCCAATCCTCGATAAACCAGGTGCGCCACCATCAGGAAAGCACCGAACTTCAGTACAGCTTGGTGGACCGAGCCGTCAGATTGGGCTGGCCGCCGGATCGTGTCGTCGTCATCGATGAGGATCTTGGAAAATCGGGAAACGGCCAAGTCGAGCGCGGCGGCTTCCAACGGCTCATCGCCGAGATCGGGCTCGGCAACGCGGGTCTGGTGGTCAGCCTCGATGCATCTCGATTGGCACGCAATAACCGAGATTGGCATCAACTCCTCGAGTTGTGTTCATTGTTCGGCGTTATCATCGCTGATGGCGAGCGCCTCTACGATCCCTGCGCTTATCACGACCGGCTGCTGTTAGGGCTCTCGGGGATCATGAGCGAAGCAGAGTTGCATCAGATCCGCATCCGCCTGCATCAAGGGGAGCGGCAGAAGGCGGCGCGAGGCGAGCTTCGCATACCGCTGCCAGGTGGCTTGGCGTACAACCGCTCCGGCCAGATCGTGCTCAATCCTGATGAAGAGGTGCAGGCTCGGCTGCGTCTGGTCTTCGACAAATTTAGGGAGCTTGGGACCGCGCGACGCGTTATGCGTTACCTGCGCACGCACGACCTACGCATACCGGTGCGGCCGCTCCGCGGGCCGGGACCCCATGAGCTGGTGTGGCGAGACGCCACCATCGCCCATGTCCATTATATTTTGCACAACCCGGCCTATGCCGGCGCATATGTCTACGGCCGGCGCCGAATAAATGCGGTCCGCCAAGGTCCGGGTTCGCACCGCGCAACCTCGAAGGTGGCCATTGACGACTGGGAGGTTTGCATCAAAGACGCACACCCTGGTTATATTGACTGGGAGGAGTTCATGGTCAATCAGCGCCGCCTCGCCGACAACACCAATCGATACGAGGCCGGCCACCGCGGCGCGCCGCGCAAGGGCATTGCTTTGCTGCAGGGCTTGGCGGTTTGCGGCCAATGCGGGCGGCGGATGACCGTGCGCTACAGCGGCCCCGACAGTGCATGCCCCGTTTACTGCTGCCTGGCGGACCGCAACCAGACCGGCAGCTCTCTCTGTCAGGAGGTTCGGGCGCCCGCAGTAGATGAGTTGGTCGCCCAAACCCTCCTGAAGGCGTTGGAACCTGACCAAATCGCCATCGCCATCGCTGCGCTCGACGAGATTGCGGAGGAAACGCGGAGCCTCGAGAAACAATGGACGCTACGGCGGGAACGTGCGCGGTATGACGCCGAGCGGGCTCGACGACAATACGACACCGTGGAACCGGAAAATCGTCTCGTCGCCAGAACCCTGGAAAAGGCATGGGAAGACAAGCTGCGCTTGGTCGATGAGATCGAGCAGGAATATCGTCGGTGGAGAGACCGAGAGCCCTTGGTGTTACAGACACAGGATCACGCGGCGCTTCAGCAACTCGCCGAGAATTTGCCGGCTATCTGGCACTCAGAAACGACCCAACCAGAAGACCGCAAACGTATCTTGCGCTTCATCGTGCAGGAGGTCGTTCTCGACCAGAAGAAGATACGCGGCCAGGTCGCCATCAGGATTCTTTGGCAGACCGGCGCAACCAGCCAACATCAAATCCAACGCCGAGTTCAATCTTACGATCGAGACTATGGCGAACTCGAGCTTGTGCGTGAGCGGATCACGCAACTCAATGCTGCGGGCGATATGGACAGGCAAATCGCCAAAAAATTGAACGACGAGGGCATTCGTTCAGCCCGAGGCAGACCATTCACCTACGAGAACGTCTGGCTTCTGCGCCACCGCTGGGGAATCCCGACAGCCAAGATTAACGGTGTCGCAGCCAATCCGACACGCTGGCCTGATGGGACCTACTCTGTACAGGGCGCTGCCGCTGCAATCGGCGTGACGGCTCAAACCATCTTCGATTACCTCGCCCAGGGACTTATCAACGGTCGGCAAAGCACGAAAGGCCAGCCTTGGCAGATCAGCCTTTCCAGCGACCAGATCGATCAACTTCAACGCCGACTGCAACGGACCAGGCGATCAAGGAAAGGTGCATCATGAAGCATTCGCGGATCCCACCTACGCCGATGCCATCCTCGACCGCCTCGTTCACAACGCTCACCGGCTCGAACTCAACGGCGAATCCATGCGCAGATCCATCATCTCCGCTGCCGCTTGACCGAACCGCAAATGCAGTGACATCTTCCCCGACGATCAGGTGCTCCACCTGCGCGCGATCAGATCGGAACGCTGCGCGGCATCAGATCGGAATACATGCGCGCCATCGTCGGAATCCGCACGCGCTAAGGAAAGGACTTGGTCCGCAGTCCGATTGGATTCAAATCGATGAGATCCCTGACACATTCAGTCCGTCTTTACCATTCGCCGCTAACTTGGACGGCGCGGCCAAGGTTCTGAGTACCGCAGGCAAAAGGCCCGCTCCGGAAAATGGAGTGGGCCCTTTGAACCGCCCCGGGTTTTCCGGAGGCCGTTTCGTTTGAGTCACGCGGCCATGGCTGGTTCTTCCAGCATGGCATAGTAGCGTTCCTCGGCTTCGGCCGGCGGGATGTTGCCGATGGGCTCCAGCAGCCGGCGATTGTTGAACCAGTCGACCCATTCCAACGTCGCGAACTCGACGGCCTCGAACGAGCGCCATGGTCCGCGTCGATGGATCACCTCGGCCTTGTAGAGGCCGTTGATCGTTTCGGCGAGAGCATTGTCGTAGCTATCGCCGACACTGCCCACCGAAGGCTCGACGCCGGCCTCCGCCAAGCGCTCAGTGTATCGAATGCTGACGTACTGGCTGCCTCTATCGCTGTGATGGATGAGCCCGCCTCCCTGCACGGGCCGCCGATCATGGAGAGCCTGTTCCAGAGCGTCCAGAACGAAGCTGGCATGCGCCGTCCGGCTCACCCGCCAGCCGACGATCCGGCGAGCATAGGTGTCGATGACAAAGGCGACATAGACGAAGCCCGTCCAGGTCGCGACGTAGGTGAAGTCGGAGACCCACAGCATGTTCGGCGCCGGGGCATGGAACTGGCGATTGACGTGATCGAGAGGGCATGGTGCCGCCTTGTCGCTCACCGTGGTGCGGATCGGCTTGCCGCGGATGATGCCTTCGAGGCCCATGGCCTTCATCAGGCGGGCAACCGTGCAGCGGGCGACATCGAAGCCCTCGCGCTGCAACTGCCGCCAGACCTTGCGAACGCCGTAGACGCGGAAGTTCGCCTCGAACACGCGTCGGACCTCATCCTTCAAAGCCTCATCCCGCTTCGCCCGAGCCGACAGCCGGGAGGGATCGATGCGCTTGGCGACATGGTCGTGGTAGGTCGACGGGGCGATCGGCAGCACCTTGCAGATCGGCTCGACCCCATGCGCCTCGCGGTGATCGTCAATGAATGCGATCATGGCTTGAACCGGCGGTCGAGCTCCGCCTGGGCAAAATACGCGGAAGCCTTGCGAAGGATCTCGTTGGCCTGGCGAAGCTCGCGGTTCTCGCGTTCCAAAGCCTTGAGTTTCGTCGCCACATCCGTAGGCACACCGGCTCGCACGCCACTGTCGCGCTCGGCCTTCTTCACCCACTCATGCAGCGTCTGCGCCGTGCAGCCGATCTTGGCGGCGATCGACGACACCGCCGCCCACCGCGAGGCATGCTCGCCTTCGTGATCCAGAACCAGCCGCACCGCACGGGCTCGGACCTCGGGAGAGAACTTGTTGGTCGTCTTGCTTGTCATGGCTCCACCTTCTCAGGAGTTGGAGCCTCCGATCAACCCGGCGCGGTTCAGATTCATCCAGCCCGACAATGGCGGTCAGGATGTTTTCGTCCACATTTCCGCTGTCGAGCGCGCGGGCCTCTCGACGCTGAATGAAGGTCAGAAAATCAATTATGAGATCGAACAGGACCGCCGCACAGGCAAGTCCTCTGCCGGCAGGCTCAGCAAAGCCGGCTGAATTTTCGCCTGCGTCCCGGCAAGATCGAAGGAACGCGAGGTAAGGCGGGGATTGGTCCCCGCCCTTTCTTGATCCGCGCGGATCATGCCGGCAGCAGCTGCGCGCTCCAGAACGACCCTTGAGAGATAAAGTCAGGCTGCGACCTGCTTGCGGGCCCGCTTCGCCGGCGCCGGCGTTTCCGACTCTTTCGGTTTGCGGCCGAGACCCATGGTCTTGGCCAACGTCGAGCGCGCCGCCGCGTAGTTCGGCGCGACCATCGGATACTCTGCCGCCAGGCCCCATTTGGCGCGATATTCGTCCGGGGTCAGCCCATAGTGGGTTGAAAGATGGCGCTTTAGCGATTTGAATTTCTTCCCATCCTCAAGGCAGACGATGTAGTCCGCCATCACCGACTTCTTGATCGGGACCGCAGGCTTGAGAGCCTCCGGCTCTGCTGCGGAGACGCCTCCGGCTGTGCCTTTCAAAGCCGCGTGCACTTGGCCGATCAGGGCCGGGAGATCGCCCACTGGGACAGGATTATTCGAGACATAGGCTGAGACGACATCGGCGGTAAGGTCGATGAGGGTGTCGAGATTGTGATTGGCTTCTTCTGTCATGAAACTCTCCGGGTGGCTTGAAGACAGCAGGCGAAGTCCTGCTACATAGTGGTGGCTGTCGCTGAAAGCAATAAACGGTCTCGGCAGGCTAAGTATCGCCATAAGCTAACTCTAATACGTCGGCCCCGGTGATCGTCGGCTGCGCCCGGAACCGATGTCCGGCCGAGCCGTTTTGAGCTTCTGTGGTTCCAAAAAGTGACGAAATTCCGCGCTCCATGAAAATGCGGCTTGGTGAATGGAAGCTGCTCTATGTCTGGCGTCGTCTTCCACGGACTGTTTGATTTTCTCGCGATTTGACCGGCCCTCTGGAGCTTGGTCCGAGAATGAAGTCAAACACCGGTTGGGGTTCACCGATAGCTTGCAAGGCTCCTGGGATTCTTGCCGCGGCTTCGGCCTGTTCGGCAAGTGCTGCGGGTGACATGCCGAGCGCATGCTCGAAGCTATGATCGGCCGTGTTCATCAGCGTACGAACCGCAGCCACCTGCTTACCCTCGCGGATCTTCACGCCGGCCGCCGATAACAGCCCCTGAAGGCGTCCGAAGCGGAGCGCCTCGGTCTGCAACTTGCCACAGACCTTCCCAAGCCTCATGGGCTTCCACGTATAGGTCAGCAAGGCTGGCATCTCAACGACATGCCAGTAGACCACGAGACCCGATCATCTTGGTGCACTGAAGCTTGCGAGTCCGGGCGTCTTCCCAAAACCTCATTTTTTGCCGGCGCTCGGGGGGTGATCATCCGTTCAGGGTGTCACGGGTGTGCTACACGGCTTTGATGGCTATTGGTTCGATGTTGCCGCACACGGATGCGTTGCCTGCCCGGCAGATACGCGCATGGGACGGAAAGCTCTTTTCCGGCAGCCAGCGCCCGGCGTGTACGTCGTCACCGTGAACTGGAAACGGCAGTCGCCGCTTGAGCACTGATAAAGCCCCGGCCGTGCGCGTCGCTTGCCCGTATCCCGCCCGGCTATCGCGATCGAGTGTTTGTAACCGCAGGCGGGACAGATCCTGCCATCCGGCCAAACCATGCTTTCCAGCAGCCGCAATGACCTTCATCACGGAAGGCCGCGATCCGTGTCCTCAACAGTACGAATGTTGGAAAGCCCGGCCAGCATCGTTTCACGCATTGTCATCCCTCTGGATCAAGTCTGGAGAATCGCACGATAGGCTTAGAAAAGAAGGGATTGCTATCTTTGGTTGATAAAGGCCGCGTGTCTGCGGGAACCGCTCTTGTTCCGACCCCAGGTTCCTAGGCGTTTCTCCTCTTGCCTTCCATGATGTCCAACACGGCGCGGGCGGCGTCGAGCACGTTCGTGCCCGGGCCGAAAACACCTGACACGCCGTGATCCAACAAGAATTGATAATCCTGGCGAGGCACCACGCCTCCGCAGATGACGACAATGTTTCCCGCGCCCTTTCGCCTCAACTCCTCTACTAGTTGCGGGAGTAGCGTCTTGTGGCCGGCGGCGAGTGCCGACACGCCAACTACAGACACTTGCGCGTTGATCGCCATGTCGGCGGCCTCGAGCGGCGTCTGAAACAAAGGCCCGGCAAGAACGTCGAAACCGATGTCGCCGAAAGCTGACGCGATGACTTTCGCCCCGCGGTCATGACCATCCTGCCCGAGCTTAGCCACCATAATCCGCGGTTTTTGTCCGAGCTTGCGAGCGAAGTGATCGAGCCGTGAAACAAGCGTCTGGAACTCTGGCTCATGCCCGTAGGCAGCACCGTAGACTTTCGAGACCACTTCCGGTTTTGCCGAATGGTCGCCAAAAACCTGGCGAAGCGCATCCGAAATTTCACCCACGGTAGCACGTGCCCGGGCAGCTTCCACAGCTGCTTCTAGGATGTTGCCCCCATTGGAACGCGAGACGTTCTGCAAGGCGGCAAGTGTCTCTCCCACTCGCTTGGGATCGCGCTGGCGTTTTGTTCGTTCGATGCGAGCGATTTGTGATTGCCGCACGGCGGCGTTGTCGATGTAGCGGGTGTCGATCTGCTCTTCGGACTCGAGTCGATATTTGTTGACGCCGACTATGACTTCTTCGCCCTTGTCGACGGCAGCCTGCCGGCGGGTTGCAGCCTCCTCGATCATGCGTTTGGGCATACCGGTGGCGACCGCCTTGGTCATGCCGCCCATCGCCTCGACTTCCTCGATCAATGTCCAGGCTTTCTCGGCAAGCTCATTGGTGAGACTTTCAACATAGTAGGACCCGGCAAGCGGATCGACAACCTTGGTCACGCCGGTCTCGTGTTGGAGGATCAATTGAGTGTTGCGGGCGATACGCGCGGAGAACGCCGTCGGCAGCGCGATCGCCTCATCAAAGGAATTGGTGTGCAGCGACTGCGTGCCCCCCAGCGCCGCGGCCAGCGCTTCATATGCCGTGCGCACGATGTTATTGTAGGGATCCTGCTCCTGAAGCGATACACCCGAGGTCTGGCAATGGGTGCGTAGCATCAGTGAGGACTGCTTCTTCGGCTCAAATTCCTCCATGATGCGTGACCACAGCACACGTGCGGCGCGCAGCTTGGAGGCCTCCATGAAGAAATTCATTCCGATGGCGAAGAAGAACGAAAGTCGGCCCGCGAAATCATCGACATTGAGGCCTTTGGCAATTGCCGCTCGAACATATTCGCGGCCATCGGCCAGTGTGAAGGCCAGTTCGTGCACCAGTGTCGCACCCGCCTCTTGCATGTGATAGCCGGAGATGGAAATCGAATTGAATTTAGGCATCTCCTTCGCCGTGTATTCGATGATGTCAGCGATGATCCGCATCGATGGTTCGGGCGGATAGATGTAGGTGTTGCGGACCATGAACTCCTTTAGAATGTCGTTCTGGATCGTTCCTGAAAGCTTTGCCCGGGAAACACCTTGCTCTTCGCCGGCTACGATGAAGGAGGCGAGAATCGGAATCACTGCGCCGTTCATCGTCATGGAGACCGACATCTCGCCCAGCGGGATACCATCAAACAGGATCTTCATGTCCTCGACGCTGTCGATCGCAACGCCGGCCTTGCCCACATCGCCCTCGACGCGCGAGTGGTCGCTGTCGTAGCCGCGATGGGTGGCCAGGTCGAAAGCGACCGAGATTCCTTGCTGGCCGGCGGCGAGCGCCTTGCGGTAGAAGGCGTTGCTCTCCTCGGCCGTCGAGAAACCTGCATATTGCCGGATGGTCCAGGGACGACCGGCATACATGGTGGCGCGTGGGCCCCGCAAAAAGGGCTTAACACCGGGCAACGAGTCGAGGCCGTTAATGCCAGCAAGATCAGCCGCCGTGTAGAGCGGCTTGACGGAGATGCCTTCCGGGGTCTGCCAAGCTAAACTGTCGGGCGATGCCTTCAATTCGCGCTCGGCTAATTTCTGCCAGTCCTCATAGGTCACGTGGTCGGCCATCGCTTCGCCCTCATTCGAATTCCATGATGACTTCATCGACAGCGAGGCTGACGCCAGCTTCCGCAGCGATACGGCGGATGGTTGCCTTGCGCTCGGCTCGCAGCACGTTTTCCATCTTCATCGCTTCGACGGTCGCAAGCACCTGCCCGACCTCCACCTTGTCACCTGCCTTAACCGTGACGGAGGTGATCACCCCGGGCATCGGGCAAAGAAGCAGTTTCGACGTATCCGGCGGAAGCTTTTCGGGCATCAGCAACGCCAGTTCAGCAATGCGAGGCGTGCGTACGTAGGCCACCACATCCGCACCGCGCCAGCGCAGACGGATACCTGTTGCGGCGGTTGCCGTTTTCACGCCGAGCGTCTCATCGTCGACGGTGAATTGTGCGTGGGATCTCCCCGGAAGCCAATCGCTGGAGATCGAGATAGGAGCACCCTCGCTGAATTCGACGACGGTCTTGCTGCCCAGTTCCCCGACCGAGGTTGAAAAGCTTTCGCCTGCGACAGTCACCACCCAGTTACGGCCGACGGCGCGGCGATGATTGTCCAACGCGCCGGAAATCTGCACGTTGCGCTTCTGGGCTTCCAGATTGATAAAGACGGCGACCGCCGCGAGTTTCCTGGCATCGCCCATGGGTGGCTCGACTCCGGAAAAGCCGTCCGGGTATTCCTCGGCAATGAAAGCCGTCGTCAGCCGGCCCTCGCGAAAGCGTGGGTGATCCGTGACGGCAGACAGAAACGGCAGATTGTGGCCGATACCTTCGACCTCAAAATCGTCGAGCGCCTTGCTCATCGCATCGATGGCGCCAATGCGGTCGGGCGCCCACGTGCACAGTTTGGCGATCATCGGATCGTAGTACATTGAGATCTCGCCACCTTCGAAGACGCCGGTGTCGTTCCGTATGACGGTGCCGTCTTTGTGCTTCCCCTCGACCGGCGGACGATACCGGGTCAACCGTCCGATGGACGGCAGGAAACTGCGGTACGGATCTTCCGCATAGAGCCGGCTTTCTATCGCCCAGCCGTCGAGTTTCACGGCGTCTTGCGTGATCCGCAGCTTTTCGCCCGCCGCAACCCGGATCATCTCTTCGACTAGATCGAGGCCGGTGATCAGCTCAGTCACCGGATGCTCGACCTGCAGCCTTGTGTTCATCTCGAGGAAGTAGAATTTCCTGTCGCCATCGACGATGAATTCCACCGTCCCGGCGGAGAAATAGCCGACGGCTTTGGCCAGTGCTACCGCCTGTTCGCCCATGGCCTTGCGAGTTGCTGCGTCGAGGAACGGTGACGGGGCTTCCTCAATGACCTTCTGGTTGCGGCGCTGAATCGAGCATTCGCGTTCGCCTAGATAGACGAGATTGCCGTGCTGGTCGCCGAGCAGTTGAATCTCGATATGGCGAGGCTGGGTGATGAACTTCTCGATGAATATGCGGTCGTCGCCAAAAGAGGATTTCGCCTCGTTCTTGGAAGACTGGAAGCCCTTTCGTGCCTCGTCGTCGTTCCAGGCGATGCGCATGCCCTTGCCGCCACCGCCGGCCGAGGCCTTGATCATCACGGGATAGCCGATATGGCCGGCGATCTTCACCGCCTCGTCGGCATCGGCGATCAGGTCCATGTGGCCGGGCACGGTCGAGACACCCGCGGATGCAGCGATCTTCTTTGAGGTGATCTTGTCCCCCATCGCCTCGATGGCGACCGGCGGTGGGCCGATGAAGGCGACGCCTGCCGCCCTAAGCGCCTCGGCGAAATTGAAATTTTCCGACAGGAAGCCGTAGCCGGGATGAACCGCGTCTGCGCCCGTGGCTTTCACGGCATCGAGGATCTTGCCTATTGCGATGTAGGACTGGCTGGAAGGTGCTGCACCAATATGAACAGCTTCGTCGGCCATCTTCACATGCAGCGCGTCGCGATCGGCATCTGAATAGACTGCGATCGTGGCGATGCCAAGTTTTCTGGCCGTCTTGATGACGCGGCAAGCGATCTCGCCACGATTGGCGATGAGGATTTTTCGAAACATTAGTTTGTCCAGGTGTGGGGCTCTCGTGAGCACAAGCATTCCATAAATATTCGAGTCGAAGAGACAGCAGTGACCGCAAAGCCTGCGCGTTCGAGGAAGCGCTGCGCGTCGTTTTCGGCAAGCAAAACGATCTGGACGCTGTGGTGCTTTACCGCCGCCAAGGTCAGGATTCTCGTCAGGACATAATTTCCGATGCCGCAGTTCCGTGCGTCGGGCAGGAGATACAATTGTTCTATCTCCAGAACATTCTGCCTTTCGGAGAGGGCAAAGCATCCGACGTCTTCATTTTCACGTTGGATGATCCAGCTACCATCAGGAAATGTTTCTCCCATTCCAGGTCGTGGAGTCCAATAGCCAAAAATGGCTTCTGACAACCTTCGCAACGCTGAGCGTTCTAGTTCGAGGATGAAGGGCTCGTCCTCGCCGGTCGCCCTTCGCAAACTGACATGGCAGGGCTTGGCGATCTTCATTGTGTTCTCAAAGCGGGATCGTGTCGTGTTTCTTCCAGCGTGCATCGACGCTCTTGCCGCGCAGAGCGGCAAAGGCGCGGGCAATGCGTCGGCGAGAGGAATGCGGCATGATGACTTCGTCGATGAAGCCACGTTCGGCAGCGACGAACGGATTGGCGAAACGCTCCTCGTAATCCTTGGTGCGTTGGGCGATCTTATCCGTGTTGCCAAGTTCGGAACGATAAAGGATCTCAGTCGCGCCCTTGGCGCCCATCACCGCAATCTCGGCCGTCGGCCAGGCGTAATTCACATCGGCGCCAATGTGCTTGGATGCCATGACGTCATAGGCACCCCCATAGGCCTTGCGCGTGATCAGCGTCACCATCGGTACTGTCGCCTGCGAATAGGCGAACAGAAGCTTGGCGCCGTGTTTTATCACCCCGCCAAATTCCTGGGATGTGCCAGGCAGGAAACCTGGAACGTCTACCAGTGTTAGGAGCGGAATGGAGAACGCATCACAGAAACGGACGAACCGCGCGGCCTTGCGCGAGGAGTCGATGTCGAGACAGCCCGCAAGCACCATCGGCTGATTGGCGACCACGCCCACTGTCTGACCTTCGATACGCACGAATCCGGTGAGGATGTTACGTGCGAAAGCAGCCTGGATCTCGAAGAAATCGCCCTCATCAGCAATCGCCAGAACCAGCTCCTTCATATCGTAGGGTTTGACCGCGCTGTCAGGGATCAGCGTGTCGAGCCGCATCTCGATTCGCGAGGGATCATCATTGAAGCGGCGTACCGGCGCCTTCTCCCGATTGTTGAGCGGAAGGAAATCAAACAGAGCGCGGATTTGCTCCAGCGTCTCCACATCATTGTCGAAGGCGCCGTCGGCGACAGACGATTTCGACGTATGGGTGCGCGCGCCGCCAAGCTCTTCTGCTGTTACAATCTCATTGGTAACGGTCTTCACCACATCCGGCCCGGTGACGAACATGTAGGAGGAATCCCGCACCATGAAGATGAAATCGGTCATGGCCGGCGAATAGACGGCGCCGCCGGCACAAGGCCCCATGATGACGGATATCTGTGGTATGACCCCTGAGGCATCGACATTGCGCTTGAAGACGTCGGCGTAGCCGGCGAGTGAGGCCACTCCTTCCTGAATGCGTGCGCCGCCGCTGTCGTTAAGTCCGATCACCGGTGCGCCGTTGCGGACCGCCATGTCCATGATCTTGCAGATCTTCTGGGCATGCGTCTCCGAAAGCGAGCCGCCGAGCACTGTGAAATCCTGCGAAAAGACGTAAACCAGTCGGCCGTTGACCGTGCCCCAGCCGGTGACGACGCCGTCACCGGCAATCTTTTGGCCGGCCATGCCGAAGTCGACGGCGCGGTGGGTGACGTACATATCGTATTCCTCGAAGGACCCCTCATCGAGGAGCACTTCGAGACGTTCGCGTGCCGTCAGCTTGCCCTTTGCATGCTGCGCGTCGATACGCTTTTGGCCGCCACCAAGACGTGCTTCGGCGCGCCGTGTTTCGAGTTGCTCAAGGACAGCACGCATCAGCCCACTTCCTCAAGGTACCTGATAGGCCGACCGGGCGAGATTGCTTGCGCTGCTCTCACGATTCCTTGGGCATCGATTCCGTAATGGCGATAGAGATCGGCGATGGTGCCGGTCTGTCCGAAATGCTCCACTCCAAGCGACCGTGTTCGATGTCCATAGACCGCGCCAAGCCAAGCCAATGTCGCCGGATGCCCGTCAAGCACCGTTATCAGTGAACAGTGCGAAGATACCGCGTCAAGTAGACGCTCGATGTGACTGCGCGCGCGGACGAGGCCGTGCTCTCGCGCCTTCTGGGCTGCGGTCCATCCCGCGTTCAGGCGGTCGGCCGAGGTAATTGCCAGCAATCCCACGTCTCGCCGATCCTCTGCCATAAGCCCGACCGCTTCGATGGCTTCAGGTGCCACTGCACCTGTGTATGCGACGACAACCTGCGCGTTGGGACCTGGTCTCCGCATCCAGTACCCGCCGTTGACGATGTTTTCCGCAAAACTGCTATCAATCTCGCGTTTGGGCTGCTCGACTGATCGCGTTGAGAGTCTTAGGTAGACCGCTCCGCCGACCGCATCCCGCAGCCACGTCACTTGATCGGGCTCGGAGTTACCCGACCGCTGCATATAGTCGAAGGAAAACCGCAAGATCGTCGCGAGTTCATCGACGAAAGCAGGCTCGAAGCTGGCAAGCCCATCCTGCGCCATACCAATTAGGGGCGTAGCGATCGACTGGTGAGCGCCGCCCTCCGGCGCCAGCGTGACCCCCGAAGGCGTAGCGGCGATGATAAAGCGAGCGTCCTGGTAGCAGGCATAATTGAGGGCGTCGAGGCCACGTTCGATAAACGGATCATAGAGCGTGCCTACGGGCAAGAGCCGTTCTCCGAAAATCGAATGGGAAATCCCCAGCGCCGACAGCATGATGAACAGGTTCATCTCGGCAATGCCGAGTTCCATGTGCTGGCCGTTGGGCGAGAACTCCCAGTTGAAGGTGGAAGGGATGCGCTCCTTCTTGAACAGATCGACCATCGCTTCCTTTGCGAACAGGCCACGACGGTTGACCCACGCACCGAGATTGGTCGACACCGTGACATCGGGCGATGTCGTAACGATCCGCTTTGCAAGGGCACTGTCCTGCTTGGCAATCTCGTGCATCAGCAGCCCAAAACCCTGCTGTGTCGACATGGAAGGCTGGGCCGCGACAGTCAAGGTAGGCGGCACTGCCACTGTCGGCGCGTCATACCGGCGCCTCCCTTTGGCATTGAAAGGCGCCGCTTTTACGAAATCGGCCAAACGTTTTGCCGGTAGGGTAAGACCCTCGAAGGGATCCCATTCGTGGCCAGGACGGACGTGCAATCGGTGGCGCAGTGTTTCCACCTGCGTCGGCGTCATCAGTCCGGCATGATTGTCTTTGTGCCCGGCCAACGGCAAGCCGAAACCCTTGATCGTGTATGCGATGAAACACACTGGGCGATCATGTGAGCGCGCATTTTCGAAGGCGTCGAGCAGCGCGGGCAGATCATGCCCTCCAAGATTGGCCATGAGGCGAGCCAGCTCTTCGTCCGAACGGCGTTCGATCAACTCGGAGACTGGACTTTGGTCGCCAAGATCATCCAGCAGTCGTTTTCTCCAGGATGCTCCACCCTGGAATGTCAAAGCCGAATAAAGTTGATTGGGACATGCATCGACCCATTTCCGAAGTGCCTCGCCACCTGGTTCCGCAAAAGCGGCTTCGAGTAAGCGTCCATATTTGAGAATGACCACGTCCCACCCAAAACTCCGGAAAATGGATTCAAATCGTTCCCACAAACCCTCCCGGACAACAGCGTCGAGGCTCTGGCGGTTGTAATCTACAATCCACCACGTATTGCGAAGCCCGTGCTTCCAGCCCTCCAGAAGTGCCTCGAAGATGTTGCCCTCGTCCATCTCGGCGTCGCCGATGAGTGCCACCATCTTTCCGTCGGGAAGATTTGAGGCCAAGCCCTTCGCGTGGAGGTAATCCTGCACGAGTGACGAAAATAGCGTTTGCGCGACACCTAGACCCACGGAACCGGTCGAGAAGTCGACGTCATCGATGTCTTTGGTCCGGGAGGGGTAGGACTGTGCACCCTTGTAGGCACGGAAAGCCTCGAGTTTCGCACGCGTCTGATTGCCGAAGAGATATTGAATCGCGTGGAAGATCGGACTCGCGTGGGGTTTAACGGCGACCCTGTCCTCCGGTCGCAATGCCGCGAAATATAGTGCGGTCATGATGGTTGCCAACGAAGCCGACGAAGCCTGGTGACCGCCAACCTTCAGCCCGTCATCGCTATCGCGAAGATGGTTCGCGTTGTGGATCGTCCACGTCGCGAGCCACAGGACCTTCTTCTCGAGTTCCGTCAGTGTCTCTAGTCGTAACTCGTCCATCGCCCCTCGCTGTAGCGTCTAGCTATTCAGTGGAACATGCTACTGGACGCGTTGCGTAAGTTGTGGCTAAACTTTATCGGTTGACTGATCATTTTTAGCTCAGATGGCCAACCAATTAGAGGAAAATGAAAATCTGTGCCAAAAATTGAAATTGACGCAATCGATCGAAAAATCCTCGGCGTTCTCCAGTCGGACGCTCATGCCACAACCGAAGAGCTAAGCGAGATCGTCGGACTGTCGCCGTCGCCGTGCGCACGTCGCGTTCGCAATCTCGAAGCCTCCGGCGTTATCAAGGGCTACGTGGCGGTCATAGACCAGCTAAAGATTGGCCTACCGATCAGTGTCTTTGCGTCGATAAAACTGGAAAGACAAAGAGAAGAGGAACTGGACCGGTTTGCTACCGCTGTGCAGCGCTGGCCCGAAATTGTCGAGTGCTATCTCATGACCGGCCAACAAGACTACCTGCTCCGCATCGTTGTCAAAGATCTCGAAGCCTACGAGGCATTTCTCAAGCAAAAGCTGACGCGGCTGGAGGGGGTGGCGTCAATCGAGTCAAGCTTTGCACTGGGGCAGGTGAAGCACTCCCAGGCACTGCCTATAGGCGACCCCGGTTAAGGCAGGGGTTTGCGGCAAAGGCATTCGAGATGGGCTTGGGGGTGACGGCGCGATAGTCCGGCACGGTGGCTCGTGCGGTCAGCCTGTTTGTACGCTGCCAATCAATAGAGGCCACGGTCGATCCGGCGCAGCTCTTGGTAGCAGCCGGGGCTGCGAGTTTTGTTCGCCGCCTCACGCGCGCCGAGGTCCGCAAAGTCGCCCGCGGTCTAAGGCTTGCAAATCGGATTCAACGTGCTGGCTGAAAAGGAGGCCGGCACGGATGGGCAAGCCTTACTCGATGGATCTTCGCACCCGGTTGTAGGCGTCTGTTGAGCAGGGCGGGCTGTCGCGGCGGCAGGCGGGCAGCGCGCTTTGGGTTTGGATCAGTACCGTCATCCGGAGGGTGAGACGTCAAGGTCTTGGACCGCAACTTCCTGATAGAGACCACCAGGTCATGGGGGTTCCGCCCCAGTGATCCAGCGAGTTTTGATCAAGCCTGTTCGATCCCGTGGACGCTCGTGTCGGAAGAGCTGCCTTATCGGAGGTCCACCAGTTTGGAACGAACCGCAAAGCCTACGAGGACAGCCGCCCGCGCGGGCGCCGCTCCATCGAAGGAATGCGCCCGATGGAATTGGTCGTTGGAGACGTGCACCCTATCGACGCCCACCTGACGCGGGCGGATTGGCTCGATTTGTACTGCGAAGCTGATCGGGTTCCTTGATTGGGGGACATCATGTGGGGCGGCCGGGTTGGACGGTTCGCCCGGAGCCGCTCGCCAATGGCTTATAGTCACCTTGCACGCGACCTTCTGTCAGTCTTTCCAGGCCTCTGCACTGTCCCCGTTATTCACTGCGAGGACGGGCTCATAGGTTACACGTACGATGAGGTGCCTGATCTTGGTCGCACCCACAACGGTATCTATTATGCGATCGGCTACTGCGGGACCGGCGTTTCGCGTGCCAAGGTGGCGCCACTCATGGAAGCTCCCGACGGCGCAACTGCATTCGATGACATCATTTTCCCTGTCTTCCCGGTCCATCCTATCGCCAAGCGCGCCGTACCATTCGTTGAGAAATGGGCGCGCCGCGTCGTTTTATGCTGCAACTTCTTTCGTCAGGCGCCGGCCTGCCGAGACGGTTCTTGAGGCCGCACTCGGACAAAACTTCCCGTCGCTTGCGGTAGAGGCCGGAGCGGCGGCATTTTCCCGGCTGCTTTGCCAGAGCCGAACCCCGTTGATGAGGCATTGACCTTCCGGGAAGTCGCGCAGAGTACGGCGCTGAGCGCGGACAGCTTCTTGACCGGGGGATGGGGAATCTCTCAGTTTTGGAGCGACAAGTTATGCCAATGGAATCTCGGGAAGCTTTTCAGGTGCGATCTCGCTTAGAAATTCAGCTTCTGAACCCTTCACCAATACGACTTCCTCAAGCTGGAATACCCCGTAATCGACTTCGATCTTCGGCTCGATGTGAATAATCATACCATCCCGGAGGATTTCTGATGACGCCTCGGCGACAGAGGGTGGCTCGGTCAGATCGACCCCGGATCCATGTCCAATGCGGGATGCCGCACTATAGAATGGGATGTTTTCCCGGTCCACCTGTTGCCGGAATCTCCTATAGATGTCACTGCACTGTTCACCTGCTTTGATCGACCCAGCCGTCTCCAGCGTCAGCTTCCGAACGGTCCCATACATCGACTGTTCACGGTCTGAAACATGGCCGGCTTTTGCAATTCGGTTGATGTCAGAAATACTACCATTCACCACGCAGCCGATATCGACCCAAATGTAATCGTCATGCTCAAGCCTGCGTTGCGTCGGGGGCATACTGTAGGCCATGTCCTTCAAACCGAACCGAACTGGTAGCCAGGGAATCGCACTTGCCCCGCGCTGGATCAATTCGCTGCGCAGAATGGCAGCGAACTGCTCTTCCGTATCTCCAATTCTCAGGTGCCGGAGTGCAGCAAAAAACGAATCAGTCGCAACCTTCAGAGCCTGGCGCTTATGAGCGATTTCCTCTTCGTCCTTGACCATTCTAACATCCCAAATGATGTCGGCAGCGTCGACCGTTGCTGAGCCCCTTTCGCTTCCGAGAATTTTGTGAAGCCCATGAACTCCCCGGCCGAACATGTCCATTCCATAATCAATTGCAATGGCGGCGTTCCGGTTGACGCCGCCATTCAAGACCTTTGACAAGGCCGACACACTTTCTGGCACCAAGCCATCGTAATAATGAAACTGGATTTGCTGGGGAAAACCTTGATGCGCTTCCGCAGTTCGCCTTTCCACGGCGCTTACGAGGACATGCAAAAGACGTTCGCGTGAACAGGCAATTGCGTAGAAGGGCCGCGATTTCGATGCCCAGAACAAGGTCCGAAAACCGCTAAAGTACTCAAAATTCTCGCGATCGGTTAGCACCAGCGCGTCAAGGGACGCTTCCCTCATTCTCGCAAAAAGATCGTCCAGGCGGCTCCCGACAAATTTGCTGACTTGAATTGTCAAAGATATGCCCCTGAAATTCTGCGGGAGATGGCTATCTCTCCAAATGCGCTTGACAGGTTGGTATACCGAGTATTCTTATATGTCAAGCCTCAGTGACTCTAAGACATCGATGTCGGTGGTTGCGGCGTAGCGGGGGATCTGAGTTGAAGGAGTGGTACTTGACTGAGGATACAGTAAGAAGCGGCATACCGGCATCCGGACTAATCACCCTCTCAGATACGGAGTGGATGAGATCGGTACGTAGGGAACTCCATCTGATACCGGAGCTGGGTTTCGAATTGCCGCGCACCCGCGCCTACGTTGCCGAAAAGCTTCGCGAGTCAGGCATTGCAATTGACGAGAGGGCCTACGGTCGTTCGGGCCTGGTCGGCGTTGTTAAAGGTGGCCTACCAGGACCCACCATTCTCCTGAGGGCAGACATGGACGCGTTGCCCATCGAGGAAGTCGCGGATCGACCTTGGCGATCGACAATCGCCGGGAACAGCCATGCGTGTGGCCACGACGGGCACATGGCTGTCGCTCTCACAGTTGGGCGGGTGGTGTCGCGACGTGCCAGAGAGTTCCCTGGGCGGCTAGTCTTATGCTTCCAGCCCTCCGAGGAACCCGGGGGAGGTGCCAAGGCGATGATTGCGGACGGGGTCATCGACGTCTACACCCCGGACTACTGTATAGGTCTCCACTTGTGGAGCGAACTCCCAACAGGCCAGCTTGCATGCCACGCCGAGGCGGTGTTCGCCTCTACAGACAAGCTGTCATGGAAAATCCGCGGAAGTGGCGGCCATGGTGCGATACCCCATCTGGCCACCGACACTGTCTCGGCGCTTGCAAGCTTGTTGCAGCTTAATTCAGTCTTGGTAGCCCGTGAGGTCAACGCGATGGAGGCAGCTGTCATCAGCGTCGGATCGATTGCATGCGGTAAGATTCACAATGTGATCCCGGCCGAGATTGATATCGGGGGGACGCTGAGGACCCAATCCAATAGCGTGCGAGACATGCTGCTGCGCCGGCTCGCCGAGATCGCTCGCGACCTGTCGTCCTTGTACAAGGTCGACATTACCTTCGACGCGTCAGGATCGATTCCTCCCTGCATCAGTAATCCCGAGGTCGCAGGCCTTGTTAAGGAATCCGCCCAATCCCTCTATGGGGGAGACATTACATTTTCGGAATACCGAACTATGGCCGGCGAGGATATGGCAGAGTTCCTGGCGCGCATCAAGGGTTGCTATTTCCTGTGCGGCTGCAAGGACGAAGCGCAGGGAATCGTGGCACCACATCACACCCCCGAGTTCGACATCGACGAGCGGGCGATGACCATCGGAGCCGAAGTCATGGCAGAGGCAATCAACCGTCTCGCTCGGCTTCCTGCCGCGAGTTGACTATGGCCACATCACTCGCCTTCGCTCAGCGCTCCCTATCCCATCATCCGGTAGAGTACCCCCTCTTTCCGATCCTGCGTGAAGGATGCCCGAGGTCCTCCACCGCTGCTGTCCAATTTCCTCTCGAACTGGTTTTTGACTATGGGGCGGCAGCAGTCCTTCGGTCGGGAGGATTGGCTGACGCGGAGCAGTGGTCAGCGCTACTTCCCCCGTCGCACGATAAGCTGGATGTTGCGGTGGGCAACACTCCGCTGATCAACATTTCGAAAATAGCTCCGGCTGCAATGGGCGGCAGGCAGATCTTCGTAAAGGATGAAAGCCGGAACCCGACACTCAGCCACAAAGACAGACTTAACAAATATACCGTAAGCGCCGCTCTTATGGAGGGAGCGCACACGATCGTTGCTGCTTCGACGGGAAACCACGGTGTTTCAGCTGCGGCAATGGCGGCCCGGGCGGGCATGAATAGTATCATTTTCACGACACCGGATGTGAGTGAAACGTTCAAAGCAATGCTGCGAGCCTTCAATGCAAAGTCGATCTTCGTGAAAAGCGAGGAACGCTGGTGCAAGATGCGAGAGTTGTGTAGTGACCCTGGTTTTTACTCTGTCAGCAACCTGACGCCGTCCAGCCACACGGGGCACCCTTGGGGAGCGGAAGGGTATAAACCGATTGCATACGAGATTATCCGCGACCTCAAGGGCAGGGCGCCATCCGTCGTTGTCGTACCTACCGGCTACGGCGAACTCCTCTTTGGCATTTATAAGGGCTTCCATGAAGCCTTACTGCTCGGAGCTATAAACAGAGTGCCCAAGCTTGTCTCGGTAGAACCGGCGGCGAGGGCGCCGCTGTTTCAGGCGGTCCAGAGCGGTTGCGACATCAGGCATGTCGAACCCCTTCCCACTCGGCAACTGGGTACGGCCTGCCTGGTAAATAGTTATAGGGCGGTGGTCGCCATACGCGAATCGCAAGGCGAATGCGTAAAGGTCGACGATACGAAGGCAGGGTCTGCAGATCAGCTCCTCCGCAGGTTCGGACTATGGTTTGAGCTTTCGTCGTGCGCTGGGTTTGCTGCCCTCGACCAACTCAGTTTTACCGATGACGGGCCGGTCGTGCTGATCGCCTGTTCTTCCGGCATCAAGGAACCGTTCTAAACAGTTTACAGAAAACAACGAGCTAGATTGTGTAAGCTGACTACGCTGGAGCTAAGTGGTCCGCTCGCAGATCTATGTAGTAAGCGACCCGATCCAGCGGAGAAAGCACTGTACCATACACGTCAATCGGACCGGCGCTGAAATGATAGCTCCTGCGAAGTATTGGGAATGATTCCGGTACAGCGAAGTGCATCTGAACTTCTGGTTCGGCAAGACAGGCATCAATCAGAACCCTGTGCTCGCGCAAGTCAAATCCATGCTCGTTAGCTATCTCATAAAGAAATTTCGTGCCGGCATCGTCCAAAAAGCCATCGGGAACGTTCTTCGAGATGTAACTCGTATCAAACATGGCCACCATGCCGTCGATCGAGATGGACTTTTTGACGCAAAAGTACCTTCCTTCCTTATAGGCGAAGTGCTGAAGGTTCTTATCCTGGATTTCGCCTTCGGTGATCGAGACGAGTTGCAATGACACGGTTTGATGGCTGTCTCGGGCGGCTTCCTTAATACCGCGAAGCGCCATGCTTGCGGACACTTCTTGCACAAACCGCCGATGTTCGCGCACGAAGGTGCCCAAGCCCGCGTGGGACTGGACTAATCCCGCCAGTTGAAGGTCCCTTATCGCGCGCTTTACCGTAATCGCGCTGACGTCAAATTCGGTAGCCAACATCTGTACAGACGGCAGCGATTCCCCCGGCGGATACTCGCCAGTAATCATGCGCTCCCGCAGAGCGGCCCGGACGAGCGAATGAAGAGGCTCCTGGCTCGCTCGCGAACTGATCCTGCCATGCACGGCGTTTATCTTGGCCAAGTTACGCGCTCCCTTCCGACTTCGGCCGTTGCAACAGCCAGTATACCTACCTACAGTCGCCGCCGTCTCATGGGAAGACGCGTCGACCATAATCCACCCAACCATCGCGGTTTCCGACGGCATCATTTCCCGAAGCGCCGGACTGCCGGCTGGCCCGCAGATTGTAGAAGTCGATTTGCCCCTTAGTGTAGAAGCTGGCTCAGAAACTGCTTGGCCCGGATGTGTCGGGGAGCCTTGAAAAACTCGTCGGGATCACCCTCTTCAAGGATCTCTCCGCCGTCCATGAATACAATCCGATCAGCGACATTTCTGGCAAACCCCATCTCATGGGTGACGCAAATCATAGTCATCCCATCTTCGGCGAGGGCCGTCATCGCATCGAGGACTTCCTTCACCATTTCTGGGTCCAGCGCAGAGGTGGGCTCGTCAAAGAGCATGATCTTGGGCTTCATGCAAAGTGCGCGTGCGATCGCGACACGCTGCTGTTGACCGCCTGAGAGCTGGTGGGGATATTTGTTGGTCTGTTCTGGTATACGGACGCGTCGTAAATTTGCGTAAGCCACCTCCTCCGCCTGCTTGCGTGTCATTCCCCGCGCCCGGACAAGCGCCAGGGTACAGTTCTGCATTACGGTAAGGTGCGGAAACAGATTGAATTGCTGGAATACCATGCCCGCATCCCGACGGAGATCTGGGAGGCCCTTCATCCGTGGGAGCAACTCGACTCCGTTGACGACAATGCGCCCGGACTGGTGCTTCTCGAGCCGGTTCACGCATCGGATCAGCGTGGATTTGCCGGAACCTGATGGGCCGCAGACGACGATTCTCTCGCCCGTCATCAGTCGCAGATTGACGTCTCGCAACACCTGGAAGGATCCAAACCATTTTGACACGCCTTCCATTTCTATGGCGACGGTCTTTCCGAAGTGGGCCTGACTCTCGTTCATTTCTACTCCGCAGAATGGTCAGTCAATGGGACACCGTTGTGAGTCCTAGGCGGCGCTCAAGTCGACCGATGAAGAATACCGCGATCAGAGCGAGGGCTAGGAACAACACGCCGGAGACAAAGGTTGGCTCGGCGTAGCGATATGTCTCTGAGGCCACGTCAAAGGCTCTGCCTAGCATCTCGGGAACACCTAGAACGGCAAGCAAAGGCGTCGATTTAAGTATTGAGACCGAATACGCGCCAAGCGGAGCCGCGACATTCCTGAGCATTTGCGGAGCGATAACGAAGATCGTTGTATCGATCCGCCCTAGTCCCAAACTTTCCGCTGCCTCACTCTGTCCGCGGGGGATCGCATCAATGCCCGCCTTGAACACCTCGGAGATGTATCCGGAAAAATAAACGCTGAGCCCGAAAATCCCGACAAACATGGCTGGCAGCTCAACACCGTAATATGGAAGGACAAAAAAAAGGAAATAGACCTGAACCAGAACAGGCGTTGAGCGGATCACATCAACCAAGAACTGGGTGATCGGCCTGGCGATTCTGCTTGATCTTCGTAGAATTTCCCACGCGAAGCCAAGGACCGTAGCCCCCAGCGAACTAAGGATCGCAACCAATATGGTGTTACCGATACCCTCGAGGACGCGGGGAAAAATCTCGATCGCAAAAGCGAAATCAAATTTCACGGGATACTCCCCTGTCTCTGACAAATCTTCTTTCTAGGCGTCGGCCCAGAATCGTGATCGGATAGCAAATGACTAGGTAAGCGAGCAGCAGGCCAGAATATATTCCGACTGGATCATAGCTGTAGTTAAACAGTTCTTTCGCTCTGAATGTCATGTCCGCAAGAGTCAGTAGCGACACGAGTGAAGTGCCCTTGATCAACTGGATGACCTGATTGATGAAAGTGGGGATCATTGCGGTAATCGCTTGCGGCAACTCGACCTGGTGGAGCACCGTGAATCGTGTAAGGCCCAGAGCGAGTCCAGCTTCGGCCTGCCCGCGATCCAGAGACTGCAGCGCTGCGCGTACGGACTGACTCCCGTAACCTCCGGTGTTCATACCTAGGACCAGACCGGCCACAGTCAGTGCGGATAAGTAGATCCCGAATGCTGGTAGGGAGTAGTAAAATGCGTAAAGTAGCACGATGACGGGTGAACTCCGCCAAAACTCTATGAACGCAGTCACTGCCCACCGCGCAGACCCCTGCGAAAAGTGTTGCAGGATTCCCGCGATCAGAGCAAACGGAACCGCATACAACAGTGCGACCAAAGTCACGCTTAGCGTGACACCAAAGCCGCTATAGATCCCGAGGAGGATTTGGGGGAAGCTCATGGCAAGTTGCCCGTTTAAGTGCGACCGGTCACGTTACACCAATATCCCCCGCGCACATTCATTGGAGTTTCTCTCCGAATGAAATCTGGCGTCCGTGTCGCATCTGCGGGAGCGGCATAAGCTCAACGAGCGCTGCCGCACTCGCTTGGCACGCAATCTGAGAATCGACAAGCTACAGCTCCCATTTTTTTTAAATTATTATACCCGGTATACCGATAGGTCAATTCCATGGCTGACATTTTTCTTGCGGATTAGGAAGGGGTTGCCGGAGGAGGGCGGTCTTGGTATTCTGGGTATACCAAGTTTACGCGGCATGTTGCCGTTTCAACCTATGCTTTGGTGGACAATGATTAAAGCATCTGAAGATGACTTCGAGTTGGGGACCGACGAGCTGTTGGCCGGCATTCAGGAATGGGTCGAGATTGAGACCCCCAGTTCCGATGCAGCTGCCGTCAACAGGTTGGTCAGTCTCGTAGAGCAGCAGGCTCAGTTGGCAGGTGCAGTCACGGTGCGACACTCAGGTGCGAGCGGGTTCGCTGACCTGCTGCTTGTTGCAACACCTGGGGATTCGCAGAACCACGGCGTGCTTGTACTAAGCCATCTCGACACCGTCCACCCAGTCGGAACCCTGAAGAACGGACTTCCGATCCACAGAGAAGGCGACCGCGCTTTCGGACCTGGAATTTATGATATGAAAGGGGGAGCATTCATTGCTTTTGCCGCGTTATGCCACCTCATTCGGCATGGCCTTCCGCGCAAGCTTCCCGTTCGCCATTTGTTTGTGCCGGATGAGGAGGTGGGGAGCCCGACTTCGCGGGCAATGATCGAGAGTGAGGCTCGTCGTGCGAAGTACGTTCTGGTGACCGAGCCCGCACGTGATGGGGGGAAAATTGTTACATCTCGAAGTGGTGGAACGGCCGAGTTTAAGCTGCATATTGCCGGCCGCGCCGCGCACTCACTGCATCCCCGATCTGGCCGTAGCGCCATCAAGGAACTAGCGCGGCAGATCCTCGATCTCGAAGCAATGAACGATTACGATGCCGGCCTTCATGTCAATGTTGGAATCGTAAATGGCGGAACAAGCACTGGAATCATTCCCGACTCCGCGGTCGCTGAAATCGGATTGAGTTCTCCGTCGTCAAGCGCGGCCGAGCAGGCAATCCAGTTGATCAAGTCCATAAAATCTTACGACCCTGATGTGACTGTGCAAATTGAAACGCAGTTAGGCAACCGTCCCGGCTATGACCGGACACCAGCAATCGATGGGCTCTTCGCACACGCGCACGGGCTTGCGGCCGAACTCGGATTTGAACTGATAGGGGTGAACGGCCCTATCGGAGGAGATGCCAACTTTGCAGCCCAGTATGCGCCAACTCTCGATGGAATGGGTCCGGATGGCGAAGGTGCGCACTCGTTAAGCGAGCAGATAGTCATATCGTCTTTGGTCCCAAGGGCCAGGCTTCTTCTCAACCTCTTCCGAACACTGGGCTAAAAAGGTCTGGGCGGCGGCGGGTCGACCGCGGCCGCCCGCTACCATTATTTATCGCTGCAGATTTGCTGCGCCGTGACGTCTTTTGCCACCTCGGCTTCGATATCATACTTCTTCATGATAGCTGCCACAGTTCCATCAGCCTTCATTTCCTGGAGTCGCTTATTGTAGAAGTCCTTCAAGTCCTTATCATCCAGCCGAAAGGCTATGGCTGAGTATCCTGCGATCTCTCGCCCGTTAGCCAAGACAAATCCCTCGAAAGGCATAGCACGTTCGATTTCGCCGCTGAGTTTTGGATCACGGATGAAAGGGCCCACGGACGTTGAAGCTGCCGGCACTCCATCAATGCGACCACCAATAACTGCGGCGACGGCTGCATCGAAATTCTCAAACGAGATTATCTGGTCTTTTGGTACGCCGGCGGAACTTGCATGTTCCAGCGCTGCGCTACCTCGGTCGGCCCCGATCTTCAGTTCGCTGTTGCCAGCGATGTCCTTATACGAATGGATGTTTTTCGGGTTGCCTTTTTTCACAATGATTGCGTCTTTCATCGTGAGATCGGGGTCACTAAAAGCTACGGCGGTGCAGCGCACAGGCGTGATCCACATTCCAGCAGCTACCACGTCAAATCGGTTGGAAACAAGCGATGACACGAGTGCGGGGAATTCAGAGTCAACAAACTGAATATCCTTGATACCGAGTGGCTCAAAAGCCGCTCGCACCAAGTCCGGGCTGAAGCCAGAAGCTGTTCCGTTGTCACCCGGAAAGCTCCATGGCCGGTACCCACTAGCGATACCGATGGTAACCTTTCCCTCTGTTTTGATCTTTTCCAGCGTGCTTTGGGCGAGAGCTGGCATGGAAATAGTCGTGAGCGAAGTCAGTACGAAAGCGCCGAAAACCAGTGAGCGTCGTGTGAATCGAGACATATGCATTCCCCTTTATAAGCTTTAGACGGGACCAATATACATGGTATTCAAGGTTAATCAAGATGGCCAAAAGCTCCGGACCGTCAAAAGCTTTCTGGCCGCAACAGCGCCAGCCTCAAGCGCAAGGTGGTGATATCGCGATCGACGTTCGGCAGTCGCTCAAGGTGTTGCGTCTGAAAGCTGGTCAGCGCGCCCCAGCGCAGCTCGTTGTTAGACGCTTCCGCGAGCCTGATCTCCGGTGACACGGTCCTAGGAGTGAAAATCAAAAGCATGCAGGTCGTTCGCGCATCAAAGATGCGGGCATTATGTGGCGCGCCTGCCGGCCTCCTCTCCCCCGCAGGCGCTATCGGCAGAACCGTGGACAGAGTGATTGCTCAGCGGCCGCGATCAGATTGACTGAGACAGCATTCATTGTCGTCCGATTTTTCTTTTGCAGCTTCTCGAACACAAACAGCTTTCCGCCGCGCACGCCGTCTTCAAGTGTTCTCACTTTCGCCAAATGCGCCGCAATCGCGCTGGCCAGCATGCAGTCCGTCCCGCGCATTGATGTGGCAAGGCGCGGTGCGTCGAAGTGGTTGGTTCGTGATCGGAGCGCAACAGGAATATCGGTCGATTGGGCTCCCGATGCATGGCCACCTCGATAAGCAGAGCCCGCGCGCCGGCTGCCAGCAATTCCCGGCCTTGCCTGATTGCTCCGTCGTCGTCGACCGCTTGCTTCGCGCTCAGAAGCGCCAGTTCGATGAGGGTGGGTATGACCAGACGGCAAAGCGGCAGCAGATCACGCCTTATGGCGGCGATGGCGCCGGCTTCCAGAAGCGTCCGGCCTGATGTCGACGCCATCACCGGGTCCAATATCGCCGGCAAGTGCGGATTTTCACACAGCACCGCCGCAACGGCTGCGATGATTTCGGCAGTCGCCAGCTTGCCGATCTTGATGGCCGTCACCTCGTTGGCCTGCAGCCCCGCTCATCTGATTGGCCATCAGACGAGATTGCGAATGATGAATTTCCATGACGGCGTCGTGCGTCTGCACCGTTAGCGCGGTGACGGCAAGGCAGGTGCACACGCCAATCGAAGATAGCGTCTCGATGTCACGCGCAGTTCCGGCGCCCCCGCTGGAGTCCGACCCGCCAACGACAAGCACATGCGGTTCTCGCCTCAGCGCCATCGCTCCGTCTTTTCGATCCATTCTCGTGTGCGCGCTTCGGGATCGGCATTCACCGTGATGTCGGTGACCGACCACTGCCGCGCTGTCCGCGCCGGCCTCGAAAACAGCGTCGAGCCTCAGGGTTAAGGCCACCAATCGCAACCAATGGGATCGGGCGACCCGGCGCTTCCACTCGCCGATCCGTTCGAGCCCTTGCGGCGCCCATTTCATCGTCTTCAGGATGGTCGGGTAGATGGGGCCGAGCGCGATATAGTCGGGCTCGGCAAACATGGCCGTTTCCAGCTCGACATGATCATGCGTGCTCAGCCCGAGCCTGACGCCGGCTGCCCGTATTCGCGCCCGGTCGGCGGTCTGCAAATACTGGCCGAGATGGACGAAGGTGCAGCCTTCCTCGATTGCCAGGCGCCAATGGTCGTTGACGATGAGCTGGCACTGATGCTCGGCGCACAAGGCCTTTGCCTTCCGGATTTCGGCGCGCAACCCGGCCTCATCCATGGTCTTGATACGCAGCTGCACCAGCCTGACGCCGAGCGGCGCCAATCGCTCGATCCAGGCGGCGCTGTCGACGATCAGGTAGAAGGGATCAAGCTTCATGAAAAACCGCCCTGCCGAATGTCGGCGTCGACGGCACGGCGACATCGCGCGGTTCGAGCATTCCCGAACCAAAAGCTTCGCGACCGGCTTCGATCGCCTTGCCGAACGCACGCGCCATGCCGACCGGATCGGCCGCCCTGGCGACCGCCGTGTTCAGGAGCACGGCGTCGAAACCGAGCTCCATGACCGTTGCGGCGTGTGACGGTCGCCCGAGGCCTGCATCCACAATCAGCGGAACGTCGGGAAAAGCCTGCGCATTGCGCGCAGCGCCGTGATGTTGATAGCCCGCCTCGAGTACCCGCTCGGCGACAAGCAAACGATCCCCGCCGAGGTCGCTGCTTGGCAACAGCGGCTCAACGCCGAAGGCGCTCAGATCCAGTGGATGTTCACCACCGAAAAGGCTCGCGCAAAACTCCGCAAAGCCTATCCCGTCAAGGAGTCATAATCTCTGTGGAACGGCACTAGACGGGCAGTAGGAGTGACGTGACCCTCCGATCGGCGCGATAGCGTCCCAGCAGATTGTAGACGGGTCGACAGGCGCAGTTCGGCGGCGGCGCGATCGACTGCGGCACGACGCGCTCCAGATCCATCGAGGATCCTGTCCAACTCGCGTGCTACCCGCCGCGCTGCCAGCCATTGCTCATCAGTTGGCGACAAAGAGGCCGGGCGAGTTTTTGGGTGTGCAGTCGGTTCGGCAAAATCGGCAGTAAGTTCTCTTGCCTGGAACCGTCAGAGCACACTCAAAATATGATCAGCGGTTAGGACGACAATTGGCGTCTCAGACTAACGCAGGTCGCTTACGATTGCAGCCAAAACATCGATTGGCTTTCTGCACGTGATAAGATCGCTGAGCACCGAAACGCGGCTCACCGTAAGGCTCGTTAGAACTTGCTGGTTTCCCTGAACACTTCGAAGGTTGCGCGGATGTGGTCCGCTACTGCCTTGACCGGCGCGCTGGCATCCGGCGCCACCAGCATGGCGAGATTGTAGGTGCCGATGTCCGGCATGCCGTTCTTCGGGCAAAGCTCGACCATGTCGCTGCCGAGGAGGGATTTTGGCAGCGGCGCGACGGCAAGGTCGGCCATGATGGCGGCGCGCTGGCCGGCCGTGTGCGCGCTCTTATAAGCGACGCGATAGTTGCGGCCCTCGCGGCCAAGCGTCTCCAGGGCGCCGGCCAGCCAGGCGCAGCCTTCATCCCACAGCGACACCGGCAACGGCTCGCGCAGATGCGCGCAGCCGCCCTTGGCGCCGGCCCAGACGATCGGCTCGGTCAACAGAATTTCGGCGCCGAGCGCGCTGGTCTTGTAGGAGTTGGTCAAGAGTGTGATGTCGAGCGCCCGGTCATCCATGCGGCGGCGCAGATTGCTACTCTGGTCGATGGTGACGTCGACCGCGATCGACGGATGCGATTGCGCGAAACGCTTCAGCACATGCGGCAGCACGCGCTCGCCATAGTCGTCAGGCGAGCCGAGCCGCACCACCCCAACAATGTCGGGGATGATGAACTTGGACACCACTTCACGGTTGATCGACAACAGGCGGCGGGCATAGCCGAGCAGCATCTCGCCATTCGTGGTCAGCGTCACCGAGCGTGCATCGCGCGCAAACACCGAGCGGCCAAGAATGTCTTCCAGCTTCTTGATCTGCATGGAGACCGCCGATGGCGTGCGGAAAACGGCATTGGCGGCGGTCGTGAAGCTGCCGGTTTCGGCGATCGCCACGAAAGTGCGCAAAACGTCGAGATCGAGCAGTGGCAAAGGATGATTGAGCGGGGCGTTCATTGCGACCAAACTTCAATTTTTCTGATGAGAACGGTCATTCCATTTAGAGGATTGTCAACTCCATCGAAGCAGCAGGCATCGATAGCGGCCATGAAACGACCACGACACGGACCTGCGCGAAACGCTTAGAGTGCACTTTCTCGAAATCCGCACCCTATGCGTTGTACGCCGTCTCAGACCGCCAGACTCACGTTGTAATCGGTCAGGAAATCCTGGAGGCTAAGGATATGTTCCACCCCCCTGAGGTTGTCGGTCGCATTGAGTAACGCACGAGACCCGTCGACGGACAGCAATGGTGCCACTGCTGCATTGGGGTCATTCAGCAGCGTGGTGAACCGGTTGCGCAGCATTGTGCCGTAGGTTGGATCCTGAATATGCGGATATGCGCTCTTGACTCGCTGCAAGACCGACTGCGGCAGGAGGTCCGCGGTGGCGGCCCGCAGCAGGCTCTTCTCGCGCTTGTCGAAAGTCTTGTGTGCCCATGGGGTGCCAAATACGTATTCAACGAGGCGGTGGTCGCAGTAGGGGACCCGCACCTCGACACCAAAAGCCATGCTCAGCCGGTCCTTGCGGTCGAGCAGCGGCGGCAGGAAACGCGTGAGAACGAGGTAGCAGACCTCACGCATGCGACGTTCGAGTGGATCGGCCGAGGCCGGCCCGGTCAGGGCGGGTACTTCAGCAAGTGCCCTGCGGTACTGCTCGGCGAGGTAGTTGGGGAGATCAAGCTTCTCGACGAGGCCGGGGTCAAGAGACCGCAGTGCGATATCGTCGCTGACATTGTACCAGGGAAACGTGTCGCACTGAATTTTCGCGGGATCGTGGAACCATGAGTAGCCGCCGAAAACCTCGTCGGACGCCTCGCCGGATAGGGCCACCGTTGAGTGTTGCCTGATCGTGCGGAACAGCAGATAGAGCGAGCTATCTTGGTCGCCCAAGGTCAATGGTAGGTCGCGGGCATGGAGGGTGGCAGCCCGCACGCTTGGGTCCATGAGTTCGTGCGCGGACAACGTAATGTCCGTGTGGTCGGTACCAACGAACTTCGCGACCTCCTGCACGTACGGCCCGTCGGGTGTGGGCCGCCCCGGGCCGGGGGTAAAGTTGTCGGTGTGGCCGACGAAGTCGAGGGCGAAGGTCCGGATCCGCTCGTCGCTGAAGCGCGCGGCCAGTGCGGTCATGGCCGAGGAATCAAGCCCACCCGACAAGAGCGTGCATAGCGGCACGTCGGCGATGAGCTGGCGCTGGAGTGTGTCGTCGAGCAACTCGCGGACGCGCCGAACGGTGGTGGGCACATCGTCAGTGTGCTCGCTGTCACTGAGCTGCCAGTAGCTCATCTGCTGGATGCCGTCGCGGGTCACGCGGACGATGTGGCCGGGCCGTACCTCACGCAAACCGCGGAACACGGTGCCGTCCGGGTCGGGGATGGCGCATAGTGTGCGACGAAGCCCGTCAGCGTCCATGGCCGGTTCCGCGAGACTATTGGCGAGGATCGCCTTTGGCTCGGAACCGAACAACACTCCATGTTGGGTGGGATAGTAGTAAAGCGGCTTGATGCCGAGCCGGTCGCGTACGAGAAGCAGTTCGCGCTTGGCGGTGTCCCAGAGTGCGTAGGCGAACATCCCGTTTAGTTCGCTCACCGCGGTGCAGGGATCCCGTCGGCCCCACTCGCGGTGGGCGTGCAGCACCACCTCGGTGTCAGTGCTCGTGTCGAATCGATGGCCCAGGGCGACGAGCCGTTGACGCAGCTCACGGTAGTTGTAAGTCTCGCCGCCATAGACGAGCACCAAGGCGGATTGCCCGTCCTCCTGGTGCGTCATAGGCTGGCGACCGCCCTGGATGTCGATGACCGCCAGGCGACGGTGTCCCAGTGCCGCAGGCCCGTCGATCCAAGTCCCCTCATCGTCCGGACCACGATAGGCCATGGTGCCCGTCATGTCGGCAAGCTCCCTTCGTGCGTCGGGACTTTCTAAGTCACGATCGAAATCAATCCATCCACAGATGCCGCACATATTTTCGCTCCTTGCCTTGGGTAACTCGCGCAACGGGCACCACACGCGACTGTCCTAGCGACGCATGGCGCCCGTCAGACCGCGCCGATCGCGCTTTCCAATCGAAATTCGCCAAAAAGTGGCTCTCCTGCTATTCGCTGCAATTACCGTGCCCAACAAACGGAGCTGAAGGAGATCAAAGCCGGTGGGACGTGGCGCCGCACAATCGACCCAGCATTCTCGCCAACTGTGGGCTGTCCTGAGATGCTAAGGTGTAGCTGTCGCAAGTGAAGCCAAAACAACTTTCTGTGGAGCTTGTCGGGTTTCCGACACAAGCTTGAGGAAGCTGCGGGCGGAAGACGGGCGATCGTCGGTGACGATCTCGTCCAGCTTGGGGCTTTCCCGAGGCGATCAGCCGTCAGAGCGAACGGCGGCGACAGGATTGCGCGCGGTCCTAGCTGACGTCGGTTCTGACTCGCGGCCACGGGGCATTGCTGAGATCGAGAAGCTGACCGAACTGCCAAGGTTCGTCCGGCTGCTCGCTAAGCATTCGGGGCAGTTGGTCAACTACTCGCAGTTCGGCTCGAGCATCAATGTCAGCCATAAGACGGGACAGCGCTATGTTGCGCTGTTGGAGCAAATGTTCCTCGCGCTGAAGAGAAGAGCCGAATCTCCCTCAGCTTGATCACCAACATCCCCTTTCGGCCATCAGAAAGAGTATTGGTGAGGACGCGCCGGCTACGGTGCAAACTGAGAGCCTTCTCTGATTGGGGTCGTTTAGGTCAAGCCACTCCTGCACTTTTTTCTGGACCGTCCCGTAGGTCACTCGCTTCTCTTCGCGATCGGCGCTCTGGCCGCCGCATGATGGGGTCAGGAGAGCGAGGCGTCTCAATCTGTTTCACGACCTTGCCGAGTTTTGGCCGGCAGGTTCGGGACTCTCAACGAGATCGCCTCGCCCGTCGTCCCCACGGAACGATTCAGGCATCGCCCTTTCGGGCAAAAGCTTTGTTCGTGTTGCGTGTTCCTTTGATCGGTCTCGGTTCACGCCGCCAGTGTGGCAGGCTCCTTTCCAAAGCGGAACTCGGTCGCGTCGGCCCACATACGGTGCAGAATGACCGCCAATTTGCGGGCCACCGCCACACGGGCGCGCGCCATGCCGCGGCGCCTGGCGATGATCATGCCCCAAGCCCTGAGGCTGGACCATTTCTTCGAGCGCACCAGCAGCGTGTGGGCGGCCTCGTAGAGGGCGGTGCGGGCGAGTTCATCGCCGCAGCGGCTGACCCTGCCTTGGATGTCGGTCTCGCCGGACTGGTAGCGCGCCGGCGTCAGCCCCAGATGCGCCCCCACCGCCCGCGAGGAGCCGAACCGCTCCGGCCGGTCGATCGTGGCGCGGAAGGCAAGCGCGGTGATCGGCCCGACGCCCGGCGTGCTCATCAGCCGCCGGCAGACTTCTTCATTGCGGGCGATGTCGAGAACCTGCTTCGTCAGGCGGGTAAACTCTCCCAACATGACGCCGAGGATCGCAAGAAGCGGCTCGACCATCGCCATCATCTGGGCGTCGGCGCCGGCCAGTTCCCGCACGCGGCCGGCAAAAGCGCTGCGCGACGGCAAGCCCAGTTTGACGCCGGCCTCGCGCAGCATCGCCCGCACCACGTTCTCGATCGAACGCATCTCGTTCAGCACCGTGCGGCGGGCAACCAGCAGCGAGCGCCAAAGCCGGCACTGCCGGCTCTTGACATGCACCTGCCGATACCAGCCGGTGCGCATGATCTGCGCCAGCGCGCGGGCGTCATTGCGATCGGTCTTGTTGGGCATGGTCTTCATCGCCGCATTGGCCTGCCGCGTCTCGATGCAGGTCGCCGGCAAACCTTCGGCGTGCAGTCCATCGTGAAGCCAGGCCGTCAGCGAGCACGCTTCCAGGCCGATCCGCTCAAGCGGCAAGCCGGTCCCCTTCAGCGCTTCACACAACGCCTGCGGATCGCTCAACGCTCTCGCCTCCTTCACGATCCGGCCAGTCTCGTCGACAATGCAAATAGAGGTCTCTTCCAAAGACACGTCCAGTCCGGCAAAGTACTTCATGGCTGCTCCTTCCAAATGTTTGTGGCGACTCACATCGACCACGTTTTCACATTTCGACAGGAGCAGCCGCCATCATCTGGCTCGGCAGAGACCCCAATCACCCCATCTGACCCGAAACTCTGGTTTGAGCGGGGAACTGGTTGAGTGGCCCCGTCCGTTGTGATTCGCTTGAGTTGTCTAGACTTGAGCGAGGTCACAACATGGGTTGGACGGAGGCCACCCGCCGGCAATATTGCCGCGCGGGGCAGCGGGATGCAAATGCGTTGACGGACAAGGAATGGGCGCAGATCGAGCCGTTCCTGCCGGGAGCGAAGGCGACGGGACGACCGCGGACGACCGAATTGCGGGCGGTCGTGGACGCGCTCCTCTTTATCGCCTGGACGGGCTGCCAGTGGCGGGCATTGCCTGAGCGGTTCCCGCCGGTTTCGACGGTTCAACGCTATTTCTATGCCTGGCGGGACGATGGGCTGTGGAAGACAATCAACTTCCACCTGGTGGCGGCGGCTCGCGTCGCCCTCGGTCGCGAGGCGAGCCCCAGCGCCGGCGTCATTGACAGCCAATCGGCAAAGGCCACGGACGTTGCCGGTCTGCGTGGCTACGACGCCGGCAAGAAGATCAAAGGCCGCAAGCGCCATATCATCACCGACACCGAGGGGCACCTGGTCGGGCTGACGGTGCATACGGCCGATATCCAGGACAGGGATGGGGCAGTCGGCGTCATCGCCTCCATTCGACAGCTTTACCCGTGGTTGCGCCATCTATTCGCCGACGGCGGTTATGCCGGAGAAAAACTGACGCAGGCTCTGGCCGATCTGGGCACGTGGACCATCGAAATCATCAAGCGCTCCGACACGGCCAAAGGCTTTGAGGTGCTGCCGCGACGATGGGTCGTCGAGCGAACTTTCGCCTGGCTGGGACGTTGTCGCCGGCTCGCCAAGGACTTCGAGGCGACCATCGCCAGCGCCGAGGCGTGGATCTTCATCGCGTCGATCCGCCTCATGCTTCGCCGCATGGCAGCTCCGCGTCGTGCCTAGCCGAGTTTCGAGTCAGATGGGGTGATTGGGGTCTCTGCCGAGCCAGATGATGGCGGCTGCTCCTGTCGAAATGTGAAAACGTGGTCGATGTGAGTCGCCACAAACATTTGGAAGGAGCAGCCATGAAGTACTTTGCCGGACTGGACGTGTCTTTGGAAGAGACCTCTATTTGCATTGTCGACGAGACTGGCCGGATCGTGAAGGAGGCGAGAGCGTTGAGCGATCCGCAGGCGTTGTGTGAAGCGCTGAAGGGGACCGGCTTGCCGCTTGAGCGGATCGGCCTGGAAGCGTGCTCGCTGACGGCCTGGCTTCACGATGGACTGCACGCCGAAGGTTTGCCGGCGACCTGCATCGAGACGCGGCAGGCCAATGCGGCGATGAAGACCATGCCCAACAAGACCGATCGCAATGACGCCCGCGCGCTGGCGCAGATCATGCGCACCGGCTGGTATCGGCAGGTGCATGTCAAGAGCCGGCAGTGCCGGCTTTGGCGCTCGCTGCTGGTTGCCCGCCGCACGGTGCTGAACGAGATGCGTTCGATCGAGAACGTGGTGCGGGCGATGCTGCGCGAGGCCGGCGTCAAACTGGGCTTGCCGTCGCGCAGCGCTTTTGCCGGCCGCGTGCGGGAACTGGCCGGCGCCGACGCCCAGATGATGGCGATGGTCGAGCCGCTTCTTGCGATCCTCGGCGTCATGTTGGGAGAGTTTACCCGCCTGACGAAGCAGGTTCTCGACATCGCCCGCAATGAAGAAGTCTGCCGGCGGCTGATGAGCACGCCGGGCGTCGGGCCGATCACCGCGCTTGCCTTCCGCGCCACGATCGACCGGCCGGAGCGGTTCGGCTCCTCGCGGGCGGTGGGGGCGCATCTGGGGCTGACGCCGGCGCGCTACCAGTCCGGCGAGACCGACATCCAAGGCAGGGTCAGCCGCTGCGGCGATGAACTCGCCCGCACCGCCCTCTACGAGGCCGCCCACACGCTGCTGGTGCGCTCGAAGAAATGGTCCAGCCTCAGGGCTTGGGGCATGATCATCGCCAGGCGCCGCGGCATGGCGCGCGCCCGTGTGGCGGTGGCCCGCAAATTGGCGGTCATTCTGCACCGTATGTGGGCCGACGCGACCGAGTTCCGCTTTGGAAAGGAGCCTGCCACACTGGCGGCGTGAACCGAGACCGATCAAAGGAACACGCAACACGAACAAAGCTTTTGCCCGAAAGGGCGATGCCTGAATCGTTCCGTGGGGACGACGGGCGAGGCGATCTCGTTGAGAGTCCCGAACCTGCCGGCCAAAACTCGGCAAGGTCGTGAAACAGATTGAGACGCCTCGCTCTCCTGACCCCATCATGCGGCGGCCAGAGCGCCGATCGCGAAGAGAAGCGAGTGACCTACGGGACGGTCCAGAAAAAAGTGCAGGAGTGGCTTGACCTAAACGACCCCAATCAGAGAAGGCTCTGAGGAAGATTCAAACGGCACTTCTGGGGAGTATTGCTCCGGCACTGAACCCACGGCGTGTTTGGCACTGCGCACGCACTGGCGGTTCGCCATGTCGCTTCGCCCCCCTCCAGGCCCTTAGACGGTAGAATATCAGCCGTCAGACTTGGGCGTCACGGCCGCTCTCTAGACCCGCGGTTTCCCAATTCTACCGAGTATGCCAGCCGATCAAATGGCGATTCGGCAATTCCAAAGACCGAGAAGGAAGGGTCTACCGTGGTTAACTTGTAGAGGCGTCGGAGTGTTGGATAACCATTAGGAATCCCGAATGCCTGTTGTGCCGCCTCTGAGGCTGGTGCGGCATCAACAAGTAGCCTTGTATTCCGAAAGCGTGTTCCTTGATCGCGCAGTGCATCGCTTACAAGCTTATCTCCAAACTCGTCAACGACTTTGTCGTTTAAAGAAAGCGGCAAGTAGGACGTGTCGAATATTATTGGCTTCTCCTCGGCTAATATATGCTTTCGTATACAAAGCATTGTTCCAGTTGGTGCATCAAACTCCTTGAAAGCGGGATCGCGGATTATCTCCCTTGTCACCGATGTTATTTGAATCGGCGGTCTATGCCTAGATCGCTGAAAAACTCCACTCGATATGACGCAGAAATCTAGGTCACGAATGAACCTGCGTCTCTCTCGTACGAAGATTCCAAGTCCAGGGACGGTACGAAGGATTCCTGTAGGCTGAAGGTCTCGCAGCGCACGCTTGATAGTTATTACGCTTACGCCGAACTCCTCTGCCAATGCGGCGATGGGTGGCAGAGGCTGCTCTACTTTGTATTTGTTTTCCATCACTCGCCGCATAATCTCTTGTCGTACCTTTTCGTGCAAACTAACCGTAATTGGTCCAGTCATTCGGCAATCTCCCAGTAGGTATGCTAAGCGCAACCTCACGCCAGTTATAAGTCGAGCTACGACTTGATTGATCTGATTTTGACCGAAGGCGAAACCGGCTTAGCAAGGCGGTTGCTTCATCAACATCAAGCGGGTGCCGCAGCGTAGTTAAAAGAAAAACCCCGAGCGATACAGGGTTTGTGATGCCTATGCGACCCCGCGTTGTTGAAAGTTATGCCAGATTGGCGATGCATCCCATTTAAGATGACGTTATTTGCCATCTCGACGTAGGAAATATGCAGAATCAGCGATGCTTCGAGGTCACAAACTTAACAGTTGAAGCCATCAAAGCCATGAGTGCAAATGGTATTGAAAGTCGACAATAAAATTGCAAGCTTCACTATTAACATTCATGGCCAAGTATATACTCAAAGATATTCTGAGTTCCGACTGATCCGCAGTAAGTGGCGCCTGTATCGCGAAAGCCTGATTTTAGATACACCTTTCTAGCCATTATATTGCGGACGTTTACTGCAAGCATGAGGCTGACGGCCGCTGGTCGGGTAGTTAGGATCCATTCTGCGGCAAGTCTCATGGCTGCCTTGCCATATCCACTGCATTGATACGCGGGCCCCACGCGAAGACTGTGCAACGTGATCGCGCCTGGTGGTGCCCATTCCGGCACCGCCTTTTTTTCACGCAGGACAAAAAACCCAACGGCTTCCTCGCTGACCACGATCGAGAAGGGATGCTCAAATTCGGAACAAGTGCTATTTCGAAGCTCCGAGAACACCACGTGCAACGGGTCCACAAACTGTTCCTGCTCGGGATCAAGCTTCAAATGGACGACTGCGGCGTCGTCAAAGCGAGACAAAGCTCTCAGGGTCGCATAGCACGCTTCGGAAGTAGGCGTGATCGCCCTGCCGTGCGCGCCCCCAATCGGTTCCAGAGGATTTTGCTTTATCGACTGCGAAGGCAAGCGGGTTCCGGAAGATGACCGGAGGAACGAACGTCCGCGCGCATGGTCCATCGGGCTGCAAAGCACTTCATCGCGAGTTCGCCTGCCCCAGGCGAAATAGGACCAGCCCGTCAGTTTTTCCGTGGGCGCAGCGACAGCCGCTGGGTCTTCGCGCATCGATTGAAGCCATCCAGAAACAGACGCGAGCCGGTCCTCGTTATAAACGGTCTCGACGTAACGATGTCCCTCATCAGGAAAGATGGCGACGACTTTCTTGCCAGGATTTTTCTGTGACCACCAGTTCGCAACTCCATATGCAGCACCACTGGTAGGGCCCATAAAAAGCCCATGGTCCCGGTGTAACTGGCGAGTCACGTGAAATGCTTCTGCTGGCGTCAGCCAATGCACCTCGTCGAAGTGTCTGTGATCGACATTGGAGGGAACGATGCTACCTTCCAGCCCGCTGAGGTGTCGCTTGCTACCAGGTTGCCCAAACAGACCTGACTTGGGCGAATCAACGCCAATGGTATGCAATCCCGGGAACGGCACTCGTAGGTACTTGGACGTACCGCACATGGAGCCTCCTGACCCGACGGGGCCAACCAGGCAGTCGATCTTTCCAACTCTCTCGATGAGCAACTCCGCTAATTTCGCGTAGGCGAGCGGATTGTCCGGATTTGAATGATGGGAGGGCCAATAGCTGCCGGGTATCTCTTTAAGATACACGCTCAGCCTGTTCAAGCGCGCCTGCTGAAATCCACCACCGCGCGCTGGCTTGTCCACAACGTCCAAGTGCACATTAAGCTGGGCGAGGCGTGTATGAAGGTGCCGATCAAGCGCCGAGTCGCTCACCAGTGTAAGTTTGTAGCCGTACTGTGCACAAAGCATGGCCAAGGCAAGCCCAAAATTCCCTGAAGACGAGTCGCAGATGTTGGCACCTGTTTTCAGCAATCCTTGCTCCACAGCCCGTTCCAGAATGAACCGGGCAGGTAGAAGCTTCATGAGAAAAAAGCTGGCGCCATACAGGCCATCTCGCAGTTCGACAATTCTCGGATTCTCAAAATCCTCCAGGTTGCGCATCAGAACTCGGCTCATCACTTTGTGTTGCTCCCAGGTCCGATTCAGTGCCGGAAGATCGAAGTCTCTAAACCTAACTCTGTCAGGTCACGCATCGCTAGATCCATGCTTTCGGGGCTTCTTTCGTTCGCTGGGTCGAACATTATGCCGACAACTGTCCCGCTGTGAGCAACCTGTACGCCTAGACCGCGATGGCGAGTGCAAATCGCTTCGATATCGGACAGGCGGGGTTTTGGGAGGAATCTCTCGTTTATTAGAGCGCTTGCGGTAGCAACTCGGCCAAGCAGACGAAGATCGGACTCGTTGATCGCTCTCCGCATAACACTCCGGAGCGGCCGAAAGACTCCGATCTCAAACGGATTATACTGAGCCGGCTTGAATAAAAGGGTGTCAACAGTTTGGCTGGGAGTTGTGTCTATGCTGATGAAGTCGATCGCCGGAAGCGGCTTTCTGAACGACTCTATCACAAATCCTTCGCGATGTGCGAAGAGCACCGCTTGCTGCGAAAACAGCGTCGAATCGCATGCCGTCTCCGCACTTACCGCAATTTCCATTACGCGATGAGGTGTTGATTGGAGGTCCAGGTAATTGAGAACGGCCAAGATGCTGGCGAGCACATCAGCGGTAGATGAGCCCATGCCGCGCCCAATGGGGATGTTGCTTTCTATTGTCAGATGTCCGCCAATCGTGATCCGGGCGAATGTCTTGAGCGCGAGCTCCACGGCGCGTTTTGCCTTTTCGCAATGCCGTGGGGTAACGGACAACCTCTCTTCGCCGTTCGTCTTGAACTTGGCTTTCGACTTGAGGTGGCGGCAAGGCAGCGATATCAGGCCACGGTGCAGACGAGCATATTGGTCCTCAAAAATGCCTTGAACGAGTTCGCCATGATGACCGATAGCTTCACCGCATCCTTCTGTTGCGCGCATGGTAAACCTCGCCATTTAATTGAATACCTAAGTGAGACTTACGTTTGCTGCCCGCTGCCCACGACATCAAATCGGCGGGATTTGCTACCGCCTTACGAGAAAAGCCTCAAAAATCGTGCCAACTCCAAAGAAAGACCTAAGAGGTATCTTTCTGGAAGATATTCAACGGCTTAATGAGAAGGTCTGAGTCGGTTCGAATAGCACTTGTCGCAAACGTGACAAACACAACGGTAGTGTCGTTCATTCATTGGGCCAGGTGTCGTTTTGGGTGGCCGATAGAAATCTAAGATAATGCGCTTCTCACCCCATCGCTCGACGAGATTAGACGGCAACGCCGACCACACTCCGCCAGAGAGCCCGAGCGACATTGCCGTGAAGCGCATTTATGAAGGCGCGACGTGACCCTTCATCGCTCCGGTCCACTGCGCCGCCGGGTCGGACCTCGACACGAACTTCGGCTTCACCTCGCTCGCTGCACCCCACGCGGCATCGTCCAACGTGTCGAGATACTCCTGTACCGAGCGGCGTGTTGCCGCCATCGTCTCCCAGTCGACCTGCTCCGATCCCTCGGCTGAACGCTGCTTGTTCGCGTCCGCTCTGATGAGGCTGGCATCGACGGCGAAGCCCTCGTTGCCGACGAGACCTTCTTCGATGCACCGGCGCACCGTAGTCTCGAACAACTCGCGCAGCAGATCGCTGTCGCGAAAGCGGCCGTGCCGGTTCTTGGAGAAAGTGGAATGGTCCGGGACATCACCCTCCAGGCCAAGCCGGCAAAACCAACGATAGGCGAGATTCAGATGCACTTCCTCTCAGAGCCGGCGCTCGGAACGAATACCGAAGCAGTAGCCGACGATCAGCATCCGAATCATTAGCTCCGGATCGATCGAGGGCCGGCCGATCTCGCTGTAGAACGGCCGCAGATGCGAGCGCAGCGCGGACAGGTCGACGAACCGATCAATCGAGCGAAGCAGATGGTCTGATGGCACGTGACGTTCGATGCTGAACTCGTAGAACAGCGCTTCCTGCATCACGGTCCGCTCGCCCATCATCGACTCAATCTCCTTTTCCCAAGGAGACTGAATGCTTTAGAACGGCTTCAAGCCGGACTTTTTCAACACAATCGTCGAAAACGAGGCATTGGCGCCCTTGGGTTTCTGGGGAGCTCGTGATGTTCAAGGGCCGGCCAAGTTCGACCTATCGGTGATCCTGCTGTGCGTCCTGGTATCTGGCCGCCCAGTGATCTGGAAGATGGAAGGCACTGGATGGTCAAGGGCAGCCGAGACCCGCCGTGCCGCTACGTCTTCTGCGACACGGCCAACCCCCTGCACTATCGCTTCCGGCGCGGCCGATCCGAATCGGTCAAAGCCGGCACCTCACAATGGCATTGAATAGGATCCTCGCGGCATCAAACGCAGTGTCCGGCCCATGCTCGGCTTCAGTCCTTCGCCGGCGCCGTCCCCGACGAGATCGAAATGGTCGCCACGTTGCGGAAACGACAGGCGCGGTACATCTTCAATCCGAATCCCCTATCCGAGCAGTTCGAAATCGTCGCATTAGTGGAAAACAGATGCGGCCCGCCGTTCTGCACCCAGCATCACACTTTGCGACCGAACCGCCGCGCCGGCGCATGAGCGCGGGATCGAGCCGCACATCCCTGTCTTCGATAAGTCAGAGCGCCGCGATGGCACCTTCGAGCGGGCAGAGTTCAGCTATGATCGCAGGCGCGATCTTTACACCTGTCCAGGCGGCAAGGAGCTCAGGCAGTATCGTCGGCGCTTCGCCTCACCCCGCGACGGTGTCGACGACGAGGGCTTCATGCGTTACCGCGCCAGCAAGCTCGACTGCGACGCCTGCGCTCTCAAGCCTCAATGCTGTCCGAACGCTCCAGCCCGCAAGATCCTGCGCTCCATCCACGAGGGTGCGCGCGACATGGCCCGTGATATCGCCGCCATCGACGCCTATGTCACCTCGCGCCGCGAGGGAAAGAAGGTCGAGATGCTTTTCGCGCACCTCAAACGCATCCTGAAACTCGATCGCCTGCGACTACGGGGACCGAATGGCGCCCGAGACGAGTTCCACTTGGCAGCCGCCGCCCAGAACCTCCGGAAACTCGCCAAGCTGATCCCGGTGCCGACGCCGAAACCGGCGTGAGAGGCCCTGGCCTCCGAACATCCTCAAATGGCGATCAACGAACACGCGGTCATCAGCGTCATCAGCCGACTTCTTCAACACAATCCGACAGAAGCGGCAACTTCCATATTCGGGAAGCGCACCGGCCGGGGCGGTAGGGCGACTTGCTTCCCCAAGCGCGTCCCGGTCATCAAGTTAGCCAAATAATCGACGCGACTAGATCATGACAAATCTGTGGGCTGGGGCTGCGGTGGCCGGCCGCGACGGATGGAACAAAATGGCTGGAGTCGCACACGCATCAGCCAGCCCATTCAAACGCACCATCGTGAATACGATAGGCTAAAAAATTGAAATGCAATCATATTCTCACTTTCTCCTCGACCAAGTCGAATTGGCATGAGATTTGAGTCATGCAGTGCAAAGCTGCGGGAGCTGTCTACCGGCCTTCCTTCTCAGCACCCCAATTGAAGAAGCGAAGGGAGAATGCCAAGTGCCAACTTGCCGTCACTCCGGCATGGTCGCTGGCCCGTTTAAATCGGGAGATAAAGAACCATGGGCCTGCAGCGGTGTAAAACGAACAAGACGGCCCGTGGGGCTGTAGTTCTGCCGTTTCGCTATTTTGAAGTGTAAAGTGAGGGCAATCGAATCATGGATATACCCAAAAAACCGTTTGGTGCGAACGTCGTCGAGGCACTCTCCGTGCCGCAATTCATACAAGTCTCGCACAATCTCCTTGCCGCGAAATTCGATCTAATGAAATTTACACCTGCGAAGCACATTCTCGATACTGCACTGGCAAACGGACATTTAAGCGCCGGTGGACATGTTGTTGAAAGCAGTTCCGGCACATTCGCCTTAGCTCTATCTATCCTGTGTTCTTTATATAACTTGCGCCTTACGCTTGTTACCGGTCCGACGTCGCAAATCGTTCGCTGGAGACTGGAGAATTTGGGAGCAGCCTTGCATACTGTCCACACCAGCAAAAATTGCGAAGGTGGGATTCAGCAAGCGCGTCTGGAGGTGTTGTCCACATTGCGCTCATCAATGCCTGATAGTTTTTGGCCGCAACAATACACGAACCCGTTGAATTCTCTCTCTTATGGACCGATTGCGAAGCGAGCCCTCCTAACACAGCCAAAAATCCATTCTGTGGTTGGCACGGTCGGTAGCGGCGGATCGCTCTTTGGAATTGCATCCATCTTGCAACGCGAGAACCCGGATTTAGAAGTAATCGCGGTCGACCACAATAGAAGTGTGATTTTTGGTGCCCAGGCCGCGCGGATCAGCAAGATGTGCAGGGGAACGTTTGAACAAATTCTCGCGATGGGAGCAGGAATACCCATGGGCAACGTGAATTTCGAACTCTGCGACGAAGTTCATTGGGTGCCAGTTCCGAAAATGGTTCAAAAGGTCCACGATTTCCATCGGCAAACTGGAATGCTTGTCGGGCCGTCAAGCGGTGCCGCTCTTGCTGTGGCAGAGTGGCGTGCAGCTCAGGATCCTTCGCGATACGTCCTGACTATTCTCCCAGACCACGGCGTCCGTTATGTGGAGACAATGTTTGATCCCCGATGGTTGAACACCTGGAATGAGGATCTTGCTCGGGATTGGCGAGGGCCAAGAGATATTTCTTCGCCAGAAGAGGTATCGGAGGGATGGTGTCGATTCACATGGGGTCGACGAAGATACCGAGATGTCGCCGGGAGCGATCCGGCGCCCCGCCCCGCCGGGTATGATCCGTGAGATGGACGTGCACTTTTATTGCGGATATCATCAAAAAGACGGGACATCGGTTTCGCAAAATTCGCGGACATCAGTGCTTGGGCAATGAGAATGCACGCATCGTATAGACCATCAGGGCGGGGCATCAATCTTCCGCGACAATCAGCTTTTGCTTGGCGACATCTGCACTGGTGCTGCCAGGCGATGGTTTGCAAATTGTGGCTATTCGACACGGGTCGGAAAAAGGTCTGATCGACCAATCGATTAAGTCGACGCTACGCTGAAGTGCAATCTGGGTCTCAGGAAGCACCCTTGCCGCGCGCCGGCCAGAGGGCGCCGAACAAGGTATGCGCTTTGATGGCGCTGGTGGCGGGCTGTCTAGGCCGCGTGCCACGGCGCGCCCATTGGGATTGGCCCATCGGCTTGTGCTGCGGCATAACGTAGTCACTGGCTCTTGGAACATTTCATGGCCAAACCAGTATTATTATACCCGGTATAACAATTCGGTTTGTTGTTTCAGTCAAGGTGATAACATGTACGATAGGCTTCTCGTGCGCGCGGATGAGTACCAGGAACGCATCGACACACTTCGCAAGTGCATGGCAGAACAATCTGTTGATGCGTTCGTGATCTCAGACCGAGACAACTTTGAATATTTCAGCGGCTACAAGTCTCTGTTCTGGGCGTCCAAAGCCCGGCCTTATTTTCTGATCGTTTGGAAAGACAGCGACGCAGTGATGGTCGTGGCAGCCGCTGCCGAAGCGAAGACATTTTCTCAAACGCCCGAACTGCCTGGAGGTCTGGTGCACCGGCAGTATTCCGGCTTCGTTGAGGGTGCGGTTGAGAAAGTGATCGAGGTTCTCGGGCAGACCGACCTTCGCAGAATTGCGCTGGATTACGGATTCGAGAGTTTCGGCATCGGTTCTCTCAGTCTAGTAGAAAAGCTAAAGGACCAGTTTAATACAGCACAGCTTCTAGAAGGTGCGGATTTCATTTGGCCAATCCGAATGATCAAGACACCGGTGGAAATTGCCCAGAAGCGGCTTACGCTCGAAATTGCGCATGACGCGTTCCACCATTGCCTGAAGAACGTGACGCTGGGAATGACGGAAAAGCAGTTTGCTAAGGCATTGACGATGGACCTGATCGAGCGTGGCGCTGAATCTGTTCCATGGCTGCCAGTGCGTTTCGGACGCAAAGATTTCGCCTATAGTCTCCCGCCAACCGGTCGGGCGCTGGCAAAGGATAATTTCATCTGGGTCGATATCGGTTGCCGCATGTTTGGTTCGATTTCCGACGTCAACCGGATTGCCAAAGCAGGGCGCGCCACCAACGAAGAGCAAAGGATCTACACGCAGGTCCGAAACATGACGATTGGGACCTTGTCTGCAATGAAGCCAAGTATGACCGGCGCCGATGTCTATGCCGTGTTCGAAGCGTTTGCCAAGCAGACTGGGTTAGGGCTGCCGAGTGCAACCGCATCCCGGATCGGCCATGGGTCTGGACGCAACCTGACGGAGCCACCCTCGATTGCGGCCACCTCGAAGGAGGTGATTCAGGAGGGGATGATCATCCACGTCGAGCCGAAATACGAACTGGACGGCGGAGTATTCCAGTTGGAGGAGGTCGCCGTGGTGACGGCGGACGGCGCCGAACTCATTTCAAAGCTTTCCGAAGAACGGTTCCCTGAAGTTCTGCTCTAGTTCCAAAGTATTCGCATGCGGAACAATAAACGAAGATCTGAAAGTCTTCGTCGCGAAACTATGTTCTCATCCGCCGGTTGTCCGATACCAAATATTTGTCGTGAGGAAGGAAGCAGATAAAAGACGCGAGGGCCAGTGAGCTTCTTCCACATCATGCGAGGAATATTCGAGGGCTTCGACATCACCGCGGCCGTAACCATGCTTCGCCGTGGCGATGATATCATCATCGTCATCCATGAGGGCAAGGGATGGTTCGACCCGCTGTCGGATGCAAAGGGCGACGTCTATTCACTGGTGCAACATCTGGACGGCGGCGATTTCCTGGAAGCCTTCGTGCAGGTAGCCTCGCTTGTGGCATTCGTGCCGAGTGAGCTCGAATGGAAACGGCAGTCCCGGGAGATCGAACCCGACCAGTCCGTCCCGCAACGATGGGCGGCGCGACGCAAGCCGTGGCGCGGGTCGGCGACATGGCGCTATCTGCGCGATGAGCGCCACATTCCCGAACAGGTCATCAGGACAGCGATCACTCAGAACGTTCTGAGGGAAGGTCCGCGCGGCAGCATGTGGGCGGCCCACAGCGACGCGGCCGGTATCGTCACCGGCTGGGAGGAGCGCGGCCCGCAATGGCGTGGTTTTGCGGCCGGAGGCGGCAAGGTGTTGTTCCGGTTGGGGACGATGACGGCCACCCGCATCTGCGTCACCGAAGCGGCGATCGACGCCATGAGCCTGGCCGCGATCGAGCGGATCCGGCGCGACACGCTGTATGCTAGCACCGGCGGCGGTTGGTCGCCGGCGACGGACACGGCGCTTCGCCTGTTGGCAGGAAGGCCGAACACGCGGCTTGTAGCGGCCACTGACGCCAACCCACAGGCGAGGCATTCGTGTCGAGGCTGCGTGAGCTTGCCGGCGAGCTCGCCTGTGACTTTGAGCGGCTGAAGCCGCTCGCCGAAGACTGGAACGCGATGCTGCAGGGATGTGGCATCCGCGTGACGGCGCCGATCACTCAACTGTGCCGCAGATTGAAGATCGCCGGCCCGCGCTTTGCCATGGTCATCTCAACTCGAAAAAGTGCGCCGCGCTGGCATGACAGCCGGTTCGCGCCGCCAAACTGGGGAAGGCAAGAAGGGAGAAAGGAAACCCGGGTGCCGCATGCCCGCCGTTCGCGTGCAAGGGTGAAGCTTCGCCCGGCTACGCCGGCCCTTGACCCGCCCGGACGGACAGGCGGCCGCAGGGGAGGGTCATGAAGGGCTGAAGATGATGGGCATCCACGAGGGTTCTGTTGCAAACTTTTTCGTTACGGGTTGTCTGGCAAGTGACCTCCGACATTTTTTTAGGAGGTTTGTGATGTTCAGAGGCCGGCATTTCGACCGATCGGTCATCCTGGTGTGCGTTCGCTGGTATCTGGCATATGGACTGAGCCTGCGCGATTTGAAGGAGATGATGGCCGAGCGTGGCATTAGCGTTGATCATTCGACGATCCATCGCTGGGTTGTTCACTTCTCGCCCTTGCTGCTGGAGCGCTTCAACCGGCGCAAGCGCGCAGCGACCGGCAAATGGCATGTTGATGAAACCTACATCAAGGTCCGAGGGCAGTGGATGTATCTCTACCGCGCTATCGACAGCGTCGGCGACACGGTCGAATTCTATTTCAGCGAACATCGGGATTTGCCGGCGGCCAAGCGTTTCTTCAGGAAAGCGCTGGAGCGCCATGGGCGTCCCGATCGTGTCGTCATCGATGGTAGCCAGACCAACCAGGAGGCGATCGTTTCCTGCGATACGACACATCGATTGCAGGATCGCTGCAGGCGCCGACCGAAGCCGATCCGAATCCGCCAAAGCCAATACTTGAACAACCGGATCGAGCAGGACCATCGGCGGATCAAGCGCCGTGTTCGGCCGATGCTCGGCTTCAAATCTCCCGCAGCCGCAAGCATCATCCTCGACGGCATCGAAATGCTTCACATGATGCGCAAACGACAGGCGAGGTTCGCCTTCAACCCAAATCCGTCATTGGCCGAGCAGTTCGATATCCTCGCCGCCGCATAAGCACCGCCCGCCATCTCTTCTTGCTTCAGTTCAACAAAAATTTGCAACAGAACCATGTCGAAAGCTACCGGCGCAGATCCGCCATGGAAGCCAAACGCCAGCGCGGCAGGCCCGCCTCCTACGCGACAATCAAAAACATGCACGAGCTTGTCGCGGAGCGACGATCAGAAAACGACGAAAACCTTGCCAGCGACAATCAGCATGATAATTTGCCCATGACCGCGCTCTGAGAGTCTCATCCAGATTGTCGCGCAGGTCTCTCCCAGATCGCCGCGCTATACCATATGCCAGATACCAGCGAACGCACACCAGGATGACCGATCGGTCGAAATGCCGGCCTCTGAACATCACAAACCTCCTAAAAAAATGTCGGAGGTCACTTGCCAGACAACCCGTAACGAAAAAGTTTGCAACAGAACCCGCGACAATGGCCACGGACTTTTCCTGACGTAGCGCGGCGCGGCTTCCGGCATCCTTGCCGCGGACCTCGTCCTCGACCTTCCACAATTCGGTCATGGCGATGATCGAATCCGTCGCGGCCTGCGAGACCCCGCTGATGTGCAGGTCGTAGAATTTGCGCCGCAGGTGAGCCCAGCACCCGGCGAGCCGGATTGTTTCATTGCTGCCGGCTTTGGCCCGTGCCTTGACCAGGTTGGTATAGGCCGAGTAGCCATCCACTTGCAGGATACCGCTGAATCCGGCGAGGTGGCGCGCCACGCAATCCGCACCTCTGCTGTCTTCAAAACGATAGGCAACCATTGGCGGACTGGTTCCGCCATAGGGTCGGTCATCCCGTGCGTAGGCCCACAACCAGGCTTTCGTGGTTTTCCCGGAACCAGGGGCAAGGGTGGGCAAGGTCGTCTCGTCGGCGAAGACCCTTTCGCCCTCCTTGATGCGCTCCAGTATGTAATCAGCAAGCATCTGCAGCTCGAAGCCCAGATGCCCCATCCACTGCGCCATCAACGACCGGCTGATCTCGACGCCGTCGCGCAGATAGATCGCCTCCTGCCGATAAAGCGGGAGGCCGTCGGCGTATTTGGAGACGGCGATATAGGCGAGCAGCCGCTCCGTCGGCAGCCCGCTTTCGATGATGTGCGCCGGCGCCAGAGCCTGGACCACGCCGTCACGGCCCCGGAAGGCGTATTTGGGACGGCGCGTGACGATGACCTGGAACTTCGGCGGCACGACGTCCAGCCGCTCGGATCGATCCTCGCCGATCAGAACCTTTTCAAGCCCCTCGCAGTCGGCCGGGATTTCCGGCTCGACGACCTCCTCGATGCGTTCGAGGTGGGCAGCAAAGCCCTTGCGCGGACGCGGGGCGCGCTTCGGCTTGTTCCCGACCGCGCGGTCGAGTTCGCTCCGGATTTCCGAAAGGCCGGTCTCGACCTCTTCGAAGGCAAAGGAGGCCTGCTCGTCGTCGATGGCCAGGCGTAGCCGCTCGGAACGCGTGCCATGTTGCGTGCGCTGTAAAACTTTCAGGATTGACGTGAGATTGGCGATCCGCTCGCTGGCGCTTTTCTCGACAGCTTTCAGCCGGGCGACCTCCGCCTCAGATGCTGCGATCCGAGCGTCGGCGACTGCGATCCGGGCCTCGCTTGCAGCCTGCTCGCGAGCCATGGAAAGGATCATCGCCTTCAGCGCATCAACGTCGTCGGGAAGGGCAAGACCCGGTAGAACCATGGCAAGCAACAGAGCACAAAAACAGCCGCTTTCCCAACCGTTCCAGCCGCATGATTCATCTTGCCGCAGGCCGGTTTCAGCCCGTCGATAACGGCCGCCTGACCCTGGCCGGACGAATCTTTTTCCAGTCCAGTCCGGCCAGAAGCGCCATCAACTGGGCGTGGTCGAGACGCATGCGCGCGGCCGATATCCCCGGCCAGCAGAAGCTGTGATCTTCCAGAGTCTTCGAATAAAGACAAACCCCGCTGCCGTCCCACCACACGATGCGAACCCGGTCCGCACGCTTCGAACGGAATACGTGAAGTGCCCCCGAGAAGGTTCTGTTGCAAACTTTTTCGTTACGGGTTGTCTGGCAAGTGACCTCCGACATTTTTTTAGGAGGTTTGTGATGTTCAGAGGCCGGCATTTCGACCGATCGGTCATCCTGGTGTGCGTTCGCTGGTATCTGGCATATGGACTGAGCCTGCGCGATTTGAAGGAGATGATGGCCCAGCGTGGCATTAGCGTCGATCATTCGACGATCCATCGCTGGGTTGTTCACTTCTCGCCCTTGCTGCTGGAGCGCTTCAACCGGCGCAAGCGCGCAGCGACCGGCAAATGGCATGTTGATGAAACCTACATCAAGGTCCGAGGGCAGTGGATGTATCTCTACCGCGCTATCGACAGCGTCGGCGACACGGTCGAATTCTATTTCAGCGAACATCGGGATTTGCCGGCGGCCAAGCGTTTCTTCAGGAAAGCGCTGGAGCGCCATGGGCGTCCCGATCGTGTCGTCATCGATGGTAGCCAGACCAACCAGGAGGCGATCGTTTCCTGCGATACGACACATCGATTGCAGGATCGCTGCAGGCGCCGACCGAAGCCGATCCGAATCCGCCAAAGCCAATACTTGAACAACCGGATCGAGCAGGACCATCGGCGGATCAAGCGCCGTGTTCGGCCGATGCTCGGCTTCAAATCTCCCGCAGCCGCAAGCATCATCCTCGACGGCATCGAAATGCTTCACATGATGCGCAAACGACAGGCGAGGTTCGCCTTCAACCCAAATCCGTCATTGGCCGAGCAGTTCGATATCCTCGCCGCCGCATAAGCACCGCCCGCCATCTCTTCTTGCTTCAGTTCAACAAAAATTTGCAACAGAACCTTTGTACTTGCTCTTGCGGATACGGATCGGCTTTAGCGCTCGTCGCGATCGATTCCGCAGACGGTATTCGGCGTCGCAGGAAATGATCGCCTCATATTGGTCGGGCTGCCGTCGATGACGATGCGATCCGGTCTGCCGTGGGCCTCCAGGGCCTTCCGGAAGAGGCGCTTGGCTGCCGGCAGGTCGCGGCAGGTACCAGCGCAGGCACAGCAGGATCACGGATTGATCATTGATCGAACTGACGGGCGTTTGAACATTGCAGCTCTCCGAAAATGATCGTGGCTCCTTGCCACAGTGCTGGTGATCAAGACGTAGCAACAGATCCGCGGGAAGCGGTGGCGATTGGCGCTGACGGGCGAAGCGATCATCACTTCGTCCTATGCTCCAAAAGCTGACGGCCAGTCAGCGTGCATCGGCAGTCCCCTGGGAACCATCACCATGTCCGGCCAGAATGGCTGAATATGAATTGTGCATGACGGCGGTTCCACCGATAGGCGCTAGTATATTTGCTTGTTGTGATACCGGAGACCGCAATGGACAATACAGGCGGGCCATGGCCCTACGATGCTCCCGACGACGCTGAAACCCGTTGGGTTGCGAGTCTGACAGGAGGAACGGAGGATTTTATCCAAGGCTATCAGGCTCTAAGGGCGCAGCAAGCGGCCATGGAGCGGCAAATGAGCGAGTTGAACCTGGGCGGCTCCACTGCTGATCCAGACAGAGGTGCGATTCGGCGCACGTCCGTGGGTGGGTCGATGCGCATGCCGCCGCCGCCCGACCTGCAGGACAACCAGTTCAGCAGCGCGCGCCACAGTATAGACACGTCTTACGCAGCCTCGAACCGCTCGCGCTCCAGGCATTCGACCGCCTCGTCGGAGGCCTATTCCTCCTTCTCGGAGGAGCCGGCAATCGCCCCCCAGCCGAAAAAAAGCGGTGGATTGAAATCGTTCCTGAAGACAGTGAAGAAAGCCTTCGTCCCGAGCAGCGGCAGGAAATCGTCCGAGGGTTCGAGACAGCAAACGGAGCTTGTCCTTGAGTCGACGCTTCGCATTGATTCTGCCAAGCGCGGGCGCGCGGACGGTCCGGACGAGCGCCTCTTTTCCGAGTTCAGGGCCGCAATGGACGAGGCCAGGAACAGGGACCCCGACAACAGCCATGCCGCCGGTACCGTCAACAATTGGTTATCCGCCCTGCGCGGGTTCAGCGGCTGGCTCCAGAACCAGTCCGGCTTGACAATTGCCGGCCTGCTTTACGACAGCACTCTGGCTGACCATGCGGCGGCGTTTGTGGCCGAGGGTGGCAACAATCGTGTCCATAGAGCCTTGGAGGTCCTGCGGGATTTCCTCGCCGGGAACGTTAGGAAGTCCCGGCCCGCCGCTGAGGACGAGCACCTCATTTTCGAGTTCAAGACCGCAATGGACGAAGCCAGGAAGAGGGACCCCGACACCAGCCATACCGCCTCTACCGTGAGGAGTTTTGGATACTTCCTGCGCGGGTTCAGCGTCTGGCTTCAGGTTCACCCCAGATACTTGTCAATTACCGAACTGCTTGACAACAATGACAGCACTCAGTTGGCTGCCCGTGCGGCGGCATTTGTCGATGAGGGTGGCGACGAACGTGTCCACCCAGCCTTGAAGCTCCTGCTGGATTCCCGCGCCGGGAACGTTAGGACGCGCCGTACCCTGGCCCCTTATCCCGACGACGCCCGCCTAATCGACGGTTTCTGCAAGCACAGCTTTGGGCCGGAGACGACTGCAGCACAGAGGGGCACTATCAACAAGTTGGCCAGCAGGCAACGCGGGTTTAGTGATTGGCTCCGAAGGGAAGGAAAGCCGAGCATAGCGAGCCGACTCAACGGCAATCAGGAGCAGATAGACGACGGGTTGAAGGATGATTTTCGGGCATTCAAGGAAGCCAATGGACCGACCGGGGGCGGCGTGGCTTTAGACAAGCTTCAGAAGTACCAACGGGTCGTTGCGCCTAACGAAGCGTGGAGAATGCCCCCTGAGCAGGCGGGTTGGCCGCAGCAATCTGGCCAGTCTCCAGTGTCAGGTTACGATCCGGATCCGTTGTGGGATGAGCTGTCCGAACGCGGACGGCTGGGGCCTGCCGGGTCGAGCTCAACCTGGTCGCCGCAGTTGCCATCGGGTTTTGATCTAAATCAGTGGCCGACGCCGGAAGCCGGGCCATCGTCGTCTGCAAGGGCTCGGTCAGCACACATCTACAGCGGGCTTGAGCCTCTGGTTGATTTGCCGTCCACACCGCACGAGCTTCGCGATGATGCTTATTCTGCGCCGGTATGGGCCGGCCCATCAACTCGCACCCGGGAATTACCTGACATTGGACACTTACTTGGCAAATGGGACCACGGCCCCCGACAGGCCTCGTACGTTGTGATTGACCTCCTGCAGAACAGCTGGGTCGCGCCAAGCCAGTTCGCTCCACAGACAAGCTTCTTGATCAACGGTGAGCTTTACACGGCCGAGCTGCAGCTAGACGGAGAGGTTCATCTCACCCATCACCCTGGAGCTTGGCTCGGCGAGAGGCAATGGCTGGGCGACGAGCACATCTCCAGGGATTACGATCTCCTGCGGGGCGAGTTGCAGCAGATCGATCCGGGTCTGGCCGCCCGGACGCGGCTCGTGGATCCCCCTTTTGTCCAACTTCTGCGATTCAGCCCCGCGCGCTGGCAACGCCACTTCCGGGCGATCGTCCGGGACGGCGGGCACGGTTCGGATACGGCCGACTTCCTGTTCCTGCCGGTGAACGATGCCAGTGCTGCTAATCTTCAGGAGCGCGGCAGCCACTGGTCGCTGCTGCTCGTCGATCGCCGGGACCGAGAAAACCTGGTGGCCTATCACTACGACTCCTACAGGGTATCCCGTCACGAGGACGGCTCCTCTAAGGGATACAATCACGAGCGTGCAAAGGAGCTTGCAGACCGGCTGGGCGCCCGGCTGGAGTCACCCGAAATGGCCCGGCAGGATAACACTGATGATTGCGGCGTCTTTGTGGTGGACGGCACGCGGGCGCTGGTTACAGGATTGGCACAAGGGCTGCCACAGCCGCAGCACCTTAATAACCTCGTCATTGATCGGCGGGCACTGCAAAACCGGCTGCGACGCTGATCCGCGCGCCTGCGCGAATCCGATGATGCCCTTGCGCTGATGGAGCTGAATTGGGCGACTGGAGCTATGGTGGATTCGGGTGACGAGGCTGGTCAAGCGGCGCTCGACATTCTCGCCTCGGTCCGGTCCAGCGCTTCTGCCTCGCAACTCTCAAAACTGGCGGCCAACAGGCTAAAATCGTCAGAACTTCGGAATCAGGACACTCTCATGATTGCTGACAATGGCCTTTGGCGTAGAAATTGGCCCGCCGATCCGATCGGCGGTCGAGGCGCTTGTACGGCGGATATGAGGTGCAAGAGGCGGGACTTGAACGTCGGTCAACAATCTCTCATCCGCGGGTCGGGCCGCATGACCTTGTTTCGTTTGGGGCTGCCTCTGTCTAGATGGCGAGCATCGAGGCTCATAGTGGTGACGAGGGCTCCCCGGCATTGTCCCGCCTCCAGCGCCGCATATCGCGCCGAGGCTGATCTTGGGGTTTTGCGATCTCCTCTGCTGGCTGTCTGTCAAATAGCGGTCACGCCGCCTTTGGCGCGGATTGAACCGTGCAGGCGATCGACCAGATGAAGCCCACCATCTCGCGTGCGATGGCGACGTTGACGACGTTGGCGTTCTTGCCGCGCGCACTCAGCCGACGGTATCGGGTGCACAGCCGAACCTGCGCTTTCCATCCGATATCGCGAACGACTTTTGGCAGCGCCTCGATCCGGTCGACCTTGTGCCGGCCGATGCGCGCTCTCATCCGGTAAGCCCAGGCGCCTTCGACCAGCGCGCGCCGGGCATGGCTGTTGCCGGTCTTGGTGATGCCGCCGCGCCAGACGGTCTCACCACTCGATTGCTCGCCAGGCACCAGGCCGAAATAGGCCATGAGCTGGCGTGGATTGGAGAACCGTGTGAAGTCGCCGACCTCCGCGACCAGCACCACGGCATTGATCAGCGCGATCCCCCGCATGGCCTGCAAGGCGTCAACAACCGGGCGCTGGTTCCATTCCGGGAGAAGGCTGAGTATCTGTTCCTCGACCTGCTGCAGGCGCCGTTCCGCATCCATGACGGCATCGACGTAATCCTGAAATGCGATCTGCTGAGCGGGATGTTCGAAGGCCAATGTCGAAAGCCATCGCCGGTAAGCCATTCGCCAGGCCGTCCCACGCTCGTGCTTGCGCCCGTGACGCAGCAGAAATCCCTGAAGATGTTGGCGCGCTTGCGTCACCACTTGTCGTACGACGCTGCGTAGCCGGACCAGGTCGCGCATGGCTTCGTGATCGGCGTCGGGCACCCAAACGGGGGTCAACTCACCGGCTCGATTGAGGCGGGCGAGCATGGTGGCATCGCGGCGGTTCGTCTTCAACCGATCGCCGGGCTTCCGCGGAATCAGCGACGGCGCCACCACGTCGCACCGATGGCCAAGCCTCGTGAGTTGGCGATGAACGCCATAGCCGCACGGGCCAGCCTCATAGCAAAACGCCAGTGGCTTGCCGGACCGCCTGAGACGATCGCACAGCTTGCTGATGGCAGCAGCGTCATTGGCAATCTCGCCGAGATATTCCACCGAGCCGGAGTGCGGCGCGGCGAGGTTCTGTTGCAAACTTTTTCGTTACGGGTTGTCTGGCAAGTGACCTCCGACATTTTTTTAGGAGGTTTGTGATGTTCAGAGGCCGGCATTTCGACCGATCGGTCATCCTGGTGTGCGTTCGCTGGTATCTGGCATATGGACTGAGCCTGCGCGATTTGAAGGAGATGATGGCCGAGCGTGGCATTAGCGTTGATCATTCGACGATCCATCGCTGGGTTGTTCACTTCTCGCCCTTGCTGCTGGAGCGCTTCAACCGGCGCAAGCGCGCAGCGACCGGCAAATGGCATGTTGATGAAACCTACATCAAGGTCCGAGGGCAGTGGATGTATCTCTACCGCGCTATCGACAGCGTCGGCGACACGGTCGAATTCTATTTCAGCGAACATCGGGATTTGCCGGCGGCCAAGCGTTTCTTCAGGAAAGCGCTGGAGCGCCATGGGCGTCCCGATCGTGTCGTCATCGATGGTAGCCAGACCAACCAGGAGGCGATCGTTTCCTGCGATACGACACATCGATTGCAGGATCGCTGCAGGCGCCGACCGAAGCCGATCCGAATCCGCCAAAGCCAATACTTGAACAACCGGATCGAGCAGGACCATCGGCGGATCAAGCGCCGTGTTCGGCCGATGCTCGGCTTCAAATCTCCCGCAGCCGCAAGCATCATCCTCGACGGCATCGAAATGCTTCACATGATGCGCAAACGACAGGCGAGGTTCGCCTTCAACCCAAATCCGTCATTGGCCGAGCAGTTCGATATCCTCGCCGCCGCATAAGCACCGCCCGCCATCTCTTCTTGCTTCAGTTCAACAAAAATTTGCAACAGAACCATGTCGAAAGCTACCGGCGCAGATCCGCCATGGAAGCCAAACGCCAGCGCGGCAGGCCCGCCTCCTACGCGACAATCAAAAACATGCACGAGCTTGTCGCGGAGCGACGATCAGAAAACGACGAAAACCTTGCCAGCGACAATCAGCATGATAATTTGCCCATCGTATTGCCTCACCCTGGAATGCTCCCGAACGATTTTCCGTTGCCTCACCATAATGTTCCCCAGGGCTAGGATTCGATCAATGGGCGATCGGCTCGATTGCCGGCTCCACGTGTATTGGGCCGAACACCATCGCGTGTGCCTTTTCCTTCCGCCAGATCTTCAAGCGGCGCTGCAGCGTGCGCAGAAGTGGATCAGGATATTGCCCCGGCTGCTCCGCCTGCAGACGCACCAGTAATTCGCGGCTGGTCCGCCAGGGCTCTTCGTCGAACCACGCGCGCAGCTGGCCTGTGACCTTCACAAGCGGATCCGGTCGACGACGACCCCGCTTTTGCATCGGCTTGGCTCTTGCGGTGGGGCGGACTTCCCCCTCCTTCCAGGCCGTCCGCAGACCCGACAGGAACTGGTCCAGCGCCGGATCGTTCACCACCAGCGCCGGCGTGCAGGATTCATCGGCAATTTCGACGAGGCGCTGCTGCGCCGATCGCATCTCCTGCAGCAGCTTTACCGGGTCCAGCCTCGCCTGTGTTTGCGCCAGCCTGGCCCGAACCGGTTCAGGCGTGCGTGGATCGGCCAGCAGTCGCTGGCACGGTGTTGCCGCAGGGTGATAGCGCTTGCGCATGCGGGCGCCGTCCCGTTCCTTTCCGGCCAGCTTGAAGGAGGGCTGAAAGAAGTTCACGAACAGCCGCACCGTTGCGTAGAGTTGTGCCAGAGCCGCAGCGGCTTTGAGTCCCTCCAGCCGGCGATAGCCGACGATGCGCCGCACCACGGCGCCGTTCTTCTGTTCGACGAAGGCCTGGTCATTTTTGCGGTAAGGACGGCAGCGGGTGAACTCGATGCCGGCCTCCTGACAGTAGTCGCGTATCGTCTCGTTCAGGAACACGCTGTCATTGTCCGTGTCGAATCCGAGAAGCTGAAATGGCAGGAGCCGACGTAATTCCGTCAGCACCTCGCTCAGCAGCTTCTGCTCACGCACCAGCAAGGGCGCGCATTCCGTCCACCCGCTCGCGATGTCGGTAAGACAAAGCGTTTGTATGAAGCTTCCCCGCGCCGTCGGTCCGCTGTGCGCCACCAGGTCGGCCTCGACGAATCCAGGCGGCGGATCCTGCCAATCGGAGAAGGTTCGGATCGGAATGCTGCGCCGCAGCGCGGTGGACGCTGTGCTGCGACGGCGTCTCGGCCCACCAGCGATGTCTCGAACCTCGCGAAGAGCGCGATCGATCGTGGCCGCGCTCATCGCCAATAGACGTGTACGGATCTCGGCGGTTAGATGCAGATGCCCGTGACGTTCCATCGCCTCCACCAGAATCGGAATCAGCATCTTCAGACGCTTGCCGCAGATGCGATCCGAAGCTTCCCAGAGCACGATCAGCGCTTCGCGCACCGCGTCGTCATAAAGCCGGCGGTCCGGCCGCGGCCCCGAACGATGCGCCGGTGGTCCACTCCGCAGCAAACGCATGGCATGCTTGCGGTGAAGGCCGCTCACCGCCGCGAATTCATCGAGAATGCGCGTCTTCTCTGCCCGATCGCCTCGGGCGTAGCGCTCCGCTACCACTTTCACCAGCTCATCCCGCGTCGCCATGCTTATCCGCCTCATCTGATTTGCTCCCGCCCCAAAACTGCGGGGAGCAAATCAGATGAGGCAACGACCTAACATCCGGGAGCAGTTCAGGCGATGCAATGCGCCATGACCGCGCTCTGAGAGTCTCATCCAGATTGTCGCGCAGGTCTCTCCCAGATCGCCGCGCTATACCATATGCCAGATACCAGCGAACGCACACCAGGATGACCGATCGGTCGAAATGCCGGCCTCTGAACATCACAAACCTCCTAAAAAAATGTCGGAGGTCACTTGCCAGACAACCCGTAACGAAAAAGTTTGCAACAGAACCTCTCGCCGCCGGTCTGGTGAAGGACTACGAGGCCAGCTGCCGAGCGCGGTCGCCATGCTTCATGGACGACTTCGAAGCGGCAATTGCGCATCTGAGAATGCCGATCACTCACCGCCGCGCCATCAGGACCACGACTCTTCTGGAACGTCTGTTCGTCGAGGAGCGGCGCAGGCTAAAGATCATTCCCAATGCCTTAGGCGAGAAGCCCGTTCTCAAGCTCATGCTCGGCGCCATGATCCGAGCTGCCGAGCGGTGGCGGGCAATCAGGATCACCGACTTCGAGCGCCGCCAGATGACCGCCGTCAGGTAGGAACTCGATCAGGAATACGAGACCCAAAACGATCTCGACAAGAAAACAGCGGCAAAGGAGCCCCGCCAGAATTTATCCAGCAGTTCCCGGATTTGACCCAATAGAGAGCCGTAAGTGCTGAAAAGTGCACGTAGGGTTCGGGGAGGATAAGCGCAGCTGCGCTTCTTACTCCACTCCTGATGGGCCGCGGCTTCTGCTACCTCGTTGCTGTGGTCCAGTGTTTCAGGCGCAAGGTATTTAGCTGGCGGCTGTCGATCACCATGGATGCGGCCTCTTGCATTGAAGCCCTCGAGGAGGCGCTGGCGAAATACGGTAATCCCGAGATCTTCAACTCCGATCAGGGCACCTACCTGCATGCCTATACTAGCGTGCCGGGGGCACGCACCGCGATCGCCCGGTATCTGATCTTCTACAATCCTGTTTCATAACACCCATCTGTATATGTCATTGAAGCGAATAGGCTATCCTGATCGGGATGCGATCCCGCGGGGGCATTTGGGGTTTTGTCGCGCGCGACGAACAATCCGCTGGGCTTCCGGCTTCCAAGTTCCGATCGCTTGAAGATCCAATAGGGAGGCGCATTGCCTCAAGCAAAATGTTACCGATAGTGCCCCTATTCCGAACGGGATGGACAGGTCGTGCCATTCCCGTTCGGGGGACGGATGGCGGGGCTCAGCATGGCGTCACGGTCGGCACTGATAGCGGCGATCATGGAGCGTTATCGAGCGGCGTGTCAAGATGACAAGCGGCGCATTCTGGGTCAATTCGTGGCGGTAACCGGCTATTATCGCAAGCACGCGGTCCGTGTTATGAACCGTCGTGAGCAGAGGCCGTCTGCGGGCAAGAGCCACAGCCGCTTTTACGGCAGCGATGTCCGCGAGGCGCCTCATCGTGTTGTGGGAGGCTTCGGAGCGGTTGTGTTCCAAATGTCTTAAGCCGTTGATCCCTGTCTTGTTGCCTGCGCTTGAGCGACATGGCCGGTTAGCACTCGATGAGGCGCTCCGCGGCAAACTGCTGACAGTAAGCTCGGCGACGATAGGTCGGCTTTTGACCGAGGTGCGGATTCCGACGTTTTTCGGCCGTGTATTCCAACTTGAAGCTGGCCGCCGTTCCGACGTGAAGCCGGCCACCATTCCGATCAGTTCCGGCCACTTTGAGACCTGAGAAGGAGCACCTGGGTCAGCAACTTTGGCATGACGGTCCTTTGGAACAAGGGACGCATGATGCCGGCAAAGAGAAGGCTGACCATGAGACATCTACGACAAATGCTGCGGCTTGCCGGTGACGTCGGGCACCCAGGTTCTTCGCAGCACTCGCCTTGGCACGGGGCGACGGCCCGATACGGCGCCGATCGTCGTTGAGCTTTTCGGGCCCCCCTACCGTCGAGGATGAGCAGGTCGGTTCTTGCCAGCGCCTTCAGCATCCTGGCGGCCACAAAATCGACCTCAACAAAGCCGGGCGGCGGATCATTCCAAGTCGTCTGTGAAGAAGGTTGATTTCGGGATCGGAGGCGAAGCGGGAGCATTCCCACCCGCCATATCAGAGCTGATATGGCGTCAGGCTGATCGCGGCCGGATTGGTGGCACTGCAGCGGACGTGAGCAGTACCAGGAAGAAGGCACACAAAAGCCTCAGCCAGTTGAGCAGGAGGCTGAAGTTATAGCCGACGGCTGCAAGGACAGCGTTGTTGGCATCGCCCTCGGAGAAGGCCAGGAAGTTGCGGCCCATGCGGTGGTCGTTCTTGAGATGGCCGATGACGGGTTCTACGGCGGCCCGGCGTCGCAGCGCCCGTTTGACGGCCTGGGTGAGGCCGCGCTTGTAGCCGGCGACATGGACCTTGAACATCTTGTCCTTCGGCGCGTTGTGGCCGCGGTAGCCGGCATCGGTGACGATCTTGCCGAGGCTGACGCCGATGGTGTCCTCGATCGCCGGGATGATGGTCGCCAGCGTGTGGCCGTCATACGGATTGCCGGGCAGCGCCTTGACATGGGCGACGAACTGGCCGCCGCGGCTGCGCTGCAGCGGGGTGGCGACGGAGACCTTGACGCCGAACTCGTAGGGCTTGTGGGCCTTGCCCTTGCCAATGCACTCGATCTCCGGAGCGTGCAGGGAATACACCTTCTTGCCCCGCTCGCGCTGGCGCTGGTCCCTGACGCGCCGGGCCAGCGACAGCGGCAGGGCAAAGACCTGCATCAGCTCTGGCCGCATGGCGAGCTTGCGGACGATGTCGCGGATCACCGCTCCCAGCATGGTGCGCAGGCGCTTGAGTTGCCGGTTGGCCCGCTTGAATTGCTTGGCATGGGCATAGCGCTGATGCTTGATCAGCGCGATCTTGCCGACCCGCGCATAGGACTGGCGCAGGGCAATGCCATGCTTCCTGGCCAGCTTGACCAGCCGCTCGCGGGCGCGATGCATCAGCTTGGCGTCGGTCGGGAAGGTGATGGCCTTTTCCTGCACGGTAGTGTCGACGATTACCGCGCGGAAGTCCGACGGCTTGGCCGCCCCCAACCTGGTCGCCGCCGCAAGGCTCTCCTGGAGCAGAGCCGTGAGCCGTTCTTCGCCCATGCGCAGGCGCCAGCGCGTCAATGACGTGCGGTCGAAGGGCAAGCGGTGCTGGAAGAACTCCTCGCCGCAGAACAGCTGGTAGTAGGGGTTCTCCAGCCAGCGTTCGCACAGGCTTTCGTCGGACAGGTTGTGCATCGACTTGAGGATGGCCAATCCCGCCATCAGCCGGGTCGGCAAAGGCGGCCGGCCAGGATCGTCGTCATAGACCTCGCCCAGCCGTTCTTCGAGGAAACGCCAGTCGATCGTCTTGGCCAGCTTCACCAGCGCATGATCCATATTGAGAATGTGGTCGAGCCGGGATCGCAACAGGTCCGTCTGGCCGCTCTCGCGCCGTTCCTTCGGTCGCATCGCTCGCTTCCCTCGCTGCTTCGTCATCGTCTCGAATCACGCAGAACAAGCGCATCCAATTTGCCGGAAACCGCAGCCCAAAGCCACGAAATTCGGCAATCTGAAAACCGAAATCAGGGGAAATTGTTAAACGGAATCAAAGCATTCCGAGTTTTTCACGGACGACTTCCAATCGCCGAAGGTGCGAACTAGCATCCCACCATCGCAGATGCCATCCTCGATCGCCTCGTCCACAACGCCTATCGCATCGAACTGACCGCTTCCTGTTTCATCGGTCAGTTGAACACGCGTAGGGCGTTACCTTGAGCGACTATGCGGCCGGTGCGGGCGCAGGGAGAGAGGCTTTGACGCGCTTCAGCTCGCTGCCGACACTACCAATTCCGTCCCGCAGCGTCTTCCCGATCGTGATCGGAGCGAAGGCCGCCGGAGGGTTGTCAAGCAGCTGGATGTATTCGCTTCCGTCGAGGTATTGGAGGACGGATTCGATGATCGCTTCACCGCGCTCGATCGCATCAAACCTTGCCTCGGCCCCTTGCCTAGTAATGTCAGCAAGCTCGTTCGCGACCGCAATATTGATCTCCTGGAAGAGCTCGTCGATCGGATTCCATGTTCCGCCACGGGCTTTTACATCGTACTTCTCGTTGATTTTGCTCTTCGTCTCCTCCCAATGCACCAGCGCGCCGTCGAGGCGCGCTTGCCATTTATCTTTGATGCTCCGAACGGACGCGAGGAAATCCCCTTCCAGCTTATCCGTCTTCTTGAGCCCAAGCACGGCGATCAGCTGATCGTCATCGCGGAGCCGCTGCTCCAACACGGCAATCAGACGCTCCAAAATCTCGCGCTTGTTTGCAGCATGGCCTTCTTCTTTGGGCCATTGCGATGACACCATCATGGCGATTCTGTCGGAACTCGCGTTTTCCAGAGGATAAGGAAGCCGTCGCTCTTGTGCCTCTGCCTTGGTCATTCGAAACAGGGTTTCTACAACCTCGTCTTGATCGACCTTGTCTGTCGCAACACGGTCGAGATTGATCCCACCTATGATGATCGTTTCCCGCTCAACGTCGTCTACGCCTGCTTCGTCCGGCTTCGCAGGACGATCCGTTTGCATCTCGTCGTCATCGGGCGCCTCGTCCACATACTGGAGATTTCTCCGATTGTCGTCGTAGGCCAGCATCAATAGCAGCCGGCAAGTGAAGTTGTGGAGGGCATTTTCCCGCTCTTCAAACGGCGTTGCGGTCAGTATCGCCTTGAGCCAATCGGCGATTTTACTAGTCAATGGCCCCAGCTCGGCTGTTTGCATTAACCCCGTTTGCCGACTGATACGATTGGAGTGAGCTGCGATTGACGCTGCCGAAGTGGCTATGGTTTGCTTCAGTGCTTCAGGGAGAGCTTCCGCAGCGCCTTCCGCCAGGTTCTCTTTGACGACTTCGACGACTTCCTGATTGTCATCTGAAGGCAGGTCGTCAGAGTTCGCCTGGGCTGCTATTTCAAATCGATTGAGGTCTTCTTCACTCAGGGGTTGAGCCTCCTGTATGTCCGGGAGGCTTACTCTCAGGTCCTTGAAATAACGCCTCATTTGTGTCTTGATCGCCATAAATTTGGCCATGCCTCCCTTGGCCAGCCGTACGACAATGACGCCCTCTGGGTTCATCCTCCCCGTACCAGATCTCAGAAACTTGAAGTCAACAGGTTCCTGAACACCTTTGGGAGTTTTATAGCGCATATCTTCCAGAGTTCGCCGCAGGCTTGTCAGGCCTTTCTTCCGCACTAAAACCACTGGCTTCTTTTCGCCGGCAATGACAATTGTGCCAACGGCAAAGCAGAATTCCAGTCCTTCTTTGGCTCGGGTGCTCCTCATTACGGACAAGAACCGCTGCGCCATTTGTGCACTATGTACTTGGCTCATTATATGTCTCCAGAATGGTTGTCGTAGATTGATTACGTTGAAGGATGGACCAAACGGCGTCGGTCAACGGCATTTGTAGCTCAGGCAGTCAAAGCTTCAATCGGGATTTGAGCACGACTGTCCCGCTGGTAAATCCTGATTTGGCGTTGATGTCTTTCACGAGTCGTTCGATGGCCTGCTGAAAAAGATCAGCGGAAACCAAAGGCACGCCGGAGAGGCGAAAAACGTCGTCAGTCCGCTTGCATGGGATCCGTCGTGGGACCTGCGAGTCCCATCCGCATTTAATCTTTCGGCAGTCTCGGTGGGCCGTCGTGCAGATGAAATCCACCTGTGGTAGCACCTCTCCGTTTGAGCGGCAGGACGTACGTGCGGCAGCAACAGTGGGCCTCCTCAGATTTGCGGGCATCGGAATCGCGATAGCATGTTACGAGATAGCGGGTTGGTCAGGTTGTCGGCCTGGAGGATGAATGTCGCCCAGTGGCGGCCAGCCGCTATCCGTACATAAACCTCGTCGGTCCCTTTTTGAGGATGCGCCTTCCCTTCGTCCAATAGTCGAAACAACGCCCAGGGACCCGCCTTCGAAAGGGCAGTACGCTCGAAGCCGTTGAAAGTGACCGAAGCGCCACCGAGGCCGCCGAGCGTGGGCCAATGGATGCGCACAGGTTTGTATGCTCCTCGTCGCTGCGTGATTTGCTGGCCATCGATCTCCACCACCACCTCGTCGGTCGACCGATCGGTATCGGCGACGGTTAGCAGAAAATCCATTGAGGGCTGACGGCCGGCATCCTTGAACATAGAGTCCCGGATTGCGGCTGCTCGCTTGAACTGTGCCAAGGCCTCTCGGTCGATTTGTAAATCGACGCTTCCCGTTGATTGTACCTTCCACGGGCCCGCGGACCTATCAACAAAGTGAGCCAAGTGCTGCGCAAAAAACGTGTCGATAACCCCGTCCCAGCTGAACAGCCGAGCGAAATCTCCTAAAGGAACGTCTCGACGGGATTTGCGGTCGAAGGGATACCGCCCTGCGGTTGCCCGCCGGCATAAGTCGCCAGCGCCATCTGCCCACACGCTAGCGACATGACGCTTTGCCTCGATCATGGAGAGTTTCGAGCTGAACCGGACGACGCTCAGGATCCATTGCTGAATGGGTCGCGGCAGATTGGCGGCTCCCGCTTCGATTTTGCGGATGGCGATAGCGGTTTCATCATCCTTCGCCAACGAGTGTGAGCCGGCGAGGTCCTGCATCTCACCAATCGATTGGTAAAGAGCAGCAAGATCGCTTACCGCGCTGTCGATCGGCGCTTGAGCACCTGGGGGGCTGTTTGGTGGCACATCGACAAGTTGGTGTAGCCATTGAAAATGCACATCCGTGTGGAGCTGGCTATGGCTTTCAGGAGTGTCGGCGACAAGCGGCGATTGGAAGATTGCCTGAAGGTCGCTTGCCGATGGTTCCTGAGCAGTGCCTTTAGCTTCGGTCGGCATATCGGGCTCGGGCGGTTCGCCGAGCTTGGTCTCCTGTGCCGCTGCGGCGAGGAATAAGCGCATAGGCGAGGTGGGTGCTGAAAGCGCGTTCAACGTTCGCATAGCGTCATCGACACTCGCCATTGGCCGCAGCGAAATGTCATTAATGAGTTCGTCCCAACCGAAGGCAAACTCCTGAAAGTAGAGATCCATCGCCGCACGTCGCAGCGTCTCTTCCGCCTCACCTGTGGAAGTGGTCGCCTGATCGCCAAGAACCCAACCTTCTGCGGCAATCGCGTCTGCTACCTGTGGCAGTAGGCGCAGGAATGTCCCATAGAAACCGGCTCGGGTGTAAATACCGGCGATACCGGTGTTGAGGGGCTGTCCTGATTTGCGGATCAGGACGTCCCCCGCCATCGGTCCGGCGTGGTCGGATAGACGCCATGTTGGTAAGTTGGCGGCCTGAGTACTGTTTGTGATGATGTTAAGCACACGACGCGGCATCGAGAGGGTCTGGAGTTTTGCGCGGCTCTTTTCGATCAGTTCGCTATTGAGGCTGATATTTGCCAGCGGGTTGTCCAAAAGGGCATCGAGGTGATCGGCCAGCGACCGGCGAAGGGCGGCATCGGCCTCAGCCGGAAACAGCACTTTCCAGTCGAGGGTCATCCACTCATTGATGTCCCCGGGCTGGAACGGTCCACGTCCCCCAAGCATCAGATATATTTTCAGCGCATGATAGAGGAATGGGGGATCGTCCTGGTGTTCCGCCAGTAGTGTTTCCAGTCGGAAAACTAGGCGCGGCAGCAAGATCGTCCTTAGGCCCCGGCGATAGGCCGCATGCGCTTGTAACCGAAAGTTTTCACTTTGATTTAGATCTAATCCCGATAAATTGTTGTTGTCCGCTCTGGCGGCTTCGTCAAAGTCGGTCTTCACGGCGCGTAGCCGATCCAGCAGCGGCAGAACTGGTCGGAGATCGCAACTGTCTACCCGGTCAAGGCGCAGTCTCCCCGCTTCCTTAGCATAGCTGCTGACCGCTAGACGAACCCCTTCGATCAAGTGGACATTGCGACTGTAGCTGACTATCAAGAAGGCAGCCGCTGTGGCCATAGCTGCCGCGATTGTTGCGCACAAGCCATATCGAAGCCACCGCTGGCGCCCTTCGACACGGGGGTGGGCTTCAACAAGTCCAGCGTTGGCGAAGACGACTTGGCGAAGCAAACGAGTGATGAAATAACTACGCTTCTGGTCGGGTGAAATAGGGGTGGTCGGCAGAGAGATGCCGAAGGTCCGAGACCTGGCGCTCGCAATGCGATCAAAGGGCGCACCCACCTGCATTCCGCTCACGAAGTAGATGCCGCGGAGCAAGATCGGGTCCTCGTAGGCGTTGCGAGCGAAGGCCTCCTGCAGAAACTGATAGGATAGATGCTTGAGGCTTGCGACCTGCTGTGGGAAGCCGAACACAAGCGCGCGACGGTGGATGTTGCTCTCTTGCTGTAGTCGTTCAAGCAGCCTGTCATTGAGGCGCCCGACGAGTGTGTCGTATTCTGCTGCGTAAGATTCCATCGGATCGCCGTCACTTTCCGATGACTCTTGCGCGAAAGTGAAACCCCATACGGCCTCGCGCCCCTCGCGGCTGAGGTCGTCGAAGAACTCATTAAATCCCGCAATTAGATCGCTCTTGGTGAGCAATATATAAATCGGCAGCCGCAATCCAAGTTCTCGATACAGATCAAGGATCCGCTGCCGGATGCATTTGGCGTGATCGAAGAGTTCCTCCTCGGATGACAAACTCAGCTCGTTTATCGCGATTGATACCAACACCCCGCTCAGCGGCTGGCGCCGACAGCTGCGTCTGAGGAGGCGAAGGAAACCCTGCCATACCGCTTTGTCCTGTTCCAGGTTGCGCTTCTGAAGCACGTAGTATCCGGGAGTGTCGATGAGTACGGCGTCATCGGTGAACCACCAATCACAATTGCGGGTGGCCTTGACCACGCCGACCGTTTTACGGCTGAGTTTTTCCGCCAATGGGAAGCTGAGGCCGGAATTTGCAAGGGCGGTGGATTTTCCCGATCCGGGCGAACCGATAATCACGTACCACGGCAGTTGATCGAGCCACCGCGTGCCGAGAAAGCCGTGACGATGAAGCCGCTTTAGCGTCATACGAGTTTCGCGAAAGCGAGCTGACATGTCCTCCAGCTCTTCTTCGGCAGCGGCGCTGGCTCGCGCTCCGCCCCAATCGGAAGAAGTCGATCCTGCACCATCCGCCTCTTTGTGCTTTGTCCAGATCCCGTCCAGCGTGCCGGACACTCGGGTAAGGAAAAAGTCTTCAACGTTGCCCCGGATCATGTAGATCACGACGTAGGCAATCGGCATCAACGCTGACGCCGCAAGTTGCTCACCAAGGCTGTCAAGGGGGATGTACCCTCCAATTGAGAGGTGCCGTCCAAAAATAAAGATCGGAGCACTCACCAGGGCGACTGCTGCGATACCGAGCCATTTGCCTTGGAGCGCTCTCTTGAATGACTGCATAAGCTGACTCTCAGTTTGGCTTCGTGATTATGATTTCGATCCGGCGGTTCTTGGCGCGGCCTTCTGGCGTCTGGTTCGAAGCGATCGGTTCTCCGCTCCCTCTGCCCTCCTCCCGCACGTGGCCCGGCTCACTCATAGTCGATCTAATAATCTCAGCCGCCGCCTTGGCACGCGCCATTGAGAGGTCTTGGTTGGAAGGATAGGCACGAGATTGGATCGGCATCGAGTCTGTGTGTCCGGTCAAAAGAACCGCCCCTGGTTGCTCGTTCAGCGCTCGCCCAATCCGCAGAAAAAGCGGCACGAACGAACCCTGCATGATCGAACTTGCGGAGTCGAACATCCCTGAGGCACGGATGGTAACCAGGATCTGCTGCGCGTCCTCGGTGACAGAGACCAACCCATCGCGGATTTCGGCGCCTAAAAAGCGACGCAGTCGATCGCCACTCATTAGGATTGGGGGCGGTGCTGCGGTCCTCGCCAAGCTCACCGCTCCACGCGGCGGTAGCGTTGCCAGCTTAGCGAAAACCGCATTCGACTGGCCATCGAGTGCAAATAATAGCCCGGTATAGAGCGACAGGAGGGCTACTGCTCCGAAAGCGCCGGCGGCCCAGGATGGAACGAATCTGCTGGACTGTCTTCGCGCTGTGGCGCGTTCTTGCCAGTGTGGGGATATGTCACGCTCGAAGTCACCGCGCGCTGCCCGAATCAGGTGGTACGTGTCCTCGCACAGCACGCTAAGTTCGGAGGCTCCTCGCGCGGCCACCCGGAAGCGACCTTCGAAGCCCAACCGCATGCAGTAGTAGAGCAACTCCAGCAGATCGAGGTCGTTTGCCGGGTTTTTTTTCATTTGCTGTAGAAGCTCGAAAAAGCGGTCGCCGCCCCAGGTCTCGCCGAACAACGTTCCGACCATGCTTCGTGTTGTCCAGACGCTGTGGCTACCCCAAGCCGTATTCAGAACGATGTCATCGATCGTGGCACAAAGAGCATATTTGCTGATCTTGATCATCCGCGTTGGCAGTCCGCGCGACATTATCCGACGCTCGAATGCATCGATCCCTCGCAACACCCGCAGGCGTAACTCCTCGACATCAAGTTGATCCGTACTGCTCTTGAGGTGAGCACAGAGGCCCAACAGCGCTGCCGCAGCCGCGACCAATGGATTGAGCCGGTGAAGCGTTAGCGTTTCCCAGAACGGCTGGCCTGATATCGGCGGTGACGAGAGAGCCGAAGGCCCAGGGCCGACTGCAAGGTCGGAACTTAAGACGGTACCCTCAGTCGGTATGGCTACCGGTGCCATTGGGCGGACTCTCTTATTCTGGCTTGTGCCTTGTGCACGTTGGCGATGGTCTCATGACCCGGAGGCCAAAACTCGACGGCAACGCTCCGCGTTTCAGTCTCGATGTCGGAGACGGCGGCGTCGAAGACTCGGCAGTACTTGTTCCAAAGCCTGGCTTTCCGGCTGCCGGGCCAGAGCTTCCTAGTCCGGACAACCGAGGCCTCGATCGCTTCAGGGCAGAGGCGTTCACGGACACTGAGTAGAGCCTTGTGCAGTGCCGTTAGCATCGAACCCTCTTGCGCTTTGATGTCAGCAAAGGCCTGCTCGACGGCGAGGTCTCCATGAAGGAGCCGCGGGATGTCGGCGCATAGAGCCGCGCGCAAGGCGTCCTTGGCATCCAGCATAAACTTCTGGGTGTTTTCGATGAGCTGCGCGGTGCTCGTACACTGAAGGCCGGATTCTTGCCGGGCGTGCTCGCAAGCGGAGACGGTGCTGCTGAGACCGACGAAGGAATTCAGAAGCATCCGCCCAGCACGATCCATGATGGTTGAAATATCGGCTTGCCCGAAATCTGCCAGAGATAGCCCACAGGCGGCAAGAAAGGCCGCTATAGCAGCATGATTTTGGCCGCCAGAATCGGTCTGCCCAGCCACCATCGAACGTGACGGCTGCTCAAGCGCCGGCGGTGACAGGGCCAGGCCGGTTTCTAGAGGAGAGTTTTTGTTGACGCTGGTGAAGCTTGGCGCAATTGTCGACGCCTGTTTGGCTATGAGCTCTGTCGCAAGATCCCAGTCCTCCGGGATGACCTCGACGCACGACGCCGGCTGCACGAAGATGCCGGCCCGGTCCCGTATATAATCTGGATAACTGTCCATCTGCCAGGCGCCCGCGGTGGCTGGCGATAAGTCTTGCTCAGCGTCCAAGAACGACGACGGCGGAAAGTCTCTATCGAAGGGCTCGACGAACAATTCCCCGAGTCGAGTGGTCCTACCAACCGATATGGCAGGAGCCATCTCAACCACCCCCAGAAGATTCGACGCCTTAAGCGAGCCTACAGTGCGCGGCTCGCCTTCGGCAGAATCCCCCATGGAAGCTGCATCGACCTTGATCATGTAGCCGCCAATTCGAACGATGTCACCGGCCGTCAAGATAACAGGCAGGTCCGACGGCAGCGGCTTAGCCCCTTCATTCAACGATGTGCCATTGCCGCTGCGCTCGATCAGTACAAATTTCTCCTCCGCACGTTCGATCGAGAAGCGGTGCGTCGAGTCTGTTTGCTGATCGTCCGACAGAACAAACCCATTGCCATCGGACACGCCTACCGACAATCCGCCAGCTGACTCAATTAGCCAGCTTACGCCGCGTTTACCCGATAGGCCGGCTTCCGTATTCGTTACATGTAGAACCAGTGGCATTTTGAATCCGAATTGACGAATGGTGGCTATTGGGACCGAATGGCCCAGAGTGCCATGTCGAGATTTGGGAAATCACCGGCCACGTGCAGCGCCAAGCCAGCCGAATGAGGCATGTCCTTCCAGAGGCGGCTCTGCTGATCGATTTCAAAGTAAGTGACGCCGACATGGAAGGGGATCTGCCGTGGGGCGACCGGGAGACGGTTGATGCTGATCCCCTGCAGCGCGACATTGACCAACTCTTTGATCTTCTCAGCCGGACCGATCTTAATTTGGGTGGGAAACTCGCGCTGTAGCCGCTCGGTCTCGACATCGGCTCGCACGGCTATCACGAAGCTCGCAGTCGTAAACAGCGAACGGTCAAGCACCTCGGCGAGATGGACACCGTATTTATACTCCTGCAGCGGCAACGGTATCGCCGTCCGTTCTAACACAGTGCTTAGCGAGGATCGAATTGAGCTCATTACCGGCGCAAAAGTGTGCGACAGAGCGTCGTGCTTGTAGCCTGCGAAGGACGGGGGACGCTTCTCGGCCCGCGAAAACGTGGCCAGCTCACCAGCCAGCTGGACCGTGAGGCCGTACAGCCCCACCGGGTTCACGCTTGCGACTTTGGAAAGGTAGTCGAAGTAGGGCTCATAACGATTGATCGCCTGGAGCAGGAGGAAATCAGCAATCTCGGCCACCCCGTGCGTGCCCGACTGCGACACCCGGGCAGCCAGCGCCTCACCACGATGGTGAAGCAAGCCGGTGATTTCAGTCACGTAATTCAAAAGGACAGGCGAACTGGCGCAATCAGGAGTTGGTGGGATGTAGTTCTCATCGAGAACGATTTGACCGTCTGCTCGGACCTCAAGTAGGCGGGCTATAGGAAGACAGGCGAACCCCGCGCGATTTGCTGCGTCTGGTAAGAGCTGAAAACGCAGCCGCGCCACCTCGATGGAGGCGCCGCCTCGCTCGCCCGCATTTGTGTCGACAAGATCTTGGACTGCAACCTCAAAGCGGGTCGGGACGTCGATTTCTGCTCGCGCATCCGTTTCCACCGCCCCTGGTTGATAGAGGGATACTGCCAAGTGGATAAGCGAGTCGCGGAGATGGCCCGGAACCCCGTACGGAGTGGGCTGGTCGGCGTCATCTGGAATGCTGAACGGAGTCCCGTCCGGCAAAACGCCACACGCTGTTTCAATAGCGATCTTACCCAAGCCAAGGAGCTCGCGATTGAGTCGGAGCTGAGTAATGCCCCAACCATAGCCATGCAAAACGACCGTTCTGCTGCGCACCAGCTTTTCGATATAACGGTCGTTTTGCTGAAAATGTTGCGGCCGGAGGAATAACCCCTCCGACCAAACGACCTTATTGTCCCAAGACATCCACCTCGCTCCGCGTCCTTCGACAAATCGAGTCTCCAATGAGACGACTGTAAGGCATCTTTCTGAGATCCTTGTATGCGCAGTTGGTATGCAGTTATTAGCGACAGGAATGCAGGCTCGCTCTCACCATCGTAAAGCCATCGGAGTTCCTGCAGGGGCGATGTCACCTTAACTTGCGTCGAGACGCCGGAGACGTTCTGCCTTGCGGATTGATTTCAGGCCGTGGCTCCCGCCACAGCTTTCCACTGCGCGATCGCTTGGAGGCGGTGAACGCGGCTTTGGAATGCGGAGCGTTGTGAACGGGGTGGAACGAAGAGATTTCGGATGGCGGAGAAGACAGAGACGAAGCGCTGAAGGCTTCCCGGTGATCGAAAGCTCTGCACGTTCGTTCCCGCTTTCGCAGCGGCACATGTGAATTCTCGGCGCGGATGTTCAGGCCCTTATGCGATCGATGTTCGACGTTCGGCATGACTTTGGCGGCGCGCCGGGTTCTGTTGCAAATTTTTGTTGAACTGAAGCAAGAAGAGATGGCGGGCGGTGCTTATGCGGCGGCGAGGATATCGAACTGCTCGGCCAATGACGGATTTGGGTTGAAGGCGAACCTCGCCTGTCGTTTGCGCATCATGTGAAGCATTTCGATGCCGTCGAGGATGATGCTTGCGGCTGCGGGAGATTTGAAGCCGAGCATCGGCCGAACACGGCGCTTGATCCGCCGATGGTCCTGCTCGATCCGGTTGTTCAAGTATTGGCTTTGGCGGATTCGGATCGGCTTCGGTCGGCGCCTGCAGCGATCCTGCAATCGATGTGTCGTATCGCAGGAAACGATCGCCTCCTGGTTGGTCTGGCTACCATCGATGACGACACGATCGGGACGCCCATGGCGCTCCAGCGCTTTCCTGAAGAAACGCTTGGCCGCCGGCAAATCCCGATGTTCGCTGAAATAGAATTCGACCGTGTCGCCGACGCTGTCGATAGCGCGGTAGAGATACATCCACTGCCCTCGGACCTTGATGTAGGTTTCATCAACATGCCATTTGCCGGTCGCTGCGCGCTTGCGCCGGTTGAAGCGCTCCAGCAGCAAGGGCGAGAAGTGAACAACCCAGCGATGGATCGTCGAATGATCAACGCTAATGCCACGCTCGGCCATCATCTCCTTCAAATCGCGCAGGCTCAGTCCATATGCCAGATACCAGCGAACGCACACCAGGATGACCGATCGGTCGAAATGCCGGCCTCTGAACATCACAAACCTCCGAAAAAAATGTCGGAGGTCACTTGCCAGACAACCCGTAACGAAAAAGTTTGCAACAGAACCACCTTTTCGGCGATTCCCGCATCTTCGCGCCGGGCGCGTGGCAGACCGGCGATGTGCTCCACGAAGCTGGCGCGCCTGATGTGGACGCGGCCGGACGCGATGTTGTCGCGCACCGAAAGTCCGCCGAACAGCGCCAGGTTCTGGAAGGTGCGTGCGATGCCAAGCCGTGCCAGACGGCTCCCCGGCACCCGGGAGAACGACTGGCCGTCGATCGCGATCCTGCCCTGATCGGCGTGATAGAGGCCGCTGATGATGTTGATCAGCGAGGATTTGCCGGCGCCGTTGGGGCCGATCACCGCGCGGATCTCGCCGCTCTTGACCTCGAGGTCGACATCCCGCAGCGCCGTGACGCCGCCAAAGGAAATGCCGATCTCGGTCAGGGCCAGGATCGCATCAGCCTTAGCCGACATGCGCGCCGGACGCGTGTCCTCGACGGGACCAGCGCCAGCAAGAATGCCGGTGATTTCGGGCGCGCGCTCGTATGCGGCGGCTCCCAGCGAAGCACCAATCATAAAACGTCCCTGACTTTGAAGGAGGGCTGGCGGCGGCCCGAAGGCCGCGCCTGTCCTATTCGGCGGCGACTAGCTCCCTGTCGCGAGCCTGTTCCAGCTTGCGCACCAGCGGAATGACGTGTTTGCCGAAGTACTCGACCTCCTCCTGGAAATGCAGGAAGCCGAGCAGGATCAGGTCGGCGCCGGCATCCTTCAGGTTGAGGATGCGTTCGGCGATCTGCTCCGGCGTGCCGATGAGATTGCTGCGGAAGCCGTCATTGTATTGCACGAGATCCTCGAAGGAAGACTTCGCCCAGTTGCCCTCGCCTTCCGGCGAAGCCTTGCCGGCATTCTTGACCTGATCGGCGAAACCCTGGACGGCTTCTGGGTTGGCCTTGGCGACGATCTCGTCCAGCACGGCGCGCGCTTCTGCCTCGGTCTCGCGGGCAATAGCAAAGGCATTGACGCCGATCCTGACCTTGTGGCCATTGGCTTTCGCCTTGGCACGGATGTCGTCGACCTGCTTCCTGATCTCTTCCGGCGTGTTGCCGTTGGTGAAATACCAGTCGGAAACCCGCGCAGCCATGTCGCGCGCCGCGCGCGAAGAGCCGCCCTGGAAGATTTCCGGCTGGGGATCGATCGGCTTCGGCTTCATCGAGTAGTTTGTGAATCGATAGAAGTCGCCCTTCAGCGTGAAATTATCCTCGGTCCAGATGCCGCGCAGCGCACGTATGAATTCCTCCGAGCGGCGATATCGCTCGTCATGGTCGAGCCACAGCTCACCGATGGCAGCGAACTCGCCGCGAAACCAGCCGCTCACGACATTGACGGCGACACGGCCATTGGTCAGGTGGTTGATGGTGGCGATCTGTTTGGCCGCCAGCGCTGGATTCCATGGACCGGGCAGGATCGCCGCGATGACCTTCAGCGTTGTCGTCGCGGCAAGCAAGGCGTGGCTGAACGATACGGATTCGTGCTGGTTGTCGGCGCCATAGCCCGCCGTGAAGCGGATCTGGCTCAGCGCGTAGTCGAAGCCGTTGGCCTCGGCGATCTGGGCAAGCTTGCGGTTGTAGTCGATGTCCCAGCCTGTCCGCTGCTCAATGTTGGAGATGACCAGGCCGCCCGAGACATTCGGGACCCAGTAGGCGAATTTGATGGCGTCGGAATGCGAGGTCATGGTTGTTGTCCCCTTTTGATTGGCTCAGCCGACGCGCGCGGCGACGGCGGTGTTTGCGTGACTGGAATTGAGCAAGGAAACCGCTTCGGCGGCAGCCCTTGAAATACGCTCGATGATCGCTGCGCCGACGATCTCGGCGCCAACGAAATCGTCCGGCGCGCCATAGACGCCGGTCGGGACGGTGACGGCACCGAAAAAGCCGAACAATGGGCGCAGCTGATGTTCGAGCACCAGGCCATGGTATGGGCTGCCACCGGTCGCTGCGAGCAGCACGGTCTTGCCCGTCAGCGCACGATAATCGACGAGATCAAACAGGTGTTTGAGAGCGCCCGTGTAGGAAGCCCTGTAGACAGGCGTTCCGACCACGAGCAGGTCGGCCTTTTCGACACGCTGGATGATAGCCTCGCCCGCCGCACCGAGCGCGCCACGGGACAGTCCGGCGAAAAGCGGAGGCGCCGCCTCGGTGATTTCGACTAGACCGGTGTCGGCCGCAACCCGCAACGCAACCGCCTTGACCAGCGCGTTCACCACCGCTGTGGTGCGGGATGGCGTGCTTACGCCGCCCGATATTCCGAGGACCGATAACCGGGCCATCTTGTCAATCTCCCCACGAATCGAACAGGATCAAACGATATTCCACAAATTCTATAGAGATAAGAAATTATCTTCTGATTTGGCAAAGCTTGTGAGAAAATTGCGTGCTGCACGAAATGGTCGCGACGAGTTCGATGAAACAAGACGACAAGCGGCCGATTGCTGAGATCGTAGCTTTCGTATCGTCAGTCTTGGTAGGAGATTCGGCACGTTTGGCCTGCGCGGCGCCTGAGCTGTTGCAGCGCTCCCAAGCAATCACGGCCGATGGCCGACACGACGATCGACTTTGATGTCGAGGCAGTCCGTTGAAGCACAAACTTCGGCTGCATGTCAGCGCGAGACACACCGCAGGATCATCTGCTGCGCGGTTCGCCCGGCGCACGACAGACCGGGAGGCCCCTACGACGACGAAGAACTCGAGATGGCGGCTCGAGTCCGCGCCCCGTCCGCCACTTTTGGCAGGTGATTCCCGCAAGTGCCCAGCTATCTTCTGGCTGCCCCATTTCCATCGCCCTCTTTCAGCCGGAAGGTCCTCCCGCCCACCGGATCAATGATGACGATCCCCTTTGAGTGACTTTTTTGACGAGCCTGACGGTCTGCGCCGTCGTGTCGCGGGTCCGGCTTTGCCTTGCCTTACCTTCTCCACATACGCAGGTAGCGAAACGCCATAACTCTACCTTGTAACGGCGTTGGAAAATACGACAGCTGGACCACAATAAACGGGTTCAGGCTGAAGAGTTTTTAGGGAACCGGTCAAAAAGGAAACAGGAACTCTTCCGGTGCTTACGAGCCGGACTCGCGTGTTAGAGAAACCAGGTTGCGAGCCCGACCGTTTGAATCTGCCTGGAGAGCAAGTGGGTTGCGTGGTATCGGACGACGGGCGACCGGCCTGCGGGACCGCTCGTCGCGGCCAAATCGCCTCTATCCCCAGTAATTGCCAAGTGACAAAATACCTCTTGATGACGATTGGTTCGAAGTCGCGCCCGCGCTGGCTACCAGAAAAGAGCTTTCCTTCCTACGCGTATCTTCCAGGCAGGCAGCCGCACCCCGTGCGCCATCCTGCAGGACACAGCTACCATAGCGAAGCAATCCCGGTTGCTGAAGAGGCGTCGCTTGACTCGGACATGTTCGTCTGGGGCATCGACCTCTTCAATCATGGCTATTACTGGGAAGCCCATGAGGCTTGGGAAGGTCTTTGGCAGGTTGCAGATCGAGGCGCTCCGCTTCGGACGCTGTTCAAGGGATTGATCCTGTTGTCGGCGGCCGGCGTGAAGATCCGCGAGGGCAAGCAGGCCGCTGCGGTCCGTCATGCCGGACGCGCCGCGGCGCTCCTTCGTCGGCTGATGAACGCCCCGGATCGCACTATCGAGCGTGCGCTCGACATGTCACCCGCGGTGCTCGCCGAACACGCCGAAGCCGCGGCAAGGATCCCAGCACCCTTGCAGACGCCGCCGCCCGGTCAGCCTCAAGCCGTGTTTGATTTCATTCTCGGGTCAAATTCCCCTGGGAATGCCGATCCGATCGCAGGTGGTTATTGGTAGAAGGCCGCGGTTTTCACGGTGCCGTTTTGCGGGCGCGCTGCGCGCTCGGGCCCGTGGTACCCAAACGCGGCTCGAAAGCGATTAGAAGCCAACCTGGTTTTTGCTGAGGTCATCCTTGAGTTCATGGCGATCGGCTACGCAGCGGGTGGCAAATGCGTAGCTCCTTTGTGATCCGGCAATTTGGATCGCCACGAGGCACGCCACATGCTTCGATGCTCAGGGGCTGTCCCGGTCGGTGCAAGACTCATCGCTCAGCGGCGCTCAAGCCATCGGCTTTCGGAAAGACCGGCGACGCTTCGTCTCAACGACTATTCCGGTCGGGCGGTCGGCCGTATTCTTCGCCTTGAGCGCGGCCGTTTGCTTCGGTTTCGATTTGGGCGGGGCATCAGGCTCTGCCCTTGGCTCCGGCGTTTTCTTGGAACCTTGCTTGTTCTTGCGGGCGCACAGCAAAGCCTTGGCGCTCGCCGCGTCCGCATCCGAGACGACGCCGGCCGGCTCGCCATCAAGATCGACCCGCACAGCGCCGGCATCCAGCCTCGCCAAGTATCTGGGCATCGTGGTATAGGCGCGCAGGGCTCTCCTCAATTCATCCTCTAACAGTTTGCCGTCCAGCACGCGAATGTCATGATGGATGCCGATCTTAAGCGGCCTGGGCGCTTTCGGATTGAATGCCGCAGGCCACTTTGCCGACAGATGGCGGAAAAGCTGCGCGGGCGATTTCCCTCGGCTAGGGGTCGTCATGATCAAGCCTCGCCCGATTTGTTTTCGTTGCCAATTCGGATCCCTTGGTAGCGCCCATATATGCAATGATTATGGATGCCTGAAAAAAATGGGATTCGTCCGGCCGGGGCAAAGCAGCGCACCCTGGTTTCTAGATGAGTACCGTTGCCCTCCCTTTAGCCGTTCCGTTGCCGGCGGGCGGTATGAGGCATGCTCTTCGGCAACTTTACGACGTCACACGGTTGCTGTTCAGGGTGGGCAGCTTGCCCCGCTCGGTAGCTGCCTCTTTGAGGCGCGCGCGGGCGAGCTCAAGGAGCGCGTGGGCTATCTCGTCCTCGGTCCAGCCGGATTCCGCCGCGCGCTCAACCAATTGCTGGAGGGCCGGTTCCAAGGTGAGCTGGCACTGAAGGGCACGGTCCGGATGGTCGACAGGGCAGCTTGGTTGCGCGACCGCAATGCTTGATCGCTTCATTGCAGGCCATGGGCTCTCGCCCCTCTCCTTTTGCCACACGAGGCGCGCCAGCTCACGTGTTGTTGTTGGTGTGCGCCACGGCATTCGCTTCATCTTGTCAACCAGCCGCTCCAGCGATCCCGCGCGCTCCAGCTCCGTAAAGAAATGATGCGGCGTGACGCTACCGAGCCGGTGCAGCTCGGCCAGCTTCCACACATACGGATAGTCGACCATGAAATCGGATCGAGGCGAGGCCTTGGATGGTTCAGCCTCGGTCAGGATGCCGCCGCCCACGTGCCGATCGGCCCTCTCGATGATTTGGCGCACCCTCGTTATCGACACGCCATGTTCCTGCGCCAGGTCGGCGAAGCGCTTGCCTTTCAGAAAGCCTTCGACCAGGGCGACGTTCCTATCGACGGTCGGGCTAAATCCCCAACAGGCACGCAATTTTTCCAGCATCATTGCGTTCATCCATCCGGTTGTTCGCGCTCCTGCAAACCCTAACCGGCCAAATCGGCGCTTGGAAGACCCGCCAGACCACGTCATGGCCCGGCGCGTAGGATGCGGGCGATCACCATGATCGTTGTCGACCGCCGACCTCGCGAATGTCGGCTTCGATGTTACCGTCCTTACCTTACGCTGGGGATAACACTTATGTTCACTCTTTGTTCTTTTCCAAAAACGGCCGGTAATATATAGTCTGGACTACATCAGCCCAAAGCGAGTCACCGCGAATGACAGTTCAGCCAAGGGTTCTCAATGAACCGACAATCAGCTGCCCGAGCTGCAAGGCCGACATCAAGCTGAACGAATCGCTCGCGGCTCCCCTGATTGCCGCCACCCGCGAGGATTATGAGCGGCGTCTGGCGCAAAGCAACGCATCGATCGCGGCGCGCGAGGAAGAGCTTCAACGCAAGCAAGCCGCAATTGATGCCGCCCAGGCCGACATCGACAGCCAGGTGGCCGCAAAAATCAAGCTTGAGCGCGCGGCTATCGCGGCCGAGGAGGCTCGCAAGGCCAGGCTGCTGCTCTTGGTCGATCTCGAAGACCGGGACAAGAAGCTTGCCGAGATAGAGGCGACGCTCAAGGCGCGGGACGAAAAACTCGCCGAGGCTCAGCAGCAACAGGCGGAATTCCTGAAACAGCAACGTGCGCTCGATGATGAGAAGCGCGAGATGGCGCTGACCATCGAAAGAAAGATTCAGGAAGGGCTGGACGCCGTTCGCATAAAGGCAAGGTCCGAAGCTGAAGATGGCCTCAAAATGAAGGTTGCGGAGAAAGAGGAACAGATCGCCGGCATGCAGCGTCAGATCGAGGAGCTGAAGCGCCGTGCTGAACAAGGCTCTCAGCAACTGCAGGGCGAGGTCCTCGAGCTCGAGCTGGAGTCCCTCATTGCCAGCCGCTTCCCGATGGACATTATCGAACCGGTCGCCAAGGGCGAATTCGGCGGAGATGTCTTGCACCGCGTCGTCGGACCAGCCGGCCAGCCCTGCGGCGCCATTTTGTGGGAATCGAAACGCACCAAGAACTGGAGCCAGGGCTGGCTGGGTAAGCTCAGAGGCGATCAACGAGCCGCGAAAGCGGATATCGCGCTGATGGTCTCGGAAGCGTTGCCTCCCGGCGTGGAAACCTTCGATCTTGTGGACGGAGTTTATGTCGCCCACCCCAAATGTGCGATCCCGATCGCAATCTTGCTCCGGCAATCCCTGATCGAGTTGGCCAATTCCCGCCTCGCCCAGAACGGCCAGGCCACCAAAATGGAGCAGGCCTATGGCTATCTGACCGGTCCTAGGTTCCGCCACCGAGTCGAGGCGATCGTGGAAAAGTTCTCGGATATGCAGGAGGACCTCGCCAAGGAACGCAAGGCCACAATACGCCTGTGGGCCAAGCGCGAGGTGCAGATCCAAGGGGTAATTGAGTCGACCGTCGGAATGTATGGCGACTTGCAGGGCATTGCCGGAAATGTGATGCAGGAGATTGAGGGGCTGGATGTGCCAGCAATTGGAACCTCTCCGCCCGAAATCGAATAGGTAACGTTCACGCTGGCCAAGGCGATCAAGGACTCCCTCACGGCCGCAACAGGGGACGCGACCGAAAGAGGAGACTCGAGCCCCTCCTCCGCAGCCATCGCTTCGTCACGCTGACGGCGTTCACTTGGAACGGCCGAAGGCCCCGCCGTGCGGCGGAGCCCTCGTCGAGGCGATCAGTCCCGGTTGGGGCGAGACCAGATCAGCTGCAGGCCTTCCTCGCCTTCCACCTCGATCAAGGTGGCGTAGATCGGCGCGGGGAAGCTCGGGTCGTCCAGCTTGACCGAGAGGTAGTCGCGGCCCTCGTTGGAGACCTTCTGCCAGGCGGCTCCCAGTTCGACGCTACCCGAGTAGACGCGGAAGTGAGGGCCCTTGTCGGAAGGGTTCTCGACGCGGATCAGCTTGGCCTTGACGTTGAGGTTGAGGGTCTTGATGGCGCCGGAAAAGCCGGCGTTGCCGTTTGAGGTAAAGGTGCCGATGGTAGCCATGATGTCGTCTCCGTGAGTTTCTCGGCCGCGACCACCGCGACCTCGATAGCGGTCGACAGACCGGAGGCGATCGGCCCGCACCCACCGGGGTCCCCGTTGCGCGGGCGCAATGGGGTGGTCCTTAGGGCCGGAACGATAGTGAAGGGCAGCCAGGGCGAGGCTTTCTTGTTCCGCGCGGAATGATGGCGAAGCCAGTAGGGGAAGAAAGTCGCGGCCGGCTGTTGCGGGCTTGAGAACGAGGCGCAGCGTAGCGAAGACGGCCTTCGGTCAGACCAGCCACATCGAGGACGCAGGTGGTGCGCCTTTCCATGAAACCGCCAGCCAGACGACAAGGCGAACCTGGCGGCATGATCACCGCAACCGCAGCCACGGTGAGGCGCCTTCAAACCCGTCCCTCCGTCACGGATCATGGCAGAACGACGGACAACCGCAGCCGGAAAGGGATGCACCCGCCTCGTACGACGGGCCGACTGGACCGCGCTCAGGAAATTGACGGATGCCATATGGCGTGGATCGTATGCATGCACTGGTTAGACTTGCCCAGGAAATCTAAAAATCGGCGCATTGTCGAGCAGAGGGTATCGATATGGGAAATTGCGGCAGCATCGTTGAGGGATGGCAGGGATTGACTGACGATGAAGCGATAGAGGCAGCGACCGAAAAGCATGGCAAGGATTTTACGACGTCGGTCGCTTATTGCGCCTTCGAAGCGTTTGGCAACCCTGACGATCCGGAATATCGATTCTGGGTCGATCTGTTTCTGAAACTTTCAAAAAAGGATCATGTCGGGTGGGCTTAGGCTACGGTATCGGACTCACGCGCATGACATTTCAGATTCTCCTGGCCGGGGAGGGAGGCGGCACTGAAAAACGTCGGACCTTTATTCTTGGGCGTTAAGGTTGCGCAGCTGACAGGTGTTCATTGAAGTCCGTTGCGCAAAACCTCATGGGAGCGCCTGCAGGGCAGGATGCCCGAGATGGCAAAGGTGATTTTTGGCAGTGACGGAACTCGCTAGCGATGTTGACAAGGCCATCTATTGTCATCGCACTAACCGATCGCCGATTGTGGACATCCCAGGGGGGCGCTGCAATCGTCCTAGCATCGAAGCACACCTTCGCGGGGGCGGCTGACCCGGACAACGACTGGCCTCTCAAATCTGCTCAAGCCGGCCGTCTCATCCCCTGTACATCCGGCGGCGACTGGCCTCGCTCGCGCTTATTTCCTCAGGCGAGAGATTCGCCTGCATTCCCGCCGATGTCGTATCGAATATCCGGTACCGTCGGTGAACTGCCGGATGAATATCATGCGAAATGGGCTTCCGGCGGATTATCCCATGGTGGTGACTAAGCCTGAGTCAACTCACAATCGTTTCATTGATCCCGGATATGCTTGTTACAGCAATCCCGCCTGCTCAGCCTCTCGGCGAAGATTCTGCCTCGGCCTTGGGCCGATCTGCTGGATCACCAATCCAGCCGCCAGTGAGCCAAGATCGCCGCAGGTCTTGAGGTCGCGGCCTTGCGTGTAGCCATGCAGGAAGCCGGCGGCATAGAGATCGCCGGCACCCGTCGTGTCGACCAGTTCCTTGATCGCGGTCGCCTTGATCACCACGGTCTCGTCGCTGCGCACGATGACCGAGCCTTTTTCCGAGCGGGTGACGGCGGCAATCCGGCAATCCTTGCGGATCTGCGCCAGCGCCTCATCGAACGACGATGTCTGGTAGAGCGACTTGATCTCGTGGCTGTTGGCAAAGACGATGTCGACCGTGCCCGAGCGCATCAGGTCGAGGAACTCGTCGCGGTAGCGGTCGACGCAGAACGAATCCGAGAGTGTCATCGAGACCTCGCGGCCGGCTGCGTGCGCTAGCTTCGCCGTCTGCCGGATCGCCTCCTTGGCGCGCGGCGGGTCCCAGAGATAGCCTTCGAAATAGGTGACCTTGGCGCCGGAGGCCTTGTCGGCCTCGACATCCTCCGGCCCGAGCTCGACGCAGGCACCGAGATAAGTGTTCATCGAACGCTCGCCGTCGGGGGTGACGAAGATCATCGAGCGCGCTGTCGGTGGCTCGCCCTTGAGCGGCCTGGTGTCGAAGGCGACGCCCTGCGCATGGATGTCGTGGGCGTAGATCTCGCCGAGCGCATCGTTCGAAACCTTGCCGAAAAAGGCAGCGCGACCGCCGAAGCTGGCGACACCGGCCGCCGTGTTGCCGGCGCTGCCGCCGGAGGCCTCGATCGCCGGGCCCATGCGGCTATAGAGCAGTTCGGCGCGCCTGGTGTCGATCAGGTTCATCGCGCCCTTGATGATGCCGTTGGTCTCTAGGAATTCCTCGTCGCACTGGGCGATGATGTCGACAATGGCATTGCCGATGCAAAGCACGTCATAATCCGGCATCAATATCTCCGCCTACTACCCACCGGCTGCTATGCCGGCCGGGCGCGGGCCTAGCGGGTTGAAATGGGTTGCCGCATGCGCTTGATCCAGCGGCGATCACGCAGCTGCCGGTCCTGCCTCACGCAGCAAGTCGTCGGCTCTGTCCGTCTTCTCCCAGGTGAACTCAGGCTCTTCACGGCCGAAGTGTCCGTATGTCGCCGTCTTGCGGTATATCGGGCGTAAGAGATCAAGCATCTTGATGATGCCTTTCGGCCGGAGATCGAAAAGTTCAAGAACAAGGCCCTCGATCCTTTTTTCCTCGATCCTTGCGGTTCCGAAGGTGTTGACCATGACAGAAACCGGACTGGCCACGCCGATCGCGTAGGCAAGCTGAACCTCACAGACCTCCGCAAGTCCGCTGGCAACGATATTCTTCGCGACATACCGGGCGGCATACGCCGCCGAGCGGTCAACCTTGGATGGGTCCTTGCCCGAAAAGGCGCCGCCGCCGTGACGCCCCGTGCCACCGTAAGAATCGACAATGATCTTGCGTCCGGTGAGGCCGCAGTCGCCGGCAGGCCCACCGACCACGAACCGCCCTGTTGGGTTGACCAGAAATCTGATCCCCGTCGTATCCAGGTCGGGCGGCAAGAGCGGCTTGATGATCTCCTCGATGACGCCTTCGCGGACCGTGGCTTGTGAGACCGCCTCGTCATGCTGCGTTGACAGGACTATGGTATCCAGCGCCACCGGGCGGAGACCCTCGTAGCGTACGGACACTTGAGATTTTACGTCCGGACGCAGCCAGCCAAGCTGTCCCCTTTTCCGGACCTCAGCCTGTCTTTTCGTCAAATGATGAGCGAGTTGGATCGGCAAGGGCATCAATGTATCCGTCTCGTTGCATGCGAATCCAAACATGAGGCCCTGATCCCCCGCCCCCTGCTCGAGATCCTGCCCTCGTCCTTCATCAACGCCCTGGCTTATGTCGGGCGACTGCTCGGTGAGAGCCAGAATGACGGCGCAACGTCGACCATCAAAGCCGATGGCATCGTCGTCGTACCCAATATCGAGGATCGTATCGCGGGCAACTTGAGTGTAATCGATCTCCGCGTGGCTGGTGATCTCGCCAGCCAGAACGACCATCCCTGTCTTCACCAACGTTTCACAGGCGACGCGCGCCTTCGGGTCGGTGCGGAGGATGGCATCGAGGATGGCATCGGAGATGTTGTCTGCCATCTTATCGGGGTGTCCCGCGCCGACGGATTCGGAAGAGAACACGAACTGCCTGGTCATGGAATCCCTCGCTTCAAGTGTTGGAGTTAGATGGGAGTTTCTGGATTGGGGTGGCTTACGGGTCGTTGATGCCGGGGACGTCGAACGCAGTGCAGAAGTCGGCGACGTCTCTTCGTACGCTCGCATGAACTTCCTGGTCGTCGGGCTGGCGGCAGACCGAGTCAATGAAAGCGGCGATCTGCAGCATTTCCCCCTCACGCATCCCCATGGAGGTCACCGCTGGTGTGCCTAAGCGGATGCCGCTTGTGAGCGCCGGATGCCGCTGGTCTCCCGGCACCATGTTGAAGTTGGTAATGATGCCTGCCTTGGCCAGGCGATCGGCATAGGCTTTGCCTGATAGTGGTCGGTTCCGAAGATCAAGGATCAGCATGTGATTGTCAGTTCATAACCGCGCTCCAGAAGCGCCCGGGCCAGGGCCTTGGCGTTGTTGACTATCTGCTGACCGTAGACACGAAAGGACGGGTTTGCTGCTTCCTGCAAAGCGACGGCCAGCGCGGCGATAGTATTCATATGCGGTCCGCCTTGCAGGAGAGGAAACACCGCGCGATCAATGCGTTTGGCGAGATTGTGTTTGCTCGTGGGATGATAGAGCGCCTGATAGCGATCTTCATTCTTCGACAAAATGAAGCCACCGCGGGGGCCGCGGATCGACTTGTGAGACGTGCTGGTGACGACGTCGCAATGGGCCACGGGATTCGGATGCGCTCCGGCGACAATCAGGCCGCTGATGTGCGCAATGTCGGCCACGAGATAAGAGTTCGCCTCCGCAGCGATTTCTGCCATTGCCGCGTAGTCAAAGGCACGCGGATAGGCAGTCCCGCCGACCCAAATGAGTTTGGGCCGTTCCCGCCTGGCTGTCTCATGCAAGCGGTCATAGTCGATTTGCTGCGTCTTTTCGTGCAGCGCATAGGGGACGCGTTGATAATCACTCCCGGAAAAGTTGACGGACCAACCATGAGTCAGATGGCCGCCTTCGGGTAAAGGCAAGCCCATGACTTTGTCACCGGGGCTCAAAAGCGCGCGATAGACAGCCTGATTGGCCGGCGAGCCGGAATATGGCTGGACGTTGGCGTGTTCACAGCCGAACAGCGCCTTCAGGCGCTCGATCGCGAGGGTCTCAAGCTCATCGACGATCTCGTTTCCCGCGTAATAGCGCGCACCCGGGTAGCCCTCGGCATACTTGTTTGTGAAGATCGAGCCGGTCGCTTCCAACACCGCCGCGGAGGCAAAGTTCTCGGAGGCGATGAGTTTGAGGGTTGTCCGCTCCTGATGCTCCTGTCTTAGAACCAGTTCGTGAACGCGGGAGTCGACGGCGGCTAAGTGAGACCGTCCGGAGGTGTCGGGCTGCGCGATGGCGCTGGCGGCGGAGTTATCCATGGTAGTCGCACTCCATTTGGCCTGATCTATTTCACGATCAAGCAGGCGGTCCCTTCAACCGCGCGTCTTGTATTGCTTCGAGGCGTTGTAGGTCTCGTTTATGATGGCCATCGTCATGGGGCAGGAGATCGACCAACAATTGAGCCAGCCCGCCATCCTTGCCTCCTGCATTGAGATGATATGAGCACCAAGGACCTTGTCGGTTGCGGCAAAGAAAGTCGGCGCTGGCGAGCATCTGGACGTGTCGCGCAACGCGCTCCCGACGAAGCTCGAGAATTTCCGCCAGTTCGCGGACAGTCAGGTCGGCATGCGCGCAAAGGCCCAGGATCCGAAGGCGATCAAGATCCGCTGCCGTCTGCAGGCGGCTGACCATTGTCATCATTTTTCAGCAGCCCGTAGATAGACTGGATACTCGTGACTTTGTCATTTGGCGTTCTCCGCAAAGGGCGTACTTGTTTTAAGCTGCGATAGCGCTGTTCTACACAATTGCCTTGAATGGACCGGAGGCGACGGTCCCCTCTTGGGTAGCGCCACCTGCGGCCTTCAGAGCCGAATGAGCGCTCCTCTTGCCCTTGGTTGTTATTACCGATGTTGGGTTCCGTGCGGGGGTCCTGAGCGTACATCGGTATAAGCTCTTTCCTTCCGGAAAACGTACCATCGTCAGGGGTTTGCGCTCGCAAAGTTTCCGTAAAATTTTTTGCAGGTTTTGTTGCACGGCCGAAATTTCTCAAGATTGTTCGAGATGACATGGCTTGCCGGGCAATTGCCATTCAGCCTGATCTGGGCATGCTATGGCACGGCTGCTTCACGCTCCATCCACCGGACGATCCGGCAGCGCGCGGGAAGCCTGCTCCCACGCCGAATTAGGCACAGCGATCGCGGTCGGGAGATCGAGATGCTTGAGGGCGTGTGATGCGCCCCGTCGAATTGCCCACGCTGGATGGCTTCACCCACGGGCGTACACCCTCTTCCAGATGCGCGACGATCCGGTCGGTGATCTTCGCGTAAATGTCGACGCTAGATCTGTTCTCTTTCCTGTCCATGACCGGAACCTCCATTCGAGGCGGCGACAATCGCGGCCGTCACGAGGTCCGACAGCGCAGGACCGCAGGTCCGCGAACCCGGTCGAGGTTCAATCGGAGGAGGAGAAATCTCGCAGCCGGGCCGCAACGTCAGTGGAGGACGGCGAACCCGTTACGCCGGGCGAGGACTGCAAGCAGGACCAACATTCGTGCGCGGCCAAACAACGAGATTTCCTTCTCTTTCAAGGATCCGAAGCCGGATACATTGCGACATGCAAAAGGCCGGCGCCCCGGAGGGAGCCCGCCTGTGGAATGATGAAAAGGGCGAAACCGAAGTTCCGCCCGGTGACAGTTAGCCCAGAGCCGCCATCTGGAGATCGGCCGCCTGCCGGCTGACGCTCTGGCCGGGATTCTCGGTCTGGCGTTCGTAAGGCTTCCAGCCTTCACCAACGACGTGCTCGTATGCGGCGACGGCGCCCTCGGCCGCCATGCGCAGCGCATGTGCCTGCAGGCCCATTTCGGCGGCGAATTCGCGCTTGCGCTGGGCCTTGCCGTCGAAGCCGACCGGACCGTCAATGTCTTCGTCGCGGGTGTCATTGGCGAGCCTGGCCGTGGCGTCCTTGGCCTCGGTGACGGCTTTCGAGTAGAACTGGCCTGCTCCATAGGCCGAGCCGACATGGGATCCGACGATCCTCTGCAGATGGATCTGCATCGCCTTGTCGGAAAGTCCCTCTGCGAGGGTGTCGGCGCCATCGATCAGGCTGCGCTCGTGGAATTCGCGGATGCCGTCGCTGTCGAGGACGGGGAGGCCGAAGCTTTCAGAGATGAGTGTGGCTTGGCGACTGTCCGGGCAGCAGAGCCGGACCATTTCGAGGGTCGTGCCCTTGCGGAGCTGGACGACGCGGGCCTTGGTCTTGGTGGCGCGGGTTGAACTGGACATTGAGCTTTCCTTTCTAGCGATGCCCTTCGGGTGATCCGGCCCTTGCCGGTCTTCCCTGCGGGTGCGGTCAAAAGGAACCGGCGGAAGCTGGACGCTTCAGGGTCCGGGGCCTGCCAGGCGAGCGAGGTTGGCTTGCGGACAAGCGGGGCCAGTTCTTCACTGGCCCTGCGCCGGACGCGGGCCAGCCTTGCCGAGATCGGTGGGTTTCGGCCGCTCCGCGGCGCGACAGCGGCCTTGAAGCGGACAGATGCCGGTTCAGACCGCAGCAAACCCGCAGGGAAGACCGGCAAGGAACGAATCCGGACATCGGCATGCGGGAGGAAATGCACTGTTCAATTTCCGCCGCCACACGATCCGCCTGCCCGCCAGGCTGCTCGAGGGACGATAATGGTTTGAACTTCGGCCGCTACGGATCAGATCTTTGGCCTGCTTCCACGTCGGACGACAGTGCACAGTATTCAATCCCGAGGCGAGGGCAGCAATGACCGATCACAACGACGACTACGCAGGGGAATGGCGATTAGCTTCGGAGATGGCTGCCATTGCAGCTTCTGCCGGCAGCATCGAAGTGCGCGATGCCGCTGGCAACGTGCTGGCCGACGGCGACTCTGTCGTCCTCGTCAAGGACCTCAAGGTCAAAGGCGCCGGCCAGACCCTGAAGCAGGGCACAGTGATCAAGTCGATCCGCCTCACCGACAATCCCGAAGAGATCGATTGCCGGCATGATGCGATCAAGGGGCTGGTGTTGCGAACTGAGTTCGTCCGCAAGCGCTGACTAGGCCGCGGTATCAGGCGCGTGTCGGGTCCGCTGGCAGTTCTGGCACGCAGTGTTGCGATTGCAGCATCCTGGCTTGCGAGCTTACGGGAGAGAGCGTCGATCTCGTGCTGCTCTCCGGTGTCACCGCTGCAAGGTTGGCCCGATATCGTTCGAGAAACATTGCCGGCTCCGGGCCCCACCCGCGTCCATACCGGTACATTGGGGTCTGAGCTGCGGAATGATCGCCGTTATCCGCCTTGATCTGCCGGTCGATCAATCGAGCTGGCGCTGTGTCTGGCGACGAGCCTCCTCCATGCGAAAGAGCTGCGCGCGGCGATCGGGGACAGACATTATGTGGTTCTCCCCTGCCAATCCATGAAGCTCGACGGCCCGCCATAGACACGATGGCGCGCTACATCGACGACGAATCCAAAGCGGCCGAATGATATTCGTCGGTCGCAACGAGAAAGCGACGTTCCTCCGTCCCCGGTCCGCGCCTGCCGCCAAGGGTCGCGACAACTTCGGTGAAACCGGCCTGGCGCTCGCAACGGACCGCCGACACCACGACCCAGTCATCTGTATGCTTCTCGAAAAATACCCGCTCGTCCTTTTTTGCGGATTGGCCGGGTTCGGGCACCCTCCCGTGGATCGCCTCCCAGGCGTCCGGATACCAATCGCGGATGGTCTTTTCCGCACATGCTATCTCGAAATCCGTGAAGAGCTGCGGGAAGGCTTGGGCGACGGCCGCCCAATGGCAGCCCTCTTCATACCAGCCGTCATTGGCACGGAGCATGTCATGGACTTTGCGAATTCGCGCCGCCGACAGATGGAACCCGCCATGGCCTGCCGTCGAGTGAGCCACGACGCCCTCGGCATAGACGGTCGCTCCTTGCGACGTTCCCCATGGCGTGTGGGCACGGGAATGGATCTCGCGACGCCCGAGAGCTGCGCGCTGCTGCTGGTGGAGGGCGTTCTCCTCGACATAGGCGCGAAACGCCGCCTCGTCGGCAAGCTCACCGGCATGGCCGTAGAAATCGCCGCGCGTCCATTCGGCCATGGGCCGCCGGATACGCCAGCCCGTGACAAGATAGTGCCGGCCATCGCGGGCTGGAGCCATGGCGAAGGCGTGCTCACCGACAAGGGCAACGCGAAGCCCATCGGCGCTTCGGCCAAAAGAAACTCCCGAAAACCGGGGGTTCCGACGACATAGGTTTCAGAAGTTCGCGCAGTCATGCTACCGTCCTCCCCCCTGCAGTGTCCGCCGCTACGGTGTCGGCCGCGAGCTGCTGCAACGCGGCGTTCGGATAGCCGTGGCGGGTAAGCCATTCCTCGGCGGCCGTGCGATTGGCGGCAAGATGGACAAGCTCTGCATCGTCGCCGGCGCGGTCGAGCACCAGGACGGAGCCTATTGCGGGTCGCTCCTTGACCGAAAACTTCAAGTCGCTGGTCACCGAGAACGTCTGGTGGACGCGCAGCACAATGGTTCCCTGGCTGCCATAGTCACCCTTGTGTAGGGTGATCGAGGCGGGCAGCGTGGTATTGCCGACGCGGGCTTCGGTCTGTTTGCGGATCAGCCGGCCGCCGCTGTTCCGGTTCTCCCAGGCGGCGAGCTTCTTGCGATGCCGATCTGGCGGGCGTGGTGTTCCGTCGGAATAAGTCACGATCGAACCGAGTGGAACGAGGTCATAGATCAATTGAGCCGACATGATGGTCTCCGTGTTGCTCATGGTGGAAACAGAACCGCCGCCGGTGATGTGCCGGCGGCGGAATAATCGTTCGGAGGGAAAGGTGGCGGAGCCGCCTACTCGGCGGCCACCTTGTAAGGCTCGATCTGTTCGTCCGCGAGGACCTCCTCCCGCGGAGCGGGGTCCTGGCCGACGTTGTCATGCGCGGGCTCGACACCCGCATCGCCGTCGAGCTCGTCCTGATGCTCCGGCGTGCCGTCCTCCTCAGGCTGTTCCTTGGCCTCGTTCTTCTCCAGCCAGGAGGTCAGTTTTTCCGGAGCGGGCGCAAACAGCGCCAACGGGTGGACGAAGCCGCCTTCCTTGAAGTGCTCGACCAGGGCCTCACGGGTGTCCTTGACCCTCTGACGGGGCAGGACGGATGTATCCGCGCAGGCGGCTTCCAATGCCTGCCGCGACAGGCATGACAGGAAATCCTCTGTCCCCATGTTGGCCAGGAAGTTGTCGGCGGCGATGACGTCGCCGGCGACACGGGCGACAACGCCGCTGTCCGAGCGATTTTCCCTGCAGGACAAAACGTCGATAAGCAAGGACCGCACGGCAATGCGTAGCGTGTCCATGTCGAAATCGAGCTTGCCCTCCTGGTCGAACAGGCGCGCGGCATGTCCGCCGAGGCCTGCGGCACCGTAACAGGAGATGTCGCGGGCACCAGATGCCACTGTCACATTCTGGCCGGCGAAGGCGAGAACGAGCAGCGCCATCAGCGTGTCGTCCCCGATCGGTGCGCGCGACAGCGCCTCGTGCAGCGCGTCGGTACGCAGGTCGCCGATCATCTCCATGCCTTTGCGCGTCACGTCCGGACGGGGCTTTGCCGCGACGACGATATCATCGCCGTCGGCCACGACATCAGCGCCATTCTTGCCCATGGGCTTTTTGGCCGCCGGCATGCGGTACGCGACCGATTGCACTTTGCCGTCGCGGTCGAGATACATGGCAGTGTGATCGGACTTCGACGGCTTGCCGTACACACGCTCGGCCTTGGGCGGCAGCTTCGGCTCGCCCCACTGAGCGGCTTCCACGATCACGCCACGCTTGGGCACAGTGTTTGCCATCCACTCCTGCTGCGCGCCAAGGAAGGCCTCGACATCCGTCGTGTAGCGGCTGTCCTCGTCGGCCGGAGCGAACAGATCCTCGACCCAGGCAATGCCGTAGGCCTGGGCGAGATCGTCACCGAAGCTGGCGTCGCGCGCGTACATGCGACGCTTCGTCAAGCCCTGCGCCACGCTCCACCACGACACCTGCGGATCGGCCTTGGACGGCTTGTGCTTCTTCCAGACCTCCTTCTGCTCATCAAGCGAAGCCGACGCGATGGTGCGCAACTGCTGCTCGTTGGGCATGTCGCCCTTCGCCATCTGGTCCAACATGGCCGGCAGAACGTTGGCGAGCAGGCGCAGCTTCCTGATCTGGCGGGTGGGGAGCGCTAACGCAAGGGCGATCGCTTCCTCGGTCCAGCCCAGTGCTACCAGACGTTCGATCGCTCGCCATTGGTCGACGGGATTGAGATGTTAGGTTATGCGTCAAGTGTCCTGTTGGCCGGATGGCGCTGATTCTTCAATCTTTTTGGCTGCGCCTTGCATTTTGGATGTATCTTTGGCGCGGAAGCGCAGCCCTCTGGTGTCAATCACGATGGCTTTCTCGACGGAAGCGATAGTCGCCCTTTGACGCGCGGAGTGCTTTGGCGATGGTCTTATTGATGTCGTCGAGATTGCAGGACTCCGGGTGGAACTTGCGGCCAGCCCATCGGTGCATGGCTTTGTGTTCTTCATGGTCGGGGTCGAGCCAAGCCTCCAGGAAGCTGGCATAGCCTGAAGGCCCACCAGAGTCTTCGGGAGGTCCTGAACGTGTAGCGGCGACACAGCGAGGATATTTGACGCTCTCCTCACGCGCGACGCGTTCCAGGCGCAGCAGATGACGCCAATTATCGCCAAAGTCGTATTCGTAGAGGATCGTAAGAGGGTTTTCGTCGGGATCGTAGGGAAAGTGAAGGTCGATCATCCTGACCTCGGTCGCCTCGAAGATCCGGCTGTCGAACAGACCGTCCTCATCGAACTCCGGGGCGCCGTAGATAAGGCCGCCGATATTGAACTGATGCAGATGGCTGTCGGTCCAGCCAAAGGCGGCCTGGAGAATCTCGTGGAGTTGGGCAAGGTTGAGTGTGATTGGCAGTTCGAGAGTGCGGCTGATCTTGGGCTCGACGTCGAGGATATGAACCTCGGCGCGCACAATGAAGCTGTCTGGATCGAAGGGGTCAAGCATGCCGCAGATCATGCCGCGCACGATGGTCGCAGGCAATCGATGGGGAGACAATTTTCCTTCGACGAGCATGGCGACACGAAGTGGCAACCGTAGACGACGTCAGGATTTTGGCCCGCGGGTGAGCGGCACTGGTTTCACAGCTCGATCGCGTTCGGCAATCAGGCGGGCGTTGTGATGCTTCTGCCGCGCAACCTCCGCTTCGGCTTCGAGAATACGTTTCAGCAGTACGGCGTTCTCCGTAACCCTGCGTCTTTCCTCGATCTGCAAGACCTGAATCAGAGCTCGCTGCTGGGCGAGTTTGTCTTCCCAGGCTGCCAGCTTCTCGGGGACGATCTTGCGATCGCTAGCGCGGCGCAACTCGTCGATCATCGACCGGTGGTTGGTGTAGATGGCGTTGCGGCCGACGTGCGCTTCGCGCGCGAGCGTCGCAACAGTGAGGCGGTAGGATCGTTTTTGCAGGTCCGGATGTGTGGGGATCCCCTTTACCAACCGCTCCAGAGCTTCCCGCAGCTTGCGGTTCGTGTTGCGTAGCCGCTTTTCGTGAGGCGTCAGCGCCGGCATTTTGCTGGTCTTACGCGCCATCGCGATCATCCTTTCCATGATCCAGATCGCCAAGAATGCGATCGCATTCGGCAATCCGGACTTCCGCAAGTCTCCGGCTGATCGGGTCCAGCCCAGGGTGATCGAGAAGGCCGGCATTGCGATCCCGGCGCGCCTGCCAGACCGGCCTGTGCCTGGCTGTGACGGCGAAGTTGGCGCAGGACAGACAGGTGCTTTCGGTTCTCAGCACAGGGTTCGGTCCCCGCTCATCGCCGAAGCAGGCCGCGGTTTCGACACGGTAGACGCAATAACCCCAGTCACAGACACCGAGCCTGAGGTCGGTCTCCGCCATCAGGAAGGAGACATAGGCCTGGACATCGCCGTCGCGCGTGCGCCCGCGGAAGCGGGAGCGCTCGGCAATCATCCGTCCGCCCTTGCCTGCAAGCTCAGTCGCCGTCAGCACCTCTTCCAGGGCAGCGCGGGTTTCCTCCTGTGCATGCCGGTCGATCAGGTCGTCGAGCGCGAAGTCGGTCCCGACATAGCCGCGATCGGTCATGGCCCGGGTGACATGACCGAAGTGCGCCTGAAGCGCATGCAGGCCGGTCCGGTCGCGTTTGCCGACGAAGCGGGCGAAGGTCTTTCGGCCCTGATGGGTGTTCAGGTGCCAGGGTTCGCCCTCGTGGTCCGGCAGGCCGATGAACGGCGCAAACTGATTGTTCAGCCGCGATATAATCGTGTTGACGATTGGCAGGCTGATCCGGGCGGCAGGGCCGACGAGCCCCGTGCAGGCCGTCACCAGGAAGAGCTCGGATCGCCTGCTTTGTGCCCGCAGGCGGGCGGACAGCCGGTCCATGACCTCGACCGCCCGCTCGACCGGCGCTGGAGCAACCCAGCGATGGGCTTGGCCATCGACACCGCGCGCCGTCTTGTAAATCTGTCCGGCAAGATAGGCGAAGTTCTCGCCGGCATCGCCGGAGCGATGCTGCTCGATACAGCCGGTCTGAAGGCCAAGGATCTCCGAGACCCGGGCGCCGACAAGATAAGCGATCACGACAAAGCAGGCGTCGTAAATGCGATTGGCAAGATACCGCACCTGCTTGGTGCTCGTGACGGGCGCCTCATACCAGGGAGTTTCCTCCCCGGGCAGCGTCGAGAAGGTAAACGGCGCGATCGCGTCGGTTACGATGAAGCCGGCCTTCGTCTGGCTGATCCCCTTGGCAAGCGCGTCGTCATAGGTGGTCTGCGCCTGCAGCTGCAAAGCGATGACGTCGTCGGCCGCCTGCCCGATCAGCCGCAGCGCCGCCGAGACCAGGGGCACGGCGATCGCGTCCGGCGTATAGGGCAGCCAGCCCCGGTCACGGCGAACGAACGGGGGCGCGATCCCCGGGAATGGATCGTCGATCGCCACTTCGGGGAACTTCGCACCCTGAAGATACAGGCATGTCAGCAAGTTTGCATAATGTTGCAGGGTCACGGTCATCACCGCCTTGCCCGGCTTGCTGCCCGGACGCTGCGCCATCGATGCCAGGAACCTGTCGCAGGCATCGCGATCGAGATCGGCGAAGCTGCGGTATCCTTGCGCCGCCATCCAGCGGATCAGCATCCGCAGCGTGTTGAAGACACGGACGATCGTCGACTCGTGAACGTTGCGGCGACCTGGAGGCGGGTCCAGCTTCAGGCTCCACAGGAACAGTTTGGCCGCCTCTCGCCAGTCAGCCCATTGCGGATCGCTGAACCGGCTGTCGTCGGCAAGGGCAAAGCCCCAGTCGAGCGAGAAGTCGCTCCGGTTTGCGCCGGGACGATGGCCGTCGAGATGCCAGACCTGATCCGACCACACCGAGCGCGCCGATATCCGGAGTGCTGGCCTTGCCGCGGCAAAAGGATCGGGTGCTGTGGACGCTTGCATCGTTCACTCCAGCGCCGGAAGGGTTGGCAGGGTCGACATTCGACGTTCGGCCTCTTCGCGCAGTCGTTCCGGGAAGTCAGGCAGGATGTTCTCGGTGAGAATGCGCAGGCTCGGCACATACAGAAGCTCGAAGCGGCGTGGATCGATGCGTTCACGCGCGCGCTCCAGTTCCTCCTTGGCCTGAAGAACGCGCGCCATGTGATCCGCATCGATCGGGATAACCAGTCCCGGGCAGCGCAGGCATCCGCCGAAGTGCCGGCAGATCCTGCCAGCCGCCGATCCCGGTGCTATGCCCGTGGCCGGGTTGAGGCAATCATGGCTGAACGGAACCGTCGCATCGCTCGCCAGCGCAATCCGGTCGCGTTGCGCCTGATCCTCGCCGTCCGCCTTCGCGCCGACGATCCAGCCGAGCATCAGCGCCTGCGATCGGGCGATGGTCTCGCGCTGAATGCGGCGCGTCTGCGGTCCCTTGATGTAAAGCTCGGTCGTATCGACGCGGGCGTGGTTGAGCACGTCCTGTGTCGCGACGATATCGCCGCCGGACGCCTTGTAGTATTCGGTGGCGACGCTGCCCCGCAACAGAATGGCGGCAAAATCCGGCAAGAGTTGACGTGCGCGTTCCGGTGCGGCCCTGTTCCAGATGGCGATGCGGGCATTGGAGCGTTTGATGAACGGCTTCAGGGCATGCGACAAGGTCGCCTCCGCAATCAGCGTCACCGCGTCCTTCTTCTCGCTCTTCACCAGAAACAGACGATTGCGGTCCTGCCGGCTGGATCGGGAGACGAGCGGCGCCGTCATCGCCAGCAACCGGTCAATCAGGTTCGGCGCCGCATGTCGCCGACGGCAATCGAAGGATCGCCTTTGCGCGCGCTTCACCTTCGCGCCGGCCCGGGGCTTGGCCCATTCGACGATGACGCGATGCTCGTCGAGCGGATGCGCCACCTGGCAATCGCGCGCCATCATCCGCAGCGCGTCCGGATTGCCCGCCGTCTGGATCGCAATGGCGATGAAGAACGCGACGACCGTTTCGCCGGTCAGGTGAAGATAGCCGCCAAGATGACGAAGCCCGCCATGGCGGTTGACCGCCGATATGCTGACCTGGCTGCGGAGCGCAAGCGTGCGGGACGGCAGGACGCCGTCATTCACTCGAGCAAGCGCCCGGACCATGTCGCAAAGTTCGGGATCGACGCCATCGACCGGGCCGCTCGTGGCGAGGATGGTCCGACCCGCTTCGAAGCGATCCCACGCCTCGTCAATTTCCTCGTAGCACGCACGAAGGATTGCCTTGAGGTCATCGCCGCCGAGACGAGCCCGGGGATCGGCACTACGGTTCGGCCAGACCCGCCAGGGGAAGTCGATCCGCGACGGCAGCCGGGACGGATGCCGGCGCTTCGTCCAGTCGATCATCTGGCGAAGCTGCATCAGCACATTCGCCCGCGAGCCCTTCGACCAGGGCTGGTTCGTCTGTCCTGCGACCTGGCGATCCAGCCACGCGATATAGCGTCCAACCATCGCACTGGTCAGATCGTCGACCGACACAACAAGACCGTCTTCCGACACGAAGCGCGCGAACGCCCGCAGCGCCATCCAGCAATGACGCTGCGTGTCCCGGCTCGAGGCGGCATGATGATGACGGAAGGCGTCGGCCAGAAGCATCGTGATGTCCGATGGCAATCCGAGCCTGCCGAGATCGTAGCGCTTTGTGACCTCGCCCCAGCCGTCACGGAAGACGACGATGGTATCGGCTGGCTGATCCAGAACGATCGGCGCCGCAGCCGACAGCCTCCGGTCGATGCGCTCGCGTCTAATGGCCATCTGGGATCAGCTCGCCATAGAGATAGTCAATGCTGTCGGCGAGGTCCCGCGCATTCAGCTCGACGCAGCGCAGGTAGATCGACGTGCTCTGGATCGAACTGTGCCCCAGCAGGACCTGCACGATCTTCAGCGGATTGAGGTCGGGCGTGGTCACTGCCTGCCGCTGCAGCTGCACCAGCATGGTCGTCGCGAATGTGTGCCTCAGGTAATGCAAGGTTCCCGTCACCCCGGCCGCGCGGAACGCCTCTGCAAACGCCGCCGTCAATCGCGCCTTGCTGACGGCGTTTCCCTGGGTGTTGAGGAACAGAGCCGACGGCGGCCGATAGTCCGGCCGTTGACGACGCAACGCCCGGACCTGCGGCGTGCGAACCTCGTCGATATAGCGTTGCGTCCGGTCGACCAGGCGGATCGGCGGGTAGATCGTGCGCGGCTTGTCGCCCTTGGTGATCGTCAGCGGGACGCCGATCAGGGGATGATCCTCGTCGTCCAGATGCGCCGTCTCCGGAACCTGGAAGACGGCCAGGCCGCAAAGCTCCTTGCGCCGCAATCCCGTCGCCAGCGCCCATTCTGCCATCAGCCGATAAGGCATGACCAGATGCGCGAAGACCCGGCGCAACTGGTCGACCCGCAGCGGCCTCGGCAAACGCTCGTGTTCGGCAACCGTCAGGATGTTCGCCGCCGCGATTCCAGGCCGCGCCTTCACATGCGCGAGGAACGATTGCCTCCGGCCGGAACCCACGCGAACGTCGACGAAGTGGAACGGCAAGACTTCGATCCAGCCGCGGCCCTGCGCCCACCCGTAGAATCGGCAGACCGTGCGAACCCGGTCATTCACCGTCGAGCGCGCATAGGGTCGCTTCGTATGCGGGCTCGGCTGCGACAGCATCCGGTTGCGCCAGGCCGCAATCTCAGCCTCGCTCACGCCGCGCCAATCGAGACCGGATTGTTCCAGACTGTCGAACCAGTCGTGAAGATGCTCGCCATAGGTCCGGACCGTTTCCGCCGCGTGGCTGCGGCCCGGTATCGTCGCCAGTTCCATCAGCCAGGCGAATGCCGGCTCGATGATCGCCATCCGCTCCGATACCAGAATCGGAAAGCCCGCCGGGATGGCGGCATAGCCCATCGCTGCCTTGATGATCCGCACCACATCTGTCCTCTTTGCTCGCCGCCGTCCCAAACGGCAAAAGACACAGAACAGGGCGCAACCCCCTGCACAGCAACAAAGAAGACAGTTTCCCGAACCGGATGTTATCTTGAGCGGAGCGCCTTCGGCGCACTTCTCTCTTTTGATTGCGAGGGGTTCCCCTCGCGCTCTCCCGTTCGCCACGTGGCAGGGGTGCAGGACTTCGTCTACACCCCATCAAATAGCTTGTGGTGTCGCCGCCGCATCAAGCGTTGTCCTCGCTACGCTGCGGGAACGCTTGACCCGGACGTCTACGTGCCTTCCTCGATATGCCCCGCCAGTATCGCCCGGAACCATGACGGCCATGCGAACCAAACAGGACAGTTGCGACACAGAACCTAAGAGCTGTTCGTGCGCAAGCGTCTCGGCCAGCGACCGCATTGCGCCACCATCCTCGGCCCTCTCGATGACCAGGACGGCGATCTCTTCCAGACCGGCCGCGATCGCTTGCTTCACCCGGCGATGGCCGGCATCGATGACGTAGCCATTGCCGCCTTCCGTCTCCAGCGCGACGACAGGTGGCTGCACGATACCAACGGCGCGGATGGTAGCCAGCAGCAGCGCGTCGGCCTGCGGACTGGACTTCGAGCGTCGCGCCTTGTCGGGGTTATCCTTCAGCGCACGCGGATCGACAAACTTCAGTTCCATGGAGATGCTCCTTCAAGGGGTTTGCGGACACCGCTCATCGCTGTGTCCTTCCTCGTCTTCTTCCCGAAGACATCCCCCGGCCCGCCGAGCGGACGGGCCGGTGCAATTGCGGCCGAGCATCCCTGCCCGGCTGGCCGAGCGGGGCTCTTGGGCCCTGCGCAGGACGACGCGGCAGGGATCGCGAGCGGCGCGGTTGAGCGCCAGCGTCAGCGGCCCGCCCGATCTGCGAGCGGGTTTTATTCTTCCTTTCCTTTCCTCATCCCTGCGACATAGACCGTAAGCGCGAATTTCCCCGCACCTTTTGCCGTTGAGTGCTCTGATGCATGAGGTGTCCACCAAAATAGGTGGACACCAAGTGATGGAAGAAGACGAGCAGAAACTGCGGGTGAGGCTTGTCGGTCGGGACGGGCGACGCCGATACGACCCCGCATCGAAGGACCGTCTTGTCGCGGCCTGCCTTGAGCCTGGCGTGTCGGTATCGAGGCTTGCGCTCGACCATGGGGTCAATGCGAACCTTGTCCGGAAGTGGATAAAGAAGCGCACGCAACCCCAATCCCTCCCGCCGTCCTCGCCACCGGCGTTCATCCCAGTTCAGATTGAAAGTGCTGCCGATCGGGGCCTGCCGCGACAGAGTAGCATGGCTGTGATGGATTTGCCGGGGACCTGTGATGAAGTGCGTGGGTCGGCCTCGAAAAGGACTGCATCTTTTCCCTCCCCAGCCAAGGTGAGTGCGTCGCTGCCGAACGGCGTGAAGTTGACGCTGGAATGCGGTGATGTGGAGGCATTGGCGGCGATCATCGGGGCACTGGGTCATGTTCAGACTGGGCGCTGACCTGAAAGTCTACCTGCACCGCGAGCCGATCGACTTCAGGGCCGGTATCAACAGCCTTGCGGTCCTTGTTCAGGAGACGATGGCGCTCGATCCGTTTGCGCCGGCGGTCTTTGCATTCTGTAATCGCCGTCGTGACCGGATGAAGCTCCTGTTCTTCGACCGATCTGGCTTTGTGCTGGTCCTGAAGCGGCTGACCGAGGACAAGTTCCGGTGGCCGCGGCGCGAGGCAGCGGTGGTCACGCTTACGACCGAGCAATTGCACTGGATTCTCGACGGCATCGATATCGATGCGATGGTCCGCCATCCGGTGCGACAATATCAGGTTGCAGGCTGACGGCTCCAGAATTGTACGGTTGACGCGGCGGCATGCTTTCGATTCAAGAATCCGATGAATCGAACCGGCGAACCGACTGTTGAAGAGCTGATGGCGCGTATTGCTGCGCTGCAGGCGCAGAACCGTCAACTCACAGAGCGCGTCGTCAAACTCGAGGAAGAGCTGGCGCTTGCGCGGCTGCATCGTTTTGCGCCGAAGAGCGAAAAGCACATTGATCGTCTCTTCAATGAAGCCGAACAGGTTGCCGATGAGGATGACGCCGATGGCGAAGATGACGATGTCGCCGACCTTCCGAATACTGGATTGCCAGGGGTCGAAAGCAAGACCGCAAAGAAGCGCGGCCGCAAGGCCTTGCCGGAAAACCTGCCGCGCGAGCGTGTCGAGTATGACCTTCCCGACGCCCAGAAGGCTTGTCCTTGCTGCCGTCACCAGATGCATCGCATGGGTGAGACCGTTACCGAGCAACTTCATATCGAGGTGAAGGCGAAGGTCCTGCAGAATGTGCGGTTCAAATATGCTTGTCGTCATTGCGACCGCACCGGAATCAACACGCCGGTCGTGACCGCGCCGATGCCCGCACAACCCTTGCCGGGCAGCATCGCCACGGCATCGACGCTGGCCTTCGCGCTCGTTCATAAATATGTCGACGGCACACCGCTCTACCGCCTGGCGCAGGCATTCGAGCGCGCCGGCGTTCCTGTCAGCCGTGGCGCTCTGGGGCACTGGGTGATCGGTTCGAGCGAAAGCATCTCTCCCGCATCTATGACGTCCTGAAGCTGCGGCTCAGATCGCAGCCCCTCATCCATGGTGACGAGACCACGGTCCAGGTGCTGAAGGAAAAGGACAGAGAGGCCGCCAGCACCTCGTATATGTGGGCATACCGGAGCGGCGAGGACAGTGACGAGCCGATCGTGCTGCTCGATTATCAGCCGGGTCGCGGCCAGATACACCCGCAGACCTTCTTGGGCGATTACCGCGGCATCGTGATGAGCGACGGCTATTCCGCCTGGCGCACGCTGGAAGGGGCAACGCATCTTGGATGCATGGCCCATTCGAGGCGGCGCTTCGTCGATGCCCTAAAGGCGAGGAAGAAAGGCGGCGGGCCGCCGGAACAGGCGCTCCGGTTCTTCGAACAGCTCTATCGGGTTGAAAGGCAGGCCCGGAACGAAATCTCCGACGACGGCGAAACGCGAGATCACTGCATTCGCCGCTTCCGCCTGCAACATAGTGTCCCCATCCTCCATGCTCTCAAGGGATGGCTCGACGACATCGCCCCAAAGGTCTTGCCTGACAGCAAGCTCGGCGACGCCGTCTCCTACACCCTGAACCAATGGGAATATCTGACTCGTTACACCGAGGACGGCAGCATGCCGATCGACAATAATCTTCTCGAGCGTGACATCAGACTCTTTGCCACTGGCCGGAAAAGTTGGCTCTTCAGCGATACCGTCGACGGAGCCAAGGCCAGCGCCATCGTCTACAGCTTGGTGCTGACCTGCCGCGCCTGTGGCGTCGAGCCGTTAGCGTGGCTGCGCCACGTCCTCACCGAATTGCCTCAACGCAACGAGGACGCTGATATCGACGATCTGCTGCCCTTCAACTTCGCCAAAACCGCTGCAGCCTGATCCGCCGGACGCGTCCGTCTGAAAGCGACCGTCGTTGAAAGGGCGGTGTCAACGTGCGGGGAAATGAGCGCTTTCCATAGACCGGAGTATGGAGAAAAGCGGAAAATTAGCACGGCAAACTGAAGGTTAACGTCTTTGAACCTGCGCACGCCGCAAGGAGCCCTCAAGAAGCTGTCGGGCTGTGATCATGAGGTCACCCATTCATGGTCAGAAGGTCAGCTACGAACTGGTGCAGGACAAACGTTCCGGAAGACGTCGACCGGCGAACTCCGAACCATCTGATGGAGGCTACTACGCAGTCCATCTCAACCCTTCCATATAGTTGAGCGAAGCCGCGCGCCTCGAACTCTAAAAGATATCGGGCCTTAGCCAAGCATTGCTTTCCCTGATCGCAGAATAGGCGCAGATGGCCAGCCGCGCCATTTCCTCAACTTGGCTCGCTCTATCATGGTCACGGCTATTTTCGCCCACTTCGTTGAGCGCCTTGCCGAACACCGAGTATCTGTCTTGTGGACCTCAATTAGCGCTCGCAGGGCGTTGGACGGTTCTCTGTCTCGGCGCGGCGGCTCCGTGGCGAGAGCCCACAAGGTTTTTGTTGTTTCTGAAGAGAAACCCGGCTGCTAGCGGGGGACCCCGGCTTTGTCCCATTTCGGAACCAAAGTGCTGGCATTGCTCTTGCTTCGGACGTAGTGCCGGTTGATCCCGGTCCTGATCGCCTACTTTGATCAGGTGTAGGCTCGCGGGGCTTGAGGTGGTTGGGGTTTCTTCGCCCGGCGAGTTCCGCCACGCTAAGAACAAAGGCCGGCGCCCTCGCTGAAGCTTATCCGAATGGCGCCGGCCACGGGCGGGATTGGGATCCGCCGCGCCTTGACATAGCTGAGTCGTTACGTAGCGTCAGGTGGTGGCGGACACTTTGGCTTTCCGCTTCGCAGGTGCCTTCTTGGCTGGTGCGACGGGTTCAGCCTTGCGGCCAAGCCCGATGGACTTCGCCAGTTGCGAGCGCTGAGCGGCGTAATTCGGAGCCGTCATCGGATAGTCGCGCGGCAAGCCCCATTTCTCGCGATAGGCGTCCGGCGTCAGACCGAAGTCCGTGCTAAGGTGCCGCTTCAGGGATTTGAACTTCTTGCCGTCTTCAAGGCAGATAATGAAGTCTGGCGTCACCGACTTCTTCGGGTTGACCGCGGGAGTTTGCGGCTCAACGACAGGCGCCATCGGCGTACCAAGCCCGGACAGAGACATGTGCACGGATGCGATTAGTTCAGGCAGGCCGGTAGCCGGCACAGGGTTCTTACTTACGTAGGCGGACACAATCTCCGCAGTAAGCTCGGCTAGTTCGGCGGCGGGGCGGTCGGATTCTTCTGTCAATGTGTCGGTCCTTTCGTCTGAGTGGTCCCATATCTATTTGAGCAATGTCCAGTACGCAACCGGACCTATTCTAAGCCAATGATGGGCAAGAGCGACGCCGAAAATTGACGCGTTCTTTTTGGCCGCGACAAAGCTGGAGACCGATAAAACAGGCTGCCCGTCAGCCATCTAAGTGACGGGCCGATTACATGCCGATTAGCTAAAATAACGGAACGTCCAACGGACAAGCACGGAACCAAAGCGGTTACGTCAGAGCTTTGCTCGCATGGCGCAAGACTTTGGTCCTGCCGTCTTATGGTGAAGAACGGAAGTTGATCGGCACGACATAGGGGCATCCCGCAACGGATCGATAGCAAACTGAATTTAGGCGGCTATGGTGTGAACGCAGAAGTCGGGTCAAATCCGTTTGAAGTCCTTAAGCCCTAGGCGTATCCGCTGGCCTTCCGCGAAGGCAAGGGCGACCCGATTCCAGGTCGAATGATCGGGTAAGTTCTTCGCGGTTCCCAACAACACGGACGACCACTCGCCCATGGCCTCGACTATCTCAACGGACGTGTGGTTTGCGCCGCCTTTGGTGTCGTCCATCGCAACTGCCTCGTGTCTGGATGGGGACAAGACGAAACAATATGACTGCTCGCCTTTCAAGCGCTAAAAGGCCGGCGCCTGCTTTTGCGGGGGGCTCTGGCAGGGGTTCTGTTGCAAATTTTTGTTGAACTGAAGCAAGAAGAGATGGCGGGCGGTGCTTATGCGGCGGCGAGGATATCGAACTGCTCGGCCAATGACGGATTTGGGTTGAAGGCGAACCTCGCCTGTCGTTTGCGCATCATGTGAAGCATTTCGATGCCGTCGAGGATGATGCTTGCGGCTGCGGGAGATTTGAAGCCGAGCATCGGCCGAACACGGCGCTTGATCCGCCGATGGTCCTGCTCGATCCGGTTGTTCAAGTATTGGCTTTGGCGGATTCGGATCGGCTTCGGTCGGCGCCTGCAGCGATCCTGCAATCGATGTGTCGTATCGCAGGAAACGATCGCCTCCTGGTTGGTCTGGCTACCATCGATGACGACACGATCGGGACGCCCATGGCGCTCCAGCGCTTTCCTGAAGAAACGCTTGGCCGCCGGCAAATCCCGATGTTCGCTGAAATAGAATTCGACCGTGTCGCCGACGCTGTCGATAGCGCGGTAGAGATACATCCACTGCCCTCGGACCTTGATGTAGGTTTCATCAACATGCCATTTGCCGGTCGCTGCGCGCTTGCGCCGGTTGAAGCGCTCCAGCAGCAAGGGCGAGAAGTGAACAACCCAGCGATGGATCGTCGAATGATCAACGCTAATGCCACGCTGGGCCATCATCTCCTTCAAATCGCGCAGGCTCAGTCCATATGCCAGATACCAGCGAACGCACACCAGGATGACCGATCGGTCGAAATGCCGGCCTCTGAACATCACAAACCTCCTAAAAAAATGTCGGAGGTCACTTGCCAGACAACCCGTAACGAAAAAGTTTGCAACAGAACCCTACAGACCGCGTCGGATTGTGAGGCACTCGCATAGTGCACCTCCCATATTGCCTTCCGCTATGAGGACAGCGTCGGCATCCGAGATAAGATCCCTTTCGCGGCTCAATGGCTGGCCTGCATGCTCCCCTACCGACGCTTCGCCGACATCCTCGCGGATGCCTGCGCACGGCTCGGCGCCGACGTGGATCGCTACTCCTTCATCGTAATGGACTTTCACCATCTACTCCTTGCCGGTCTCCCGGCGCAGCTTCATGCCGAGGTCTTCGGAAATCACCTGACCGCCAGTCAACGTGCATCGCCAGTCCCTGGAAACCATCACCATGTCCGGCCAGAATGGCTGAATATGAATTGTGCATGACGGCGGTTCCACCGATAGGCGCTAGTATATTTGCTTGTTGTGATACCGGAGACCGCAATGGACAATACAGGCGGGCCATGGCCCTACGATGCTCCCGACGACGCTGAAACCCGTTGGGTTGCGAGTCTGACAGGAGGAACGGAGGATTTTATCCAAGGCTATCAGGCTCTAAGGGCGCAGCAAGCGGCCATGGAGCGGCAAATGAGCGAGTTGAACCTGGGCGGCTCCACTGCTGATCCAGACAGAGGTGCGATTCGGCGCACGTCCGTGGGTGGGTCGATGCGCATGCCGCCGCCGCCCGACCTGCAGGACAACCAGTTCAGCAGCGCGCGCCACAGTATAGACACGTCTTACGCAGCCTCGAACCGCTCGCGCTCCAGGCATTCGACCGCCTCGTCGGAGGCCTATTCCTCCTTCTCGGAGGAGCCGGCAATCGCCCCCCAGCCGAAAAAAAGCGGTGGATTGAAATCGTTCCTGAAGACAGTGAAGAAAGCCTTCGTCCCGAGCAGCGGCAGGAAATCGTCCGAGGGTTCGAGACAGCAAACGGAGCTTGTCCTTGAGTCGACGCTTCGCATGGACTTTGCTAAACGCGGGCGCGCGGACGCTGGTCCGGACGAGCGCCTCTTTTCCGAGTTCAGGACCGCAATGGACGAAGCCAGGGAAAGGGGCCCCGACAACAGCCATGCCGCCAATACCGTCAGGGCATTGGTGTCCTTCCTGCGCGGGTTCAGCGTCTGGCTTCAGCTTCACCCCAGATACTTGACAATTGCCGAACTGCTTGACGACAACGACAGCGTTCAGTTGGCTGCCCGTGCGGCAGAGTTTGTGGGGGAAGGCGGCGACAAACGTGTCCATAGAGCCTTGGAGGTCCTGCGGGATTCCCAAGCCGGGAACCTTACGAAGTCCCGCGCCGGGAACGTTAGGAAGTCTCGGCCCGCCCCTGAGGACGAGCGCCTCTTTTCCGAGTTCAGGGGTGCAATGGACGAAGCCAGGAACAGGGACCCCAAAAGCAGCCATGCCGCCCAAACTGTCACGAATTGGATAACCGCGCTGCGCGGGTTCAGCGTCTGGCTTCAGAGCCAGTCCGGCAACTTGACAATTGCCGACCTGCTTGACGACACCGACAACTTGGCTGCCTGTGCGGCGGCGTTTGTGAACAAGGGTGGCGACAAACGTGTCCATAGAGCCTTGAAGGCCCTGCGGGATCCCCCCGCCGGGAACGTTAGGACGCGCCGTACTCTGGCCCCTTATCCCGACGACGCCCGCCTAATCGACGGTCTCTGCAAGCACAGCTTTGGGCCGGAGGCGACTGCAGCACAGAGGAAACCTGTCAACGATTTGGCCAGCAGGCAACGCGGGTTTAGTGATTGGCTCCGAAGGGAGGGAAAGGCGAGCATAGCGAGCCGACTCAACGGCAATCGGGAGCAGATAGACGACGGGTTGAAGGATGATTTTCGGGCATTCAAGAAAGCCAATGGACCGACCGGGGGCGGCGTGGCTTTAGACAAGCTTCAGAAGTACCAACGGGTCGTTGCGGCTAACGAAGCGTGGAGAATGCCCCCTGAGCAGGCGGGTTGGCCGCAGCAATCTGGCCAGTCTCCGGCGTCAAGTTACGATCCGGATCCGTTGTGGGATGAGCTGTCCGAACGCGGACGGCAGGGACCTGCCGCGTCGCTGGATAGTTATGACCAGGACGAAATTCATGACGCTGCGGATCAAGCCGGAGGGCGGCAACCTGCCGGGTGGGAGGACGGCTCGTGGGCGTTGTCGTCGCAGTCGGATCAACCTGCTCCATCGCCGCAAAGCCTCAATCCGACGGAGTTTTGGGCGGGAGTGGATCAAGCCGGCCCGCTGCCCGCCGACAGTTTCAATACAGCGAGCTTTTGGCAGGGGATGCCTCCACCCGCCCCTTCGCCGGCACAAAGTGTCGATCAGCCAAGCCCGGCAACGTGGGAGCAGGATATCGGGGCATCGATCTTCGGCCCGACGTATCACCAGCCAGCTTCCTTCGATTTCGAACAGCACGTCCCCCCGGATTGGGGCGTCCCGCCGTCCTTTCCCGGCCCATCAACTCGGACCCCGCAACCACCTGATGATTGGCAGGAGCACACGGCATCGCCACCCGCGGCCGCATCGCTGCCTGACTTGCCTGTCGGCCCGTTTAGGCAAAGCCTCCCAACGTTTTTGAGGCGATTCAATGCCGACGTGGGTCAAGCCAGTGGCCAAGGACTGAATTGCCTGCTGGACACGGTTCTTCAATTTGCCCACAATACCAGGCGCCAGGACCACGAAACGGCGCAGACTGAGCAACTTCAGCAACAGGCTCGGTTCTTGCGGGACAGCCTGGTGCAAATCAGCGCAGTCGATCCGGATGGCGAGATCGACCTTTACGCCCCTGGGGGTGTCGGGGCCATGCTGGCGCACAATTTTGGCGTGCGCATTCAAGTCGTCGCGGCAGATGCGCGGGGCAGGCTGACCGTGCACCCTATCCTGGGTCAAGAAGGTCGACTGGTGCACATTCTGCACACGCCGGGGCATTTCCAGCCGCTGTGGCCTCGGCACTAAAAATGAAAAGCCCAAGCACCGCCCTCGCGTTCATGGCAAGGCGCCAGCGACGGGTGATCTTGGTCTAGGCGATGGGCGGCAGCGTCATAGGAGGTGGTTCTGTTGCAAACTTTTTCGTTACGGGTTGTCTGGCAAGTGACCTCCGACATTTTTTTCGGAGGTTTGTGATGTTCAGAGGCCGGCATTTCGACCGATCGGTCATCCTGGTGTGCGTTCGCTGGTATCTGGCATATGGACTGAGCCTGCGCGATTTGAAGGAGATGATGGCCGAGCGTGGCATTAGCGTTGATCATTCGACGATCCATCGCTGGGTTGTTCACTTCTCGCCCTTGCTGCTGGAGCGCTTCAACCGGCGCAAGCGCGCAGCGACCGGCAAATGGCATGTTGATGAAACCTACATCAAGGTCCGAGGGCAGTGGATGTATCTCTACCGCGCTATCGACAGCGTCGGCGACACGGTCGAATTCTATTTCAGCGAACATCGGGATTTGCCGGCGGCCAAGCGTTTCTTCAGGAAAGCGCTGGAGCGCCATGGGCGTCCCGATCGTGTCGTCATCGATGGTAGCCAGACCAACCAGGAGGCGATCGTTTCCTGCGATACGACACATCGATTGCAGGATCGCTGCAGGCGCCGACCGAAGCCGATCCGAATCCGCCAAAGCCAATACTTGAACAACCGGATCGAGCAGGACCATCGGCGGATCAAGCGCCGTGTTCGGCCGATGCTCGGCTTCAAATCTCCCGCAGCCGCAAGCATCATCCTCGACGGCATCGAAATGCTTCACATGATGCGCAAACGACAGGCGAGGTTCGCCTTCAACCCCAAATCCGTCATTGGCCGAGCAGTTCGATATCCTCGCCGCCGCATAAGCACCGCCCGCCATCTCTTCTTGCTTCAGTTCAACAAAAATTTGCAACAGAACCTCGATATGCGCCGCCAGATCCCTCCCCGGAGAGCGGCGATGGGCGCCCAACGGACGGGCTCATCATCGTTTCCCGGTCAGGCGCCCTCCATGGTTCTCGTTGGCGGCGCTCCGTGCGCTCTCTAAAGCCAAGCGAAAAAGGTAGTACGGCGCTCTTGCAGCTCAACCGCGGAAGTCCCCATGGTCCAGTCTACAATTGAAAATCTCCTGAGGCATAATCGATTTGCCGCAGTTACCTCGGCCGCACTCCAGCCGAACGACATCATTTTTCGACGGCTAAGAGGCACCGAACGGCTGGGGGAACCTTTTCTCTATGAGGTGAAGCTCGCCACACCCAATCCGGTTCAGAACTTCGCCAACATTCCCGGACAATCTTTAACGGTCGGCCTTAAGCTGAAGGATGCGGGAACGCGCTTCTTCAGCGGCCTCATCACTCGACTCGAGTATCTCGGCCTGGACGACACAGAGCACCTCAATTACGTCGCGGAGTTGCGGCCTTGGCTTTCGCTGCTCGAATATCGTACCAACAGCCGAATTTTTCAGGATAAAACCAGCATTGAGATCATCACCAAAATCTTTCAGGAGCACAAAGGCAATTTCAAGAATCGGACGATTGGGCGGTTTCCAAACCGCACCTTCTGCGTGCAGTACAACGAGACAGATTTGGCCTTCGTCAGCCGCTTAATGGAGCAGGACGGCCTCTACTACTTTTTTGAACATGGTGAGAATCGACACGATCTGGTGCTGGTCGACAACCTTTCGAGCCACGAGACATGCAAGCCTGAGGCTGTGGAGACCCACCACAATCTCAGGCCCGCCCGAAGTCTCCATCGAGATGATGTTATCTTGCAGTGGAACGAAGTCGTGGCACTGCAGTCGAACAAGGTCATTCTCAAGGACTACGACGATGAGAAGCCAATGGCAGAACTTACAGCTGTCGCGCGCACGCCTTCCGTGCGGATAGGCGGCATTCCTCTGGGAAAGAGCACAGTGGGTGCCGGTAGCCGTCTTTCTGGCACCGCTGTCGTGGAATCGGAGACGGCAACTACGGACGTTTGCTCAGCTGTACAGGAGACATTCATCTATCCAGGAGGCTACAAGGCAAAAACGGATGGCGACTTCTACGCCACGATCCGCGCAGAAGAGCTTGCTTGTAACGCCTATCGGGCGCGTATTGAAACTACAGCTCGCCAAATCAAAACGGGAGTAGTCTTCAAGGCTGCAAACCCCTACTATTACGGCGAATTGGGTGCGCGCCCAAAGGCTACCCAGCGCTTTCTGGCGGTCGGGAACGAATTCACGGTTTGGGGGGAAGTGGGAGACCGTCCAACGGGCGCGGTCGCCACTGACCAGCAGGCTGAATGCTTCCTCTATCACAGCACGGTGGAGATCATCCCCGCGAGCACTCAGTATCGCTCGCAGCGCCGCACACCGGTCCCGGTGATCAAAGGACCACAGACCGCGGTCGTGGTGGGCCCAAGAGGCGAGACAATCACTACAGATCAGTACGGCCGCATTAAGGTCCATTTCTTCTGGGACCGCGAAAGCAACAAGGACGAAAACAGCTCCTGCTGGATTAGGGTAGCCCAGAACTGGGCCGGTAAGGGCTTCGGCTGCCTTCTAATTCCAAGGATCGGCCAAGAGATCGTAGTGGACTTCCTTCACGGTGATCCTGACCGTCCCCTCGTAACCGGGGTCGTTTACAACGGGTCCAACCTTCCTCCTGAAAACCTACCGGTCAACAAGTCCCGCTCCACCTTCCGAACGCACACCGATCGAGGTACAATTGCGGATTACAATGAGATACGGTTCGAGGATAGGCAGGGTTGTGAGGAGGTCTTTCTCAAAGCGCAGAAGGACCACAACGTTCAGGTTGGAAACATCTATGCCATCGATGTCACGAAGCAATACCTCCTGACCTCAGCCTCAGCTGCGGCGACGTTTGGTAGCAGTATCGAGGTGACACCTGACAAGATTCGCCTCTCAGTGATGGGTGCAAGCGGACCCCAGGCAATCGAAATCAGCGCAGCCGGCATCACTCTCATGAACGATCAGCGAGCCTCGATTAAGGTGTCGGGTCCTTCGGTCATCATCAACAACGAAGCGCTCGTGGTGACCTGATGCCTGGTCCTGTCCTTCACAAAGGAACGGCCGCGACCTGCCCCCACGGCGGCAGCCTCAATATATCGGCTGCCTCGCTGCGCGTTTCCGTCTCGGGCATGCCCGTGGCGGTCTTGACTGACCAAGGCCTGGTTTCCGGCTGCGTCTTCACGCTTCCCAACGGTAAACCGCAGCCCTGTGTGACCACACGGTGGCTCGCCGCCGCTACGCGGGTCTTGGCCAACGGTCAGCCAATCCTCATCAATCCACTTGCCGCTCTTTGTCTCTCAGCAGAACAAATTCCCGGCGGGCCGCCGATCATCGCCTCCAGCCAGACACGGGTCATCGCGACCTGAGTTCGCCTTTCCCTGCGCCGCCACCCGCGAGTGGTGCGGCCACGGCCTGGCCGGATCACCCGAATACTTACGCGTGCTGCCTTGAACTGTTGAGAACTGGCCCGGGTGAGCGGGTCATTCCCCCGACCTTCGACTCGCCCGTGCAATGTTTTTTGCCGGCAAAGGGTCGGTCTCCGTTGCGCTGGAGGCAGCAATCGAAGCCGCCGTCATGCAGGAGCTCCGCAAGCTGAGCCGGCGAAACCTGCTCGTCGACTTTGACGACGCGGCGGCGGCCCTACAAATTGAGCTATGATATGACGCGAAGCCGACGGGCCAAGCCGTCAACCTCTGCCTGTCGGAGAGCCTTCCATGAGCGACGTCCACCACTGCTGCGATCCCGTTCGACGCAATGCCAGGAAGCTTCGGCGGTCGCCCGTTTTGGGCATCGACTATATGGTAGTTCAGCAAGGCGGGAGCGTAGCTTAGCCTCTTTAACCGATATTACGCTCGTGGAGGCCAGCCACACGAGCGCGCTCTTCTCTGTCAATGTTGAACGCTGATCAACGCCGGCCGCAATTTGAGAGCTAGGTTCGACCGATGTTCATCCGAGCACAAGGAACAATGCTATGAATGAAAAGACGGGACCTGTTGTGTCTATCTCCTGCGCAGACGAACGAAAACTCGGCGCTGCCCTAATAGCAGTTCAATCGGCACTTTGGGTGGCGATTGAGAAACTATCAAAAAATCAGGAAGGTAGAGGTCAGCAGTGGTTTGACGATCTAGAGGAAGTCGCGCTAAATGAAGCCATGGGCACCGTCACGACAGGTATCTCAATTGAGGCTGAAGCGGAAAGCCTCAAGTTTGGAATCGATGTGCTAAAGGCAATCCTGCATGCGAAGCGCGTTCAGCTCGGGCTTGATGCAAAGGCGTAACGCGTTCTCGTCGGCGCGCCAGTGAGGAGGAGGTTGCCGAAGAGCAGACCCGGCCGCTCGCTCGGGGACTGTTAGGAATTCTGTGCGCGAGGCCATGATGATGGAAAGGAGAAAATCATCACATGGCTATCGAGAAGGAACTTCTGGACCAACTGCTTGCCGGCCGCGATCCGAATGGGTTCTGTTGCAAATTTTTGTTGAACTGAAGCAAGAAGAGATGGCGGGCGGTGCTTATGCGGCGGCGAGGATATCGAACTGCTCGGCCAATGACGGATTTGGGTTCAGGCTGTGTGGAAGGTTCTGTTGCAAACTTTTTCGTTACGGGTTGTCTGGCAAGTGACCTCCGACATTTTTTTCGGAGGTTTGTGATGTTCAGAGGCCGGCATTTCGACCGATCGGTCATCCTGGTGTGCGTTCGCTGGTATCTGGCCCTGTCGGCCCGAAGCTGCGATTTTGGCCAAGTGAAGAACAAAAAACGAACGTCCCTACCAGCTTCGCCCCTCTCCGCCGATCTCATGGATGTCAGCCTCGATTGAGCAACGGTGGCTCTCGGCGATATTGAACATTTCGGAATAAAGATGCTGGATTTCACTATCGAGATCAGAACCTTCCGGATCGCGGTCGTAGACAACCGTCAGCCTGTAGTCGCAATTGCCGGTTTTCACCATGGCGTATTCGCGCTCCAGCATTTCCTCGATCCGTTCGCGAGCGGGCTTCCTGCCGCGACCGTGTTTGTTGAAGTTCTCGATGATCAGGTGCAAGGAGATACTGGCGGCAGGCGGCTTTTCGGGGAGTGAGGCTGTCCTTTGCGGAACAATGTCGAGGGCCCGGTAAACGGTCATTCTTGAGACCTTCAGATCACGCGCGACGCTGGCCTTGCTGGCGCCGGCGGCAACACGGCGTCGAATCTCGTCATCATCGACGTTTTTCTTTCGGCCTTTGTAGACGCCGTCGGCTCGTGCCGCTGCGATCCCGGCGCGCTGGCGATCCTTGATGAACTTCAGTTCCATGTCGGCGACCATGCCGAGGATGGTGATCACCATCCTTCCCATGCTTCCGGCCGTTGTGACCTCCGGCTCAAGCACCCGCAGCGAGGCTCCTCTTTCTTCGAGTTCATGCACCAGGTTCAGAACATCGCGTGTGGAGCGGCCGAGCCGATCGAGACGCAAGACGACAAGCTCGTCGCCGTCGCGCAAGAACTGCATGATCGTCTCAAGCTCAGTGCGCCCGGTTCGTGATGCGCCCGATCCCGTTTCCGAACGAACGATCTCACAGCCAGCGGCCTTCAACCTGGCGACTTGGATATCGAGATCCTGGTCCGTTGTGCTGACGCGGGCATATCCGACGGTTCTGTTGCAAACTTTTTCGTTACGGGTTGTCTGGCAAGTGACCTCCGACATTTTTTTAGGAGGTTTGTGATGTTCAGAGGCCGGCATTTCGACCGATCGGTCATCCTGGTGTGCGTTCGCTGGTATCTGGCATATGGACTGAGCCTGCGCGATTTGAAGGAGATGATGGCCGAGCGTGGCATTAGCGTTGATCATTCGACGATCCATCGCTGGGTTGTTCACTTCTCGCCCTTGCTGCTGGAGCGCTTCAACCGGCGCAAGCGCGCAGCGACCGGCAAATGGCATGTTGATGAAACCTACATCAAGGTCCGAGGGCAGTGGATGTATCTCTACCGCGCTATCGACAGCGTCGGCGACACGGTCGAATTCTATTTCAGCGAACATCGGGATTTGCCGGCGGCCAAGCGTTTCTTCAGGAAAGCGCTGGAGCGCCATGGGCGTCCCGATCGTGTCGTCATCGATGGTAGCCAGACCAACCAGGAGGCGATCGTTTCCTGCGATACGACACATCGATTGCAGGATCGCTGCAGGCGCCGACCGAAGCCGATCCGAATCCGCCAAAGCCAATACTTGAACAACCGGATCGAGCAGGACCATCGGCGGATCAAGCGCCGTGTTCGGCCGATGCTCGGCTTCAAATCTCCCGCAGCCGCAAGCATCATCCTCGACGGCATCGAAATGCTTCACATGATGCGCAAACGACAGGCGAGGTTCGCCTTCAACCCAAATCCGTCATTGGCCGAGCAGTTCGATATCCTCGCCGCCGCATAAGCACCGCCCGCCATCTCTTCTTGCTTCAGTTCAACAAAAATTTGCAACAGAACCCTTTGTGCAGGATCACGCGGCGATTCCCCCTGATGGCGTTTTGTATCTGGCCGAGCAGCTCGACCTCCAAGCGGAAGCTGTAAACCACTATGATTTCTCCGGTCGGACCGCCCGCCGACATTGCGCGGAGATTCTGCGGCATCTCGGCTTTCGGCGTCTGAAGCGGGAAGATCGAGAGCAACTGACATCGTGGATCGCTGGTGAACTGTGCCCAACCGGGCAGTCGATTGGCGCCATGCTTGAGCATGTTTTCCTGTGGTGCCTGGACAGGCATATTTACGGACCTTCACGCAAGGAACTGGAGCGTCTGGTACGCTCGCAACGGCAGCACTATCTGGATAGCTGGCTGAGCGGAGTGCACGACCGGCTTTCAGCAAGCACGGTCGCTTTGCTGGAGGCTTCAATTGCCGAGCCGGATGGTCAGACCGGGTTCAATACGATGAAAGGCGACGCTGGCCAGGCGTCGCTCGACAACATCCTCAGCATGACGGCGAAGCTCGCCTTCATCCAGAAACTCAATCTGCCGCGGGACCTTCTCTCGGTGGCCGGAAAGGCTTGGGTAGAACAGGTTGTTCGTCGGGTCGGCGGCGAAAAGGCCTCGGAGATGCGCCGGCATGCACCTGCGCGGCAGATCGGACTGTATGCGGTTTATCTTTTTTCCCGCGAGGCGCAGCTGACGGATGCGATGGTCGATCTTCTGATCGAGACGGTCCACAAAATCGGCACACGCTCGAAACGCAAGGTCGTGGGTGATATCGCAAAGGATATTGAGCGGGTCTATGGAAAGGAACGGCTGCTGGTCGAGATCGCCAGCGCTTCGATCGAGGAGCCGTCCGGGCGCGTCTGCGATGTGATTTTCCCTATTGTCGGCAAGGACAAGCTGGCGGCGATCGTCAAGGAGAGCCAGGCGAAAGGGGCGCTCGATCGGCGTATATATAAGGTGATGCGGTCATCCTGGGCCAATCATTACCGGCGCATGTTGCCTGACTTGCTCTCGGTTCTGGAATTCCGGTCGAACAACACGGTGTGGCGTCCGGTGCTTGCAGCGCTCGACTGGATTCGGAGCAAGATAGATGACGGTTGCCGGTTCGTACCGGCGAAGGACATTCCGATCGATGAGGTTGTTCCCGCCAGGTGGCGCAGTTCCGTCATCGATGACGATGGCCGAGTAAACCGGATCAGCTACGAGCTTTGTGTCCTCACCCAGTTGCGCGATCGCATTCGCTCCAAGGAGATCTGGGTCGTTGGCGCGGACCGTTACCGAAACCCGGATGACGATCTGCCCAAGGACTTCGGTATCCGGCGCGATGCCTACTATTCCGGCCTCGACCTGACGCCGGACGCGAGGGAATTTACCTCAGCCGTTCGTGCGGAGCTTGAGCGGGAGCTGTTGCTTCTGAACGAAACGATTCCACAAAATGACAAGGTCCGACTGCTGTGGCGCGGCGAAAACCGTATCTCGATCACGCCATTCAAACCTTCGCCAGAACCCAAGGGGCTCGATGCGATCAAAGGCGAGATCGGCGGGCGCTGGCCGATGACCGGGCTGCTCGACGTGCTGAAGGAGACTGCACTCGACACCGGTCTGTTGGAGGCCTTCGAAACATCAGCGTCGAGAGTTTCCCTGTCGAGGGGGATGCTGGATCGACGGCTTCTGTTGTGCCTCTATGCTCTCGGCACGAATGCCGGGCTCAAGCGGGTCGCGGGAGCGACGCCAGATGTGAGCTACGAGGAATTGCTGCATGTTCATCGTCGTTTCATCCATGTACCGGCTCTGAGAGAGGCCTGCGCACGGGTCGCGAACGCGACGCTGGCGATCCGCAACGCAGCCGTTTGGGGTGATGCAGGCACGGCCTGTGCATCCGATTCCACGAAGTTCGGCGCGTGGGACCGCAATCTCATGACGGAATGGCATGCCCGCTATGGTGGGCGCGGCGTCATGATCTACTGGCACGTCGAGAAACGCACGACCTGTGTCTATTCCCAGCTCAAGCGGTGCTCGTCTTCGGAAGTCGCTTCCATGATCGAAGGCGTTCTCCGCCATTGTACCGATATGGAAATCCAGCGCCAGTATGTCGACAGCCATGGTCAGAGCGCCGTCGGCTTCGCGTTTTGCCGCCTTCTCGGGTTCGAGCTCGCGCCGCGCCTGAAAGCAATTGCCCGCCAGAAGCTGGCGGTCCCAGAAGCGACGATACGTGCGCGATTGCCGAACCTCCTGCCGATTCTTTCCGGAGCGATCAGTTGGGATGAGATCGAGCAGCAGTATGACGAGATGGTCAAATACACCGCCGCGATGCAGGGTTCTGTTGCAAATTTTTGTTGAACTGAAGCAAGAAGAGATGGCGGGCGGTGCTTATGCGGCGGCGAGGATATCGAACTGCTCGGCCAATGACGGATTTGGGTTGAAGGCGAACCTCGCCTGTCGTTTGCGCATCATGTGAAGCATTTCGATGCCGTCGAGGATGATGCTTGCGGCTGCGGGAGATTTGAAGCCGAGCATCGGCCGAACACGGCGCTTGATCCGCCGATGGTCCTGCTCGATCCGGTTGTTCAAGTATTGGCTTTGGCGGATTCGGATCGGCTTCGGTCGGCGCCTGCAGCGATCCTGCAATCGATGTGTCGTATCGCAGGAAACGATCGCCTCCTGGTTGGTCTGGCTACCATCGATGACGACACGATCGGGACGCCCATGGCGCTCCAGCGCTTTCCTGAAGAAACGCTTGGCCGCCGGCAAATCCCGATGTTCGCTGAAATAGAATTCGACCGTGTCGCCGACGCTGTCGATAGCGCGGTAGAGATACATCCACTGCCCTCGGACCTTGATGTAGGTTTCATCAACATGCCATTTGCCGGTCGCTGCGCGCTTGCGCCGGTTGAAGCGCTCCAGCAGCAAGGGCGAGAAGTGAACAACCCAGCGATGGATCGTCGAATGATCAACGCTAATGCCACGCTGGGCCATCATCTCCTTCAAATCGCGCAGGCTCAGTCCATATGCCAGATACCAGCGAACGCACACCAGGATGACCGATCGGTCGAAATGCCGGCCTCTGAACATCACAAACCTCCTAAAAAAATGTCGGAGGTCACTTGCCAGACAACCCGTAACGAAAAAGTTTGCAACAGAACCCGACTATCTCGCATGCGGCTTGCTCGACGGGCGCCAGCTTACGAAGGGCCAGCCTTGGCAAATCGAACTCTCGGATGACCAAATCAACACCCTGCAAGCCCGGCTCGCACGCACCATGCGATCAAGAAGGAAGGTCTCATGACAAGATCGGTGCCCCCACCATCGCCGACGCCATTCTCGACAGGATCGTCCACAACGCCACCGCGTCCGCGCTCCAGGGCGACAGCAATGCTCGGACGCCCCATGGCGTATCGCGAGCTTCATTGAAGATGTTTACAATCGGCAACGGTTGCATTAAGCACTCGACTACCTCGCCCCGGAGGAATACTTAGAGTGTACTCCAGTTTCAGCGGGACATAATTGATGCATGCCTCGTTACGCGAATGTCACCTCCTGGGGCCGATCGGCAACAAAATGCGCACGACAGTGCTGAACCCGGGCGTGGATTTGATTTTAATACTGCCCCGCATCGCGTTAACCATTTCAATGCAACCTGTCAAACCGAGCCCAACGTGCGACCCCCCTCGCATTGAAAAGAACGGCGTTGCGGCTTTGGCCAAAATATCCGAGGTCATGCCACTACCGTTATCTGCAATTTCAATAAGGAGCCTGCGCGCGAACAAGAAGCGTCGATTGAGAACGCGCGCTCCGATCGTGACTTGTTTGTCTTGTTTTCCTTGAACAGCCGCCATAGCGTTGTTTACAAGCTCTTCGACAATCAAGCGAACTTGGGTCGCCGGAACTTGCAACTGCTTCGCGTTGTCGTCGATTTCCAATCGAATGTGGGTGTCCAGTGCACCTCGATTCTCTTCAAGAAGTTTGCCGAGCGGCTGGGTGCGAACATCGCGCTCTGAATTGGCGATCCTCATGAGCCGGTTAGTGATACCTTCGAGTTCCTTCACCGCGTCTTGGGCGGCCTTAAGCATTTCGGGCGACGGTAAGATCTGACGCCCAAGCTCGCCAAGAAACAGCCGAAGTGCAACAATTCGTGATCGGGTCATATGCGCATGCAGCAACAAAAAGGCCCGAATGTATTCATCGCGGCGCCTGGAAAACTTGGCACGTTGCGCAATTATTATGAATCCGATAACCACCAGAACAAGCGCGAGTGAGAAAACGACGCGGTTACGCATAGCGGCGATCGCGATCTTTGCTTTTTCCTTGACGCTGATGCGGCGAGCAGCTGCTAAACGAGCGATTTCGGACAGAGTGTGCTCGATCTCGGCCGTGTGCGGGAGCGCCTCATCATAGCCTCTACCGATCATCGCAATTGGCATGACCTGCTTCTTTATGACTTTCCGGGCCATGAGCAGAAGATTGATCTCCTTTTGGCTTAGTTGTTCTTGCGTCAATAGTTGGTCTATATTGACTATGATCGCCGTAATTTGGTGGCCGAACGCCGGCTCTAGTTCTCTGGTCGCGCTGGCGAGACGAAGCCAGCCGGAAATCCGCACGATGCCCGCCCGGGCTTCTTCCGCCATATACAGAGTTTCACAGGTCCGACCGAGTGATTGGCTGGTCTCTTCTCGGTAGTGTTCGGACAGAACAAACGACCAGCAGCCCAGTGATATCGCCATCGCCAGCGCGAGATAAAGTCCGGTTGCGGAGTTGAAGGACCGTTTTAAGATCATAGCAATCATGGCACCGGCTGCACTGTCGAGCACCGCGCCAAAATTGAGCAGTGCGCAAGCACATATGAAGACGGCAGCCACTCCAAAAGAAATACGGAAATTTTCAAGTCGGGTCCCTTGATACTAATTAATCGGCCCCTGATGAGCCCGCATGTCATACTGACGATCATCATCTTGGCGCCAATTCGGAAGAATGAACCTCGACTTTTTCGTGCGCGCCTCGTTGTCGAGTCCGTTAAACTGTGCAGCTAACCAGCCCGCGATATCGTTCCCAGCGAGCATGTCTTCGACAGGATTCGTGAGGACGATTTTCATTGTTCGTCCAGCGTATTTTCGAACAAGCCACAGAGCGAATCAGACTGGAGGAAAACCCGCTGGTCCTCGTCGGAGCTCGACGCGAGCATCCGACCCGGTTCATACCGCCTGCGGCGTCGCTTCGAGTGGCGCCTTTTCGACTGGGTAGCTGTAGGCTATCTATTCTACTGCGGCCCTCTGGTCAGTCTGCTCCTTTAGTCAGTGCTGCGGCGACCTCACCGCGCAGCCACTTATGCTCTGGGTCGCGATGCCAACGCTCGTGCCAGATCAGCATGACCTCGTAGGGATTTGTTATGATAGGTAGATCGACCGCGGTGAGCGGTAGCATGGCGGCAAACCGCATGGCCGCCCGGTGCGGGACGACGAGGGCCATATCGGAAGTCGCAGCCACCATTGCGGCCGTTAACACGTTGGAAAAGCGCATCCTGCGATGTGGCAATCCCAACTCTGGCAGCGCGTCGTAAATTTGCCCGACTTCGCTTTCGGAGTCTGAACTGATGGCGGCGTGACGCAGGGCCATAACGTTCTCAGTTGTCAGTTCCTGCGCTAGTGACGGGTGGTCGTGGCGCAGCAGGCACACGAAGTGGTCAGTATACAGGCTGCGCCGCAAGTAGCCTGGCGGAGCGGTGGCGATCTGCCCAACCGCCAGATCGATATCGCCTGCCTCAAGCGCTTGTAGGGCGCCTTTAAAGAGCGAATGGGAGACGATCTCAAGGTCAGGCGCGCGCTGCATGAGCCGCGGCAGCAGGATCAACGTTTGGTGATCCGGCACGGCCATCGTGGCCTTCGAGCGCCACTCCCCTGTGGTGACGCTGCTTTCCATCACCATTTTCCGAATCGTATTCAATGCCGACGGCAGCATTAGGGCCAAGCGTTCGCCTTGCGACGTCAGGAAGAAGCCCCTCGAGCCTCGTACCAAGATTTCATCATTAAAAATGTCGCGCAGCACTGCCAATGCCCGGCTCATCGCTGGTTGACTCTTGCCGACGCGCCGGCCCGCATGCGTGATGTTGCGGGCTGCCAGTAGGGCTTCCAATGCCACCAGCAGGTTCAGGTTGATGGATGCCAGATTCAGATTTGGTCGCTGTTCGACATAGTGGTCGCGGGCTGTCAGACCTGCGTGCGGCCGATCGTGATTTTGCGAGGCATTCCCACAAGAGAGCTCGTCCATGGTCTCTATTCCTCGATTACGTTGGGTCGAGATTTCAACAACCGCGAATTGTAGGTTGCCGGCAACCATGGACGTATTCCGTTTCCCAAAAAAGGGGGGTGGCCCTCCCTATTTGAGGTTGCTTTTCTCGATCATATTTTTCATAGACCCGTGACGCGGGTGTGGTTTCAGTCATAATTGGACCGCAAAATGCAACAGATGTTAGTGATTGAAGATCAGGATTTGATGCGCCTGGCGCTGATGCACGAACTCAAGGACTGCCTCACCGAAAGTATTCTTCTTGGCGCCCCCACATTAGATATCGCTAAGGCTCTGATGAAGTCCCAAGGGTTTAACCTCATTCTCATAGACCCCGGCTTGCCGGGGGTAAATCCAATCTCACTCTGTGACAGGCTTTCGGTTGTCGAGCAGGTCATTGATGCATCCCCTTCAGCGACACACGTGGTTATCACTGGGTTAGATTCGGTTGCCGAAGCTAACCACTGTCGTCGGTTGGGGGTAGCTGGATATGTGAGCAAGACCGGACTGATGCGCGGACTTCTGGCTGACGTGCTGCAGGATATTTCACAATGCGGATTTGCCATCCGGACATCGGAAAAGGGCCAGTTAACGGCTGATTTTCACTATTCGGGGCTAACGGGCCGTGAGCAGGAGATCTTGGATTGGATGCGCCGCCGTAAGCGCGGAATGAAGCGAAAGGAAGTTTACGACCAGATCAGTGAACGCATTGGAGTCGATCCCGCCACTGTTGAGAAATACTACAAGCAGGCTCGCGCCAAGCTGCTTAAGCGCGGCCGGTTGCCCGAAGGGGTTTAAGATCTTGACTGGCGCATTTCGTTGAAAAGGCGGAGTTGCGCGGGTTCTGTTGCAAATTTTTGTTGAACTGAAGCAAGAAGAGATGGCGGGCGGTGCTTATGCGGCGGCGAGGATATCGAACTGCTCGGCCAATGACGGATTTGGGTTGAAGGCGAACCTCGCCTGTCGTTTGCGCATCATGTGAAGCATTTCGATGCCGTCGAGGATGATGCTTGCGGCTGCGGGAGATTTGAAGCCGAGCATCGGCCGAACACGGCGCTTGATCCGCCGATGGTCCTGCTCGATCCGGTTGTTCAAGTATTGGCTTTGGCGGATTCGGATCGGCTTCGGTCGGCGCCTGCAGCGATCCTGCAATCGATGTGTCGTATCGCAGGAAACGATCGCCTCCTGGTTGGTCTGGCTACCATCGATGACGACACGATCGGGACGCCCATGGCGCTCCAGCGCTTTCCTGAAGAAACGCTTGGCCGCCGGCAAATCCCGATGTTCGCTGAAATAGAATTCGACCGTGTCGCCGACGCTGTCGATAGCGCGGTAGAGATACATCCACTGCCCTCGGACCTTGATGTAGGTTTCATCAACATGCCATTTGCCGGTCGCTGCGCGCTTGCGCCGGTTGAAGCGCTCCAGCAGCAAGGGCGAGAAGTGAACAACCCAGCGATGGATCGTCGAATGATCAACGCTAATGCCACGCTCGGCCATCATCTCCTTCAAATCGCGCAGGCTCAGTCCATATGCCAGATACCAGCGAACGCACACCAGGATGACCGATCGGTCGAAATGCCGGCCTCTGAACATCACAAACCTCCTAAAAAAATGTCGGAGGTCACTTGCCAGACAACCCGTAACGAAAAAGTTTGCAACAGAACCGGCCAGAATGGCTGAATATGAATTGTGCATGACGGCGGTTCCACCGATAGGCGCTAGTATATTTGCTTGTTGTGATACCGGAGACCGCAATGGACAATACAGGCGGGCCATGGCCCTACGATGCTCCCGACGACGCTGAAACCCGTTGGGTTGCGAGTCTGACAGGAGGAACGGAGGATTTTATCCAAGGCTATCAGGCTCTAAGGGCGCAGCAAGCGGCCATGGAGCGGCAAATGAGCGAGTTGAACCTGGGCGGCTCCACTGCTGATCCAGACAGAGGTGCGATTCGGCGCACGTCCGTGGGTGGGTCGATGCGCATGCCGCCGCCGCCCGACCTGCAGGACAACCAGTTCAGCAGCGCGCGCCACAGTATAGACACGTCTTACGCAGCCTCGAACCGCTCGCGCTCCAGGCATTCGACCGCCTCGTCGGAGGCCTATTCCTCCTTCTCGGAGGAGCCGGCAATCGCCCCCCAGCCGAAAAAAAGCGGTGGATTGAAATCGTTCCTGAAGACAGTGAAGAAAGCCTTCGTCCCGAGCAGCGGCAGGAAATCGTCCGAGGGTTCGAGACAGCAAACGGAGCTTGTCCTTGAGTCGACGCTTCGCATGGACTTTGCTAAACGCGGGCGCGCGGACGCTGGTCCGGACGAGCGCCTCTTTTCCGAGTTCAGGGCCGCAATGGACGAGGCCAGGAACAGGGACCCCGACAACAGCCATGCCGCCGCTACCGTCGGGGCATTGGTGTCCTTCCTGCGCGGGTTCAGCGTCTGGCTTCAGCTTCACCCCAGATACTTGACAATTGCCGAACTGCTTGACGACAACGACAGCGTTCAGTTGGCTGCCCGTGCGGCAGAGTTTGTGGGGGAAGGCGGCGACAAACGTGTCCATAGAGCCTTGGAGGTCCTGCGGGATTCCCAAGCCGGGAACCTTACGAAGTCCCGCGCCGGGAACGTTAGGAAGTCTCGGCCCGCCCCTGAGGACGAGCACCTCGTTTCCGAGTTCACGGCCGCAATGGACCAGGCCAGGAACAGGGACCCCGACAACAGCCATGCCGCCGCTACCGTCAAGACATGGGTGTCCTCCCTGCGCGGGTTCAGCGTCTGGCTTCAGAACCAGTCCGGCAACTTGACAATTGCCAACCTGATTGATGATCCTAACAACCCTGATGCGTTGACTGCCCGTGCGGCAGCGTTTGTGGACGAGGGTGGCGAAAAACGTATCCATAGAGCCTTGGAGGCCCTGCGGGCTTCCCAAGCCGGGAACCTTACGAAGTCCCGCGCCGGGAACGTTAGGAAGTCTCGGCCCGCCCCTGAGGACGAGCGCCTCATTTCCGAGTTCAGGGCCGCAATGGACGAAGCCAGGAACAGGGACCCCGACAACAGCCATGCCGCCCATACCGTCAAGAATTGGGTGTCCCGCCTGCGCCGGTTCAGCGCCTGGCTTCAGCTTCACCCCAGATCCTTGACAATTGCCGACCTGCTTGACGACAACGACAGCACTCAGTTGACTGCCCGCGCGGCGGCGTTTGTGGGCCAGGGTGGCGACAAACATGTCCAAAGAGCTTTGGAGGCCCTGCGGGATTGGCGCGCTGGGACCTTCATCGGATGTTTTCATCGCGGTCCTCGTACCAGTCCTCATCCCGAAGACGAGGATCTCCTCAAGCAGTTCGCGGAAGCAGCCACGCAGCTCAAGGTTCCTCAAAAAACGATCGCGGCAAATGTAACCGCCCTTAGATGGCTTTCTCGGTGGCTTAAAAGAAACAACAGGCCGCCCATGGCTTCCGATTCGCGGTTTCGAACCGAATCGATAAACGACGACCTTCTTGACTACGGGGCAGAAGACGGTGCTGACCTCTCCAAGGTCGACTCGGCGCTGTCTCATCTCCGGAGGCTCGCGCCTGGCGGTGAAGAATTCAGTGGAACTGGAGCGGGGCCCCGCGTCATGGGACGCCGTACCCTGGACGCTTATCCCGACGACGACGACCTAATCGAGGGTCTCTGCAAGCACAGCCTTCACACCCTTGGGTCGGTGACGACTGCAGCACAGAGGAGACCTGTCCACATTCTGGCCAGCAATCAACGCAGGTTTAGTGATTGGCTCCGAAGGGAGGAAAAGCCGAGCATAGCGAGCCGACTCAACGGCAATCGGGAGCAGATAGACGACGGGTTGAAGGATGATTTTCGGGCATTCAAGAAAGCCAATGGACCGACCGGGGGCGGCGTGGCTTTAGACAAGCTTCAGAAGTACCAACGGGTCGTTGCGGCTAACGAAGCGTGGAGAATGCCCCCTGAGCAGGCGGGTTGGCCGCAGCAATCTGGCCAGTCTCCGGCGTCAAGTTACGATCCGGATCCGTTGTGGGATGAGCTGTCCGAACGCGGACGGCAGGGACCTGCCGCGTCGCTGGATAGTTATGACCAGGACGAAATTCATGACGCTGCGGATCAAGCCGGAGGGCGGCAACCTGCCGGGTGGGAGGACGGCTCGTGGGCGTTGTCGTCGCAGTCGGATCAACCTGCTCCATCGCCGCAAAGCCTCAATCCGACGGAGTTTTGGGCGGGAGTGGATCAAGCCGGCCCGCTGCCCGCCGACAGTTTCAATACAGCGAGCTTTTGGCAGGGGATGCCTCCACCCGCCCCTTCGCCGGCACAAAGTGTCGATCAGCCAAGCCCGGCAACGTGGGAGCAGGATATCGGGGCATCGATCTTCGGCCCGACGTATCACCAGCCAGCTTCCTTCGATTTCGAACAGCACGTCCCCCCGGATTGGGGCGTCCCGCCGTCCTTTCCCGGCCCATCAACTCGGACCCCGCAACCACCTGATGATTGGCAGGAGCACACGGCATCGCCACCCGCGGCCGCATCGCTGCCTGACTTGCCTGTCGGCCCGTTTAGGCAAAGCCTCCCAACGTTTTTGAGGCGATTCAATGCCGACGTGGGTCAAGCCAGTGGCCAAGGACTGAATTGCCTGCTGGACACGGTTCTTCAATTTGCCCACAATACCAGGCGCCAGGACCACGAAACGGCGCAGACTGAGCAACTTCAGCAACAGGCTCGGTTCTTGCGGGACAGCCTGGTGCAAATCAGCGCAGTCGATCCGGATGGCGAGATCGACCTTTACGCCCCTGGGGGTGTCGGGGCCATGCTGGCGCACAATTTTGGCGTGCGCATTCAAGTCGTCGCGGCAGATGCGCGGGGCAGGCTGACCGTGCACCCTATCCTGGGTCAAGAAGGTCGACTGGTGCACATTCTGCACACGCCGGGGCATTTCCAGCCGCTGTGGCCTCGGCACTAAAAATGAAAAGCCCAAGCACCGCCCTCGCGTTCATGGCAAGGCGCCAGCGACGGGTGATCTTGGTCTAGGCGATGGGCGGACTGTCGGACTGTACTTAAATGTAAGAATGCGCTGATTTGTTGTCGCTACTGTATTTAATTGTGAGACCGTCAGCCGCTTGGTTCTCATTATTGCTGCCTAATTGAGACGAGCGACAACGCGGCCGGTTCAACATGTCGGCTACAAAACTACCGAACCTTGCCCGGTTCGTACCCATCGTGTGGGACTGGAGCGTTTCCAGCATTTCCAGTCCCCGCTGTTCCACGAGTGCCACGGCCGCGAGCAGGAACGGGCGAAGATTGATCGGCAGAACCGGCTTCCCTGCAGAGGGAAGGGTTGTGCAATTGTCCGCGACTACGTCGTCAAATTCTGGAAAGATAGCGCCAACAACTCGGAAATGCTTGAGGTCTTCGGCGTTGATAGCCGGCGGTCTGGGAATGCGTCGCATGAGAAGCAGACGCGCGAGATCTGCGGGTGATGCCCAGCCAATAATATCGCCATTTGTTTCTGTTTCGAACAGCCGTTCTCCCCGGAGGGCATGATCCCAACCGATCCATTGGGAGGAGGGTGCCTGGTCGTTGTTGTCGATGAGCAGCTCCCCGCAAAGGGGGCAAGTGAGACGGTTCTGTTGCAAATTTTTGTTGAACTGAAGCAAGAAGAGATGGCGGGCGGTGCTTATGCGGCGGCGAGGATATCGAACTGCTCGGCCAATGACGGATTTGGGTTGAAGGCGAACCTCGCCTGTCGTTTGCGCATCATGTGAAGCATTTCGATGCCGTCGAGGATGATGCTTGCGGCTGCGGGAGATTTGAAGCCGAGCATCGGCCGAACACGGCGCTTGATCCGCCGATGGTCCTGCTCGATCCGGTTGTTCAAGTATTGGCTTTGGCGGATTCGGATCGGCTTCGGTCGGCGCCTGCAGCGATCCTGCAATCGATGTGTCGTATCGCAGGAAACGATCGCCTCCTGGTTGGTCTGGCTACCATCGATGACGACACGATCGGGACGCCCATGGCGCTCCAGCGCTTTCCTGAAGAAACGCTTGGCCGCCGGCAAATCCCGATGTTCGCTGAAATAGAATTCGACCGTGTCGCCGACGCTGTCGATAGCGCGGTAGAGATACATCCACTGCCCTCGGACCTTGATGTAGGTTTCATCAACATGCCATTTGCCGGTCGCTGCGCGCTTGCGCCGGTTGAAGCGCTCCAGCAGCAAGGGCGAGAAGTGAACAACCCAGCGATGGATCGTCGAATGATCAACGCTAATGCCACGCTCGGCCATCATCTCCTTCAAATCGCGCAGGCTCAGTCCATATGCCAGATACCAGCGAACGCACACCAGGATGACCGATCGGTCGAAATGCCGGCCTCTGAACATCACAAACCTCCTAAAAAAATGTCGGAGGTCACTTGCCAGACAACCCGTAACGAAAAAGTTTGCAACAGAACCGTCGGATATGCCCGCGTCAGCACAACGGACCAGGATCTCGATATCCAAGTCGCCAGGTTGAAGGCCGCTGGCTGTGAGATCGTTCGTTCGGAAACGGGATCGGGCGCATCACGAACCGGGCGCACTGAGCTTGAGACGATCATGCAGTTCTTGCGCGACGGCGACGAGCTTGTCGTCTTGCGTCTCGATCGGCTCGGCCGCTCCACACGCGATGTTCTGAACCTGGTGCATGAACTCGAAGAAAGAGGAGCCTCGCTGCGGGTGCTTGAGCCGGAGGTCACAACGGCCGGAAGCATGGGAAGGATGGTGATCACCATCCTCGGCATGGTCGCCGACATGGAACTGAAGTTCATCAAGGATCGCCAGCGCGCCGGGATCGCAGCGGCACGAGCCGACGGCGTCTACAAAGGCCGAAAGAAAAACGTCGATGATGACGAGATTCGACGCCGTGTTGCCGCCGGCGCCAGCAAGGCCAGCGTCGCGCGTGATCTGAAGGTCTCAAGAATGACCGTTTACCGGGCCCTCGACATTGTTCCGCAAAGGACAGCCTCACTCCCCGAAAAGCCGCCTGCCGCCAGTATCTCCTTGCACCTGATCATCGAGAACTTCAACAAACACGGTCGCGGCAGGAAGCCCGCTCGCGAACGGATCGAGGAAATGCTGGAGCGCGAATACGCCATGGTGAAAACCGGCAATTGCGACTACAGGCTGACGGTTGTCTACGACCGCGATCCGGAAGGTTCTGATCTCGATAGTGAAATCCAGCATCTTTATTCCGAAATGTTCAATATCGCCGAGAGCCACCGTTGCTCAATCGAGGCTGACATCCATGAGATCGGCGGAGAGGGGCGAAGCTGGTAGGGACGTTCGTTTTTTGTTCTTCACTTGGCCAAAATCGCAGCTTCGGGCCGACAGGGCCAGATACCAGCGAACGCACACCAGGATGACCGATCGGTCGAAATGCCGGCCTCTGAACATCACAAACCTCCGAAAAAAATGTCGGAGGTCACTTGCCAGACAACCCGTAACGAAAAAGTTTGCAACAGAACCTTCCACACAGCCTGAACCCAAATCCGTCATTGGCCGAGCAGTTCGATATCCTCGCCGCCGCATAAGCACCGCCCGCCATCTCTTCTTGCTTCAGTTCAACAAAAATTTGCAACAGAACCCATTCGGATCGCGGCCGGCAAGCAGTTGGTCCAGAAGTTCCTTCTCGATAGCCATGTGATGATTTTCTCCTTTCCATCATCATGGCCTCGCGCACAGAATTCCTAACAGTCCCCGAGCGAGCGGCCGGGTCTGCTCTTCGGCAACCTCCTCCTCACTGGCGCGCCGACGAGAACGCGTTACGCCTTTGCATCAAGCCCGAGCTGAACGCGCTTCGCATGCAGGATTGCCTTTAGCACATCGATTCCAAACTTGAGGCTTTCCGCTTCAGCCTCAATTGAGATACCTGTCGTGACGGTGCCCATGGCTTCATTTAGCGCGACTTCCTCTAGATCGTCAAACCACTGCTGACCTCTACCTTCCTGATTTTTTGATAGTTTCTCAATCGCCACCCAAAGTGCCGATTGAACTGCTATTAGGGCAGCGCCGAGTTTTCGTTCGTCTGCGCAGGAGATAGACACAACAGGTCCCGTCTTTTCATTCATAGCATTGTTCCTTGTGCTCGGATGAACATCGGTCGAACCTAGCTCTCAAATTGCGGCCGGCGTTGATCAGCGTTCAACATTGACAGAGAAGAGCGCGCTCGTGTGGCTGGCCTCCACGAGCGTAATATCGGTTAAAGAGGCTAAGCTACGCTCCCGCCTTGCTGAACTACCATATAGTCGATGCCCAAAACGGGCGACCGCCGAAGCTTCCTGGCATTGCGTCGAACGGGATCGCAGCAGTGGTGGACGTCGCTCATGGAAGGCTCTCCGACAGGCAGAGGTTGACGGCTTGGCCCGTCGGCTTCGCGTCATATCATAGCTCAATTTGTAGGGCCGCCGCCGCGTCGTCAAAGTCGACGAGCAGGTTTCGCCGGCTCAGCTTGCGGAGCTCCTGCATGACGGCGGCTTCGATTGCTGCCTCCAGCGCAACGGAGACCGACCCTTTGCCGGCAAAAAACATTGCACGGGCGAGTCGAAGGTCGGGGGAATGACCCGCTCACCCGGGCCAGTTCTCAACAGTTCAAGGCAGCACGCGTAAGTATTCGGGTGATCCGGCCAGGCCGTGGCCGCACCACTCGCGGGTGGCGGCGCAGGGAAAGGCGAACTCAGGTCGCGATGACCCGTGTCTGGCTGGAGGCGATGATCGGCGGCCCGCCGGGAATTTGTTCTGCTGAGAGACAAAGAGCGGCAAGTGGATTGATGAGGATTGGCTGACCGTTGGCCAAGACCCGCGTAGCGGCGGCGAGCCACCGTGTGGTCACACAGGGCTGCGGTTTACCGTTGGGAAGCGTGAAGACGCAGCCGGAAACCAGGCCTTGGTCAGTCAAGACCGCCACGGGCATGCCCGAGACGGAAACGCGCAGCGAGGCAGCCGATATATTGAGGCTGCCGCCGTGGGGGCAGGTCGCGGCCGTTCCTTTGTGAAGGACAGGACCAGGCATCAGGTCACCACGAGCGCTTCGTTGTTGATGATGACCGAAGGACCCGACACCTTAATCGAGGCTCGCTGATCGTTCATGAGAGTGATGCCGGCTGCGCTGATTTCGATTGCCTGGGGTCCGCTTGCACCCATCACTGAGAGGCGAATCTTGTCAGGTGTCACCTCGATACTGCTACCAAACGTCGCCGCAGCTGAGGCTGAGGTCAGGAGGTATTGCTTCGTGACATCGATGGCATAGATGTTTCCAACCTGAACGTTGTGGTCCTTCTGCGCTTTGAGAAAGACCTCCTCACAACCCTGCCTATCCTCGAACCGTATCTCATTGTAATCCGCAATTGTACCTCGATCGGTGTGCGTTCGGAAGGTGGAGCGGGACTTGTTGACCGGTAGGTTTTCAGGAGGAAGGTTGGACCCGTTGTAAACGACCCCGGTTACGAGGGGACGGTCAGGATCACCGTGAAGGAAGTCCACTACGATCTCTTGGCCGATCCTTGGAATTAGAAGGCAGCCGAAGCCCTTACCGGCCCAGTTCTGGGCTACCCTAATCCAGCAGGAGCTGTTTTCGTCCTTGTTGCTTTCGCGGTCCCAGAAGAAATGGACCTTAATGCGGCCGTACTGATCTGTAGTGATTGTCTCGCCTCTTGGGCCCACCACGACCGCGGTCTGTGGTCCTTTGATCACCGGGACCGGTGTGCGGCGCTGCGAGCGATACTGAGTGCTCGCGGGGATGATCTCCACCGTGCTGTGATAGAGGAAGCATTCAGCCTGCTGGTCAGTGGCGACCGCGCCCGTTGGACGGTCTCCCACTTCCCCCCAAACCGTGAATTCGTTCCCGACCGCCAGAAAGCGCTGGGTAGCCTTTGGGCGCGCACCCAATTCGCCGTAATAGTAGGGGTTTGCAGCCTTGAAGACTACTCCCGTTTTGATTTGGCGAGCTGTAGTTTCAATACGCGCCCGATAGGCGTTACAAGCAAGCTCTTCTGCGCGGATCGTGGCGTAGAAGTCGCCATCCGTTTTTGCCTTGTAGCCTCCTGGATAGATGAATGTCTCCTGTACAGCTGAGCAAACGTCCGTAGTTGCCGTCTCCGATTCCACGACAGCGGTGCCAGAAAGACGGCTACCGGCACCCACTGTGCTCTTTCCCAGAGGAATGCCGCCTATCCGCACGGAAGGCGTGCGCGCGACAGCTGTAAGTTCTGCCATTGGCTTCTCATCGTCGTAGTCCTTGAGAATGACCTTGTTCGACTGCAGTGCCACGACTTCGTTCCACTGCAAGATAACATCATCTCGATGGAGACTTCGGGCGGGCCTGAGATTGTGGTGGGTCTCCACAGCCTCAGGCTTGCATGTCTCGTGGCTCGAAAGGTTGTCGACCAGCACCAGATCGTGTCGATTCTCACCATGTTCAAAAAAGTAGTAGAGGCCGTCCTGCTCCATTAAGCGGCTGACGAAGGCCAAATCTGTCTCGTTGTACTGCACGCAGAAGGTGCGGTTTGGAAACCGCCCAATCGTCCGATTCTTGAAATTGCCTTTGTGCTCCTGAAAGATTTTGGTGATGATCTCAATGCTGGTTTTATCCTGAAAAATTCGGCTGTTGGTACGATATTCGAGCAGCGAAAGCCAAGGCCGCAACTCCGCGACGTAATTGAGGTGCTCTGTGTCGTCCAGGCCGAGATACTCGAGTCGAGTGATGAGGCCGCTGAAGAAGCGCGTTCCCGCATCCTTCAGCTTAAGGCCGACCGTTAAAGATTGTCCGGGAATGTTGGCGAAGTTCTGAACCGGATTGGGTGTGGCGAGCTTCACCTCATAGAGAAAAGGTTCCCCCAGCCGTTCGGTGCCTCTTAGCCGTCGAAAAATGATGTCGTTCGGCTGGAGTGCGGCCGAGGTAACTGCGGCAAATCGATTATGCCT
>NZ_AP023258.1 GCF_016756595.1 Mesorhizobium sp. L-2-11 | reverse complement strand
CTCCCGCTCGCGGTTCGGCCGCCGCGCGTCCTCCTCCTCAAGCGTCGGGATCGGCGCGATACTGCAATGGCGCTTCTCGCCGCGCAGCCAGCCGAGAAAGGCGCGCATCAGAAGCTCGGTGTCGAGACGATCGGTCTTGGCGCGCCGTGTGCTCGCGCGACACCGCAACGCTAGCGGGGTGGATGGCGCAAGCCTCGATACCGCGCGCTCGCAGCCAGCACGCCAGCCAGAATCCGTCGCCGGCCGCCTCATAGGCGACGGCGATCCGCTTGATCTGGCGCCCGGTCCGGCCGGCTTCGTCGCGCCAGCGCTGCAGCAACTTCAACAGCGATGGTGCGTCGGCATCGATCTTCTCGAAGGGTACGGCGCTTGAAACCCGGAACAAGCGAGGCAATCAGCCACTTCGCCTTGCTCATTTCGATGACGGCGACGATCGTGTTATCCTGTTCGAGAGCGGTAAGGGGCCGGCTCGTGTCAAAAGATTGCGACATGGGGCGCCTCCTTTTGATGGTGGTTTTGACAGCGCCGAAGGATGCCACACCCTCGCCGCTCGCCCCATAGCATCCACTGGCAGCCGACAAAGGGACCTACTTTGCGGGTTTGCGCGGGCTACAGAGATGAAATCATGCGCTTTCGGTTTCCGAAACTCCCCTGACTAGTCTGCCGGAGCATATAGGAATATCGATTTGGCATGGTGAAGGGCGGCTGATGGGCAGTAAACATCAGCACTTGTGTGACAAGGAGAGACGCCGATGGGGAACACAGGACGGCCGGGTGCTAGCAATACCTCCGAACAAGGCTACCAGCGGCTGAGCCGCGGTGAGATCCCCTTGGAGGAGGAGGACTTTAGCTGGATCCGAGCCCTAACCGGCTCGGCGGAGTCCTCTTCCGGTGATTCCATGAATTTCGCCCCCTCGGCATTCCGCGAAGCGGCGCTGAAACATAACCTGCAAGCATGGGCCGAAGAGGAGGAGCAGGGCGAGGCTGAGGACCGGCGAGAGGCGGTGACGCGAATCGAAGCATGGCTGGAGAATCGCCGTGGCTGGCTGGACCTGACATCGCTGGCCTTGACCGCGCTCCCCCCCCTGCCCGTCGGTCTCCGGCGGCTCAACACCAGCGACAACGAGCTGACCAGATTGCCTGAGCTTCTTCCGGCCGGGCTTGAGAGGCTAACCGCCGCCGGGAACCGGCTGACCAGGCTGCCTGAGGTTCTTCCGGCCGCGCTCGAGAGGCTGACCGCCGGCGACAATCAGCTGACCAGGCTGCCCAACACGCTTCCGCCCGGGCTCAAAAGCCTCGACGCGAACAATAACCGCCTGACGAGCCTGCCTGATACGCTTCCGCCCGGGCTTGAAGTCCTCGCTGTCAACAATAACGAGCTCGCTCAGCTGCCGGAGACTCTCCCGCCGAATCTCAGAAAGCTTTACGCCAACAAAAATGAGCTCACGGAGCTGCCAGAGGTTCTTCCGCCGCAACTCAGAGAGCTTTGCGCCAGCCACAATGAACTGACACGCCTGCCCGAGAACCTCCCGGTTGGGATGGAGAGGCTCGAGGTCCCCAACAATGCACTGACCCATTTACCCCCCCGCCTCCCGACCGGGCTTCGAGCGCTCAACGTGGGTTCGAACGAGCTGAAAGGGCTTGGCAACGCTGAGACCGCCTTACCTTACATCCTAGAGCGGCTGAGCTCCGAGTGCGAAGTTGAGCTGTCTAAAAACCAAATCTCGGAGCGGATGCGGACGCACCTGATGGAAAGAAGCGGCGCGAAGTTTCCGAGGATCCGTATGTGAATTCTCCACCGCTTGTCGGTGGGTTACGGCTCAAAGCCGGATCGGTCCGCCGTTCGGCGGACTTGGCGTGAAGTCACGCACGTTGAAGTCGTCGTCGAGCTCTGGCGGCGTCTGGTTCTTAATGGGTAAAAGTTTAAACTTTATCTGACAGACGGTGTCCTAGGCTGAAGCTTGAGCCGAGGCCGGGCGCAGAGTGGTCCGGGCTCGCAGCGCCCGGCCTCGGCGTTAGAAAGACTGACATGACCAAGGATCAAAAGATCACCAAGGTGGGGCTGCTGGAGCTGGCCAAACAGCTCGGCAATGTCAGCAGGCCTGCAAGATGATGGGCTATTCGCGCGACAGCTTCTACCGCTTCAAGGAGCTTTACGAGACCGGCGGCGAACGGTTCTGTTGCAAATTTTTGTTGAACTGAAGCAAGAAGAGATGGCGGGCGGTGCTTATGCGGCGGCGAGGATATCGAACTGCTCGGCCAATGACGGATTTGGGTTGAAGGCGAACCTCGCCTGTCGTTTGCGCATCATGTGAAGCATTTCGATGCCGTCGAGGATGATGCTTGCGGCTGCGGGAGATTTGAAGCCGAGCATCGGCCGAACACGGCGCTTGATCCGCCGATGGTCCTGCTCGATCCGGTTGTTCAAGTATTGGCTTTGGCGGATTCGGATCGGCTTCGGTCGGCGCCTGCAGCGATCCTGCAATCGATGTGTCGTATCGCAGGAAACGATCGCCTCCTGGTTGGTCTGGCTACCATCGATGACGACACGATCGGGACGCCCATGGCGCTCCAGCGCTTTCCTGAAGAAACGCTTGGCCGCCGGCAAATCCCGATGTTCGCTGAAATAGAATTCGACCGTGTCGCCGACGCTGTCGATAGCGCGGTAGAGATACATCCACTGCCCTCGGACCTTGATGTAGGTTTCATCAACATGCCATTTGCCGGTCGCTGCGCGCTTGCGCCGGTTGAAGCGCTCCAGCAGCAAGGGCGAGAAGTGAACAACCCAGCGATGGATCGTCGAATGATCAACGCTAATGCCACGCTGGGCCATCATCTCCTTCAAATCGCGCAGGCTCAGTCCATATGCCAGATACCAGCGAACGCACACCAGGATGACCGATCGGTCGAAATGCCGGCCTCTGAACATCACAAACCTCCTAAAAAAATGTCGGAGGTCACTTGCCAGACAACCCGTAACGAAAAAGTTTGCAACAGAACCCGTAGGACTGCATGACGGTTTCCAACTCCGTGCGGCATGATCGAGATGCGCCCGATCCAGTCTCAGAGCGTGTGATATCGCACTCCGCTGCTTTCAGGCGGGTAATTTGGATGTCGAGATCCTGGTCCGTGGTGCCGACCTGGGGTGTACCCAAATGTGATCGGCGGAACGAGTGGACATGAAGCGGTGTGACCCGATATTGATAATAGTTGATAAACAAACTATCTTGAGCGTAAATCCGAAGGAGGATTCAACATGATCAGTGCCGATCTGGGTAAGCAACTCGAAAGCTACATCCAGCAGCTCGTCGATGCGGGCCGCTATGGCTCGAAAAGTGAAGTGCTGCGCGAAGGGGTACGGTTGATTCAAGATCGTGAGACACGCCTCGCCGCCCTCGATGCCTCAATCATGCGTGGCATTGCCGATGCTGACGCAGGGCGAACCCATGCTGCTAAGGATGTTTTCAGCGAACTGCGGGAACGCTACAAAGCCATGCTGCCGGATTCGGCCGAATGAAAGTCCGCTTTACGACCGAAGCCAAGGCGGATTTGCTGCAGATCGGTGATTACATTGCGAAGGGCAACCCGCATCGGGCCTTGTCTTTCGTCGATGAACTGGAACAAAAATGCCAGACGATAGCAACGTCCCCAAAAGCCTTCCCTTTGGTGCCTCGATATGAACGGCACGGTATTCGCCGCAGGGTTCATGGCAGTTACCTGATTTTCTATCGTGCCGAAGCTGAGCAAGTGGTCATCCTGCACGTGCTCCATGGTGCAACGGACTATGCCGCTGTACTGTTTGAGGACTAAGCCAATGACGATAGACTCCAACCGTCAAGATTTTTCTGACTTGCCGCCGGGAGACAAAATGGGCTTTGCAGTTCCGAAAACACCGACCCATTCGCTCATGCTTTTGAACAGCTTCATGCGGACCGACATGCTGCAACACATCCATTGGCGCCTTCATGAAATGAGGGATGAGGACGGGCCCGGTTCGCCGTTGCATCATATGGCGGAAAGCCTCGAACAGGTTATCGGCACCTGGGACGGCATCAATTTGTTCGACCGTATTACCCGCAACCAATTTCACATCGATCCAGATTACGAGTTTCGGCCGGAGCAGGATTACCTCCACGACATCAGGCTGATGAAGCATCACCTCAAATGCCACAGAAAAGCGATCAAGGAACTGGGCTGCTGGCGCTGACCCGCTGAGCTGTGAAATCCCTTATGTAGGTTTTCTGTTCTGTTGCGTTGCTACTCAGATCCCACTGGGTCCTGTTCCCGCATCCAGCTGGCCGAATTCGCAGGTTCGAGCCGATCAGGCCAAGCAAGCAGGCGGTCCTCTACAAAGGCGACATGAAAAGGGATTGGTTCGCGTTGCAGCCGAAGCCGGGGCGAACATCGCTGGCCTCCTCGGTCGCAATCCTTGACCACCAGGCTGCGGCCGCTGGAATGTTTCCGGCCGCTCCCATCATCGCCTTTTCACCGTCATCCACAGAGCGCGTCCTCCAGCGAGAGCGCCTCGGCTTGCTCAGCCTCCGCCAGCCCACCCCCGGCAATCGGAGCGGTTGTGGTTTCGCCGGTCGCAGCGGTCCGGCGAGGAGACCGCTTCGCCGAGTTTGGCGTTCACCTGAGCGTGCTTTCGCTCTGTCGCGCCGACCGCTGACGGCGAGGAGACCATGATGTTGAACTTCCTCTGGGGCGACCCGCAATGAGCGGGAGGTACCGACAGAGCAAGCGGCCGGCAGCCCTGCCGCTATCGGCTGCCAAACAGCATGCGCTACTGCAAGACAGTGCGCCCGGCTAATTGCGTGGGGCCCGGAGCGCTCATCCTAATGTCGTCGCGAGCCGCTCATCCGGCGTCATGCGCGTTGCAAACACATCCCGGATCTCCGGGTCGGCTCGTGACAGCATGGTTCGCCAGTCGACGACGTCGCGGGTGGTTGTCACCAACCCATTGCCGACATCATAGGTGACGCAGGGCTTCTCGGCCATTGCAAGGTGCAGCACGTTGAGGACGGTGCCGGGGCTCGTCCCGTTCCAGATCATCAGACCGTAGTCGGCGCGCCGGACCATTTCGCGGTCCTTCTCCGCCTGTGCAGCGAAGCCATGGGCGCCTTTCGGCGGAGGAACAGTATAGACGGCCCAATCACCGAGATTGTTTCGCGGTTGATTGCCAGCGCAAAAGACGCCGACATGTTCGTAGCCGTGCCCGCCGAGCAAAGCCTGCACTTCCGTGTCGGCGCCGGGTGCATCGCCGACGAGAACGCCGTGTTCGGCCCGCCACGATCACGGCGATGCGATCCACCACCGGGTCGGGCAGATCGACAACGTCGCGTGAACCGCCAATGAAAATCATTGCCATGGTGTCTCTCTTTCTCTCGACCCCCCCCTGCCTCTCTCCAGCCTCCCTCTCCTCGCGCGACAAGCGGCATAACGGATGCGCAGCCACGCTCGTAAGCGCGAGGCTCACCAGGTTTCTCAAACCGCCGTTCGGATCTCCGCGCGACTCCTTTTGACCGACACAGGCATGGCTTTGATTTAATCCTCGTAGCATCTGACGAAGCCATGTGGCGCGACACGCCGTGCCACGCGATCAATCCTTGAAAAGCTGTGCGTCAACTGTCATATTGAAAGGCGACAAGTGACGTATTGAGGTGATGCCATGGTATCGCAGCCGAGAACATAGCTCCGCAAAGTGGTGTCGGAGACCTGCAGAAGGTCGCGGACCTGTTGGGCGGCGCCCGCGTCCTGTCGCGCCGCGTGACCAGCGCGCTCGACGCTCATGAGCTGCTGTTGCATGGGTTGCCGACCTCGGCGCTGGATTACCTCGTCGGGCGGCTGGTGTTCATTCACAAAGCCGACTCGCTCGAAAAGGCCGTCGGCATGAGCATACGCACCTATCAGCGGCGCAAGGATAGACCCGCGAAGCCACTCAGCCAGGAGCAGAGTGGGCGGACGTGGAAATTCGCCGAGATCCTCGCCAAGGCGACGGACGTGCTGGGGTCGCAGGCTGAGGCGGAACAGTGGCTTGAGCGCCCGGCGATCGGTCTGGACCAGCGGCGGCCAATCGATCTTCTGGCCACGCCTGCCGGCGTCGAGCTAGTCGAGGATCACCTCGAAAGGCTCGAATACGGCGTTTATGCATGACGCCGCTGCCGGCGGCGCTCGGTGGCACGGAGGTCCTCGTCTGGCGTCTCGATCAAAGCCGCTTCGGGCCGACCTGGGACAGCGGTGAAGGCGCCTATCGTGTCGGCGGGCGGTGGAACAGCAAGGGCGTGCGCGCCGTCTATTGTTCCATCGATCCCTCGACCGCGATTCTCGAAGTGGCGGTCCATAAGGGCTTCAGAACGCTCGACACAGTCGCGCATGTGATGACGGCGGTCGTCATAACCGCGACAGCGGACGTTGATGTCGTCAATCCTGGCGCGGTTCCCAATCCCAACTGGCTGCGTCCGGGCATTCCCAGTGCCGGGCAGCAAGCGTTCGGCGACGATCTTCTGCGGCGTCATCGCTTCGTGGCGATCCCGAGCGCTGTTTCCACGCATAGCTGGAACCTTGTCTTTGTCGCGAGTGTCGCGGCAGGCGCTTATGCGCTGAAGCTACAAGAGCCGTTTGCGCTCGATACGCGCCTGCGTCCACCGGCAACATCATGCTGAGGATGTGGATATATTGAGAAACATTGACTGCGCTTACCGGACGATGGCAAAACGCCATGCGGATGTTCCGCAGTAGTCGACTGCCGGGCTCTGGCTTGACCCATTTCAGGCCGTCCTGCTCACATGCGGGCATTTTCAAAACCATCAACGCAGTCCAGATTCACGTTTGAAAGGATTTTCACCTTGATTCGTCACGGGAGTTGGCGGGCTTGCGCAAACGACCGTTTTCGAAAGGAACCATGGTGCTGATCGGCTATGCCCGCGTGAGCAAGGGGGACGACCAGTCGAACAAGGCGCAAGCCAAGGCTCTCGCCGATGCAGGTTGCAAGCGCATCTTCAAGGAAGAAGCGTCTGGCGGTCGCTGGGAACGGCCTGAATTACACAGGATGCTTGATCACTTGAGGCAGGGCGACACCGTTGTCGTCTGGAAGCTCGACCGCCTGTCACGCTCGCTCAAGGACGTACTGCATATCATGGAGCGGATCGAGACCGCCGGTGCCGGATTCCGCTCTCTGACTGAGGCGATCGATACAACGACGCCGGCAGGGCGCATGATGATGCAGATGGTCGGTTCCTTCGCCGAATTCGAGCGCGCCATGATCCGCGAACGCACCTGCGCCGGGTTGGCCTTGGCGCGATCCGAGGGCAGGATCGGCGGCCGCCGCAAGAAGCTCAATCCAAAGAAACGGCTGGAAATCGCCGAGAGTGTCTTGTCCGGACGCAAGTCAGCCGCTGAAATGGCGCGGCTCTACGAAGTCAGCCAGCCAACGGTATCGAGAATTATAGCCGAGCACAGACGGAAGGTGGGAAAAGGCCATGCCCAACAGCCATGACCTCAAGGGTCTGATGAAGTTCCTCTCCCGCGACGAATGGCGTGATTGTTTCGAAGACACTCTCGACGATCATTTCGGGCCGGTTCTCGACGCCAGCAACATGGAGTTCGATGATCTGGCCGAGATGCTCGGCGATCATTGGGCAATGACGCTTTGGGGCTGCGCCTTCGAGGATTTCCTCACTCAGGATTTCGACGTCGAGGGCGGCAATATCGCTGACGACTATCTGAAGCGGCGCGGTTGGAAGGAAGGCGCCCAGGCAAAAGCTTATATGAAGGCGCTCCGGACGTCGGTCATGAGCCTCTACGAAGTCAGCGACATCGTGTCGGGCAAATCCCTGATGGCCCGCGATCTCATCCGCGGTGGTGATCCTGTCCTGGTCAGCGAGGGCACTGCCACGAAGACATTGCAGCAATGGGACAGGGTTGCGGCCAGAGTCGTTCCCGTTGCGGGCAAGAACATCATTGGCGGAGGATTGCTACCGTTCACACCGGAAGCTTCCGACGCGCTGTTCGATGGTTTGCGGGCGATCTTTGGCAAGGGTCGGTCCAAAAAACTGCCCGTACCAACAAACGAAGAACTTCAACAGGCCGCGCCGGTATTTACCCTCTCATGGCTGTTCGACACCCTGGACCGGACGATGCGGATGGAGCAGACCACCTTCGAGAATGGCGACGGTGACGCAATCATCTTCCACGATGTCCGCTTTCCGCTGGCATCCGGGATCACCCCGAAAGAAATCACCGCCCAGTTGAAGACAGTCCCGGCTCTGCGACAGGAGAACGCGAAATTCTGGAACTGGCTTGGCGACATCCCGAAGGGAAGGCTCAAGGCCGGCAAATCTGGAAACCTCGCATGGGACACTTCCATGGAGGACGGCGCGCGGGTGCTGGGCAATGTGGAACTGAAGGGCCGCTTCCTGCACCTGTCGACCAATTCCGCCGCCCGAGCCGAAAAAGGAACGGCGCTGATGCAGGGGGCGCTGAACGATCTGGTTGGAAAGCCGCTCACCGAAATCCGTACCGTCGAGCAAATGATGGCCGAAAGGCCCGTCCACAAGGATACGGCTCGTCCGGAGCTGCCACCCGAGATCGCCACAAAAGTCGTTCATGAGTTTTTGGACAAGCAGTATCGCGAAACCCTCGATCAGCCCGTCGGAATGCTGGGTAATATTTCCCCGCGCGAGGCCATCAAAACCGCCAAGGGTCGCGAGAAGGCCGCCGAATGGCTCAAATATCTTGAAAACCGTTCTTCAAGCCAGCCTGACCCCAACGATCCCATGGCGACCTATGATTTCCAGTGGATCTGGACCGAACTCGGTATCGAAAATCTTCGCCGATAATCGCTACCGTATATCTGTGTCCCTATAATGTACTGGAGCCACCACGTTCCGCATCTACGGGCTGTAGTCGATGGGGGAGGGGGTGCGCGCGAGACGGGGAAGAGGCCGATCGGATGAGCGTCGATCAGGCGACCGCCTGTTCGACAGGGAACTCGACCACCTGCCCCCGGAGGTTCGCTGGCGCGAATGGATGAACCGCGTCGAGGCGACCATCTTCGCGGCCAGCGAGCCGGTGACACGCAGTGTCCTCACGCGTGTGGTTGGGCGAGAATGCAATCTCGATCTCCTCATCGACGACATCCGCGCCGAGCTCGCCGGCCGCCCCTACGACCTCGTCGCGGTCGCCGGCGGTTTTCGGCACCTGACGCGGCCGGCCTACGCCGACGCCATTCGCAGTGCATTTGGCACGGCCGTCGGCGCCGGTGAGCGCGGCATAGACCTGTCGCAGTCGGAGGTGCTGGTGCTGATGTGCATTGCCTATTTCCAGCCGATCACGCGCGGCGAGCTCTCCGCATTCTTCGGCAAGGAAATCAGCCGCGATCTGATCGGCACGCTGCGCGGCCAAAACTTCATCGCCTCCGGGCCGCGCAGCCCGACGCCGGGCGCGCCCTACACCTATGTGACGACCAAACAGTTCCTGCTGCAGTTCGGGTTCAATTCGCTGCGCGACCTGCCCGACGCCGAGGCGCTCGAGGACGCAGGCTTGCTTTCGAAGGAAAAGATGCTGGCGGGAGACTTGCCGGGGGCGCTCGACGATCCAGCCGGCGATGAGGACGTTGAAACTGGGTAGAGCAGCTCGTCAGTTTTGAATTTCGGCTTTGTGGCGTCTTTTGCCATTCGCTGAAGCGGCTCGAGCGGCCTGGTCGCGCCAGGAGTTGCCATTCCCGACGCTTCTCCGGACCGGACGTTCACGCCCCGGAAGGTGTCGACCCCTTGCAGACGTCCGCGGCAATGCAAGCTAACGAACGCCATGCGGGACAAAGCTGTCGCTCGATCACAGAAGCCCACCGCGATGAGAGGCGCGTTTGCTATTCCACGGGCTCGGCTTTGGGAAAGGTCCAGCTTCCGTTAAGGATTTCCGGCCGGGGCCGGTACAGGCGACCAGGTGGGCCTCAGACGCTTCAGAAGAGAATTGTAGTCGATGGCCCGTCGCAGTTCCAGCATCATCGCTTGGTTGGTGCCGTCGCTCCAGGCGATCGACCGTGCTATCAGTGCCCTCCAACGGATCGACGACGTGGCACGACGCTTGTCGACACTGGTGCCGCCAACGGTGGCATCTATTGGGAGATTCGTCGGATCGATGCTACCTCGAAACCATCTTGGTCCCCGGCCCTGAAACCGGGTGACATCGTGGTGATGGACAACCTACCGCCCACAAGGTCGAGGGCGTGCGCAAGCGCATCACCGACGCCGGCGCCGAACTGCGCTTGCTGCCGGCCTATTCGCCCGACTTCAATCCCATCGAAATGGCCTTTTCCCAGCTCAAGGCACATCTGAGAAGGGCCGCCGAACGAACCATCCCCGCCCCTCTGGGACCGTATCGGACAATCCCTTAGCCACCCCTCAAACCTGCGCGAACTACTTCGCCGACGCCGGATATGCCCCATGTTAAGCGGGCAGTGCTCTAATATCGATCACCCGACGCTTGGCGCCCGGTGATCGATATCCCGCGACGGCTCGGAGCTACATCTTCGGGAGAAGAACCTTATCGATCACATGGATGACGCCGTTGGACTGGTCGACGTCGGCGATGGTGACGTTGGCAACGTTGCCGTTCTCGTCCTCGACCATCAATTTGTCGCCTTCGTACTTGGCGGTCCAGGTGCAACCGCCCACGGTCTTGACCGGGTGAGCGCCCTTGTCGTCGTCGACCATCTTCATGATGTCCTTGCCGAAGGCTTCCGCGCCGACGACATGGCAGGTCAGGATATTGCTCAGTTGATCCTTGTTCTCCGGCTTCAGCAGCGTTTCGACCGTGCCGGCCGGCAGCGCTTCGAAGGCGGCGTTGGTCGGCGCGAAGACGGTGAACGGGCCGGGGCCCTGCAGCGTCTCGACGAGGCCGGCCGCCTTCACGGCTGCGACCAACGTGGTGTGGTCCTTGGAATTGACCGCGTTCTCGACGATGTTCTTGTCGGCCAGCATGGGCGCGCCGCCGACCATGGGGTTTTCGGCATAGGCGGCGGTGGCGAGCACGGAAAGGGCGGCGACACCGATAAGATATTTGCTCATGTGAAGAACTCCTGGTTTGGATCCCGCAATCGGGGGACCCAGGGAGATACGGACGCTGCATGCGGAAGTTTCAGACGGGGAAGAAAATTTCTGATTGCTAAAGATGCGGTCTGGAGCGCACCTAGTCAGAAACGTTTCTGCTCTAACCTGCAGAGCCAACCCTGCGGTCCTGCAATTGTCAGATGCTGTTCAGATCGCCGGCCGCCACCACCGGTCCGGTCGGCTGTCCGGTCGGCGAGCCGCCGGCTGGCTCCAGGCTGATGGCCAACTGAGCGCCGGCCTCGATCTTGTCTAGAACGGCGTCTGCGACAGCCAGATGGACCCGTTGCCCTTCTGGAATGACGCCAAGCGACTGCGGCGGATTGCTGCCCTCAATCACCCACAGTTCAAAATCACGCCCTTCTGGGCGCGCGCCCGTTACATGCGAAAGTCCGACATCCTGACTCCGCGCGTCATAAATCACGAAATAGTGCACGTCGGATTCATTCGGAGCCAGCGATGCGACGTAACGTTCTGAGGAGACTTCCGCCTGCGGCGACAGATAGGGAACGGCGACGTAAAGCGCTAGGGCGGCGAGCGAGGCGATAGCCAGGCCACGCCACAGCGCAAGGCTCGACCACCAGGAGACGCCGCCGGCTTGAACCCGGTTCCCGGCATACAGCCGTCGGTCAATCGCTGCCTTAACCGAAGCTGGCGGCTCGGCCTCCGAATAAGCCTCGGCCATCGGTGAAAGCCGGACCTCCCACTGGTCGACGAGGCGCGCGAAACGCGGCTCGGCGTCGATGCGCCGGGCCGCTGCCTCCCGCTCCGCCGCCGGCAGGACGCCGAGAACATATTCGGCGGCGATCATCTCGTCTCTGCCGGGTTCCGGTCCATTATCGTCGGCGATGCTCATCGCTCGAGGCATTCCCTCAGTTTCAACAAGCTGCGGCGCAGCCATGTTCGCATTGTGTTGAGCGGCACGCCATGGCGCTCCGCCAGTTCGGCATAGCTTTTCCCGGACAGATAGGCGCCCCGCACGGCGGCCGCGCGGTCCGGCTCCAGTTCATCGAGACAGCGATGAATCCGCTCGCTTTCCCTGCCCGCCAACGCCATCGCTTCGGGCCCGGGCGTCGGATCCGCTATGTCCAAGGCGGCGTCAACGTCGAGGGCCGGCGGCCGGCGCGAGCGGATGCGGTCGATCGAATGATTGCGCGCGATGGCCACCAGCCACGAAATCGGACTCAGCTCCGAAACCGCGAAGCGGTCGGCCTTCGTCCAAATCTTGACGAACACCTCCTGCAGCGCCTCCTCGGCCTCGGCACGATCGTTCAAGACACGCAGGCATACGCCGAAAAGTTTCGCGCTGGTCTGCCGGTAAAGCAGATCGAACGCCGCGCGATCCCCCATCGAGGTACGGACGATCAACTTGGTAATGTCCTGCGGCGTCATCGTCCGACACGTTATGAGTTTGGGAATGATTTGCAACCGGATGAGTTTCCGTCGGGCTTTGGATTTGAAATGCGCTGAGCGGGCTTCTGTCATCGTCCATTTACCAGTGCAGTTCAGCTAATCCCCCCACGGGATCGACACCGCGCCCCGCCGAGGGACAACGTTGGCCAGCAGTTCAGGGAAGTGGCCCGTCGCCGACGGATTCCCTAGCAGCTTGTTTTGCCCTGCAATGATGGTGGTATCATCCAGCGGTGAAACTTTGCCGGACCCCGCGCCGTTACTGCGTCACGTGAACGGCGAGGGACCTTATGACGCATGACGCAACAACCACTTTGCTTCTCGTACTCACAGCTACCGCGCCGGTAGCAGCCGCCGCCATTGCCGGCAATCTTGCAACCGTCCCCAATATCCCGACCTGGTATGTTCACCTGGCAAAGCCTTCGTTCAACCCGCCAAATTGGGTTTTCGCGCCGGTCTGGACGACATTGTACCTGATGATGGCGTACGCGTTTTACCGCGTCCTCAGCTCAGGCTCCGACGGGATGAGCTTCGCGGTAGCGATTTTCCTGATCCAGATTGCCTTGAACGCGGCGTGGTCTTGGGTGTTCTTTTCCTTCCACAGTCCTCGCGGCGGGCTGGTCGTTATAGCAGCGCTCTGGCTGGCAATCATTCTTACCATCGTCGTTTTTTGGCAGATCGACCGCACCGCTTCTGTGTTGCTCGCTCCCTACTTGGTGTGGGTCAGCTTCGCGGCAGCTCTGAACTGGGAGATTGATCGGCTAAACTGACCGGTCGTGACCAAAAAAGCCGCGGAAGACATGAAAAGGACGGTATTTCAGAGATGCGAATAATCGAGGTAAATGACAAAATGCAAAGAGGCTACCGCTATGCCCTTTCGGCCCCCGCTGGGGCCGATTTTGATCCCGGGTTCAAGCCCGACCTGACGCCCGGCCAAATGCTTCGTCTGGGCGTCTTTGGCGGTAAATACATGACAGACACAAGATCGGAATTCCCGGAGGAATGGTTCGCGGGAGCGAAATTATCGCCCGGCAAGCGAAACCCCACTCTCAACTGTTTCGGAGCAGACGCGAGTCAGCCACTCTCCGTTTGGAGGGCGAAGGGATGGATCAACCCTGATGATCCTCGTGGGTGGTTCCAGTGGTACTGCCGATACTACTTGGGGCGCCGCCTACCGGGAGAGGACGCGCGGCAAATTGGGCGGTGGAAGGCGATGCGGCGGCACGTTGCACAGATTATTTCCAACTGCGAGCGCTTGGACGTGTGGTGCCGCAGACGCCAGCGCCAGGCACTGCTTCACTGGGCTTACGACAGTCGAACGTTATGATTGACTACAAGCCCACGGCGGGGTGGCCCCGAAACTTAACGGTGGCAGCTCATGACATTTCGGCGCACAGTTCGAGGGGCGAGCGTCACGGCGCCCGCAGTCGATTGGGTTCGAAGCCGCCTAGGGTGACATCTGCCGTTCGAAGCCGAACGTCTTGCCGTTCTTTACGGTCTTGATGACTCCGGACCGAACAGCGTTCCCGGTTGAGCGTGCTCCAAGACCTGTTCAGCCGGCGACGGCAGCCGACCGCTTGAAGATGATAGTCACCTTGGTTCCCTCACCGACGGCTGAGGTGACGTCGAACTGCGCCTTGGCATTTTCTGTCAGCGACCGCGCGATGAGGGCTCCGAGTTTGCCGGGTGCGGGCCATGTTACACCCTCAGGCAGGCCAATGCCGTCGTCGGCGATCTCGACCCGACAACCGTTGCTGTCAACCACGCTGCGCAGCGTGATTGTCCCACCCTCCCGACCTTTGAAGGCATGCTTCAGGGCGTTGGTGAGAAGCTCGTTCACAACCAGTCCTGTCGGCATGGCGACATTTATCGAAACCGGATAGGTGTCGACCTTCATGTCGAGGCGGATGCCCTCCCCCGCGTGAGAGGTCATGACGGCGGAGGCTATCTGGCTCAGATAGACGCCCAAATCGATCTCGTCCTTGTGATCTTCGCCAGAGAGCGCCTGATACAGGATCGCGAGTGCCTCAACGCGCCCTGCCAGCCGTTCGAAGCGCTCCTGGTCCGGCCCGACCGCGTTCCGAGTTTCCATTCGGATGAGCGCAGTGATCATTTGCAGGTTGTTCTTGACCCTGTGCTGAAGCTCGCGCAGGAGCGTATCCTTCTCCCGGATTCGCTCCTCAATGGACGCTTTGTCCGCATCGCTATGGGCAGACACGTCAACCAGGGCGACAAGTCGGAAGCACAGCTTGTCGTCGTCGTCCTCGATGACATTCGAGTAAACATCTACGATCGCTGAATCTGAGGCTTTGCGCTCAAGGCGGAAGGTTCCTACGAAGTCGGTTTGCGCGACGATCGCTTCGTCGATCCGCCGATCGAAGGGCGCATTCACCGCCTTCCCGGAAAGCCCCTGCCAATTCTCCTGCTCAAGGCGAGCGGCGGTGAGCCCGGAAAGCTTCTCAAACTCTGGATTGGCGTAGACCACCGTCTCCCCATCCCTCAGATCCGATGCCGCAATGGCGATAGGAACTTGGTCGAGGAACTTCTTGAACTGTTCGCTCTCTAGCGCCGTCGCGAGTTCGGGAGTGTCGAGCAACTGTTCGACCGGCTCGTGTCTCTCTTCGTCAGATGTCATCCGTAGCGCCAAGTCCTTTCACATGTACAACAGCAGCACCAAGTGAAGTTATACGCCCGCCATCTGATCAAGGCTACAAGTCCTGGCAGCTGAATTCAGGAGTAGGACGGCACAAGCCGCGTGTCCCGCAGTGGAAACTCCATGGTGAAACGCAAGCCGCCTGGATCGTAGCAGAGCTGGATCTTTGCGTCGCATTGCACCGCCACGACCTTCTCCAGCAACGTCGTTCCAAACCCACTGTGCCGGGGCGGCTCCACCCTTGGTCCGTCGCGCTCCTGCCAGTCAAGATTGACAACCCGCGTCGAACCGGTGCCTGTCAACTGCCAATGCACTTCGAGCCGACCATGCGGAAGCGAGAGCGCGCCGAACTTGGCCGAATTCGACGCTAGTTCATGGAACGCCATTCCGACCGGGATTGCAATGTCGGCGACAAGCGCAACGTCCGGCCCGTCAATGACAATGCGCGGCCGGTCGAGCGTCTCGTAATGCAGCAACTCCCTGTGCAGCAGTTTTTGCAGCGACGCCGTTTGCCAGTAGTCGTCCGTCAGGATCGAATGCGTATCGGCCAGCGACACGATCCTGGCCGAAAAATTACGCATGAAATCGTCTGCGCTTTGGCTTGACCGGGCAGTGGCACCCATCATGGCCCGAACATTGGACAGCGTATTCTTGACGCGGTGGTGAAGTTCCCTGATCAGCAGCTTCTGGCGATCCGCGAGTTCCTGCATTTGCTCGATGTAAGTCCTGACTTCAAGCTGACGCGACCGGGCACGCAGCGCTGCACGGACTGAATTGACCAAGCTCGACGCCAGGAACGGCCTCTCTAGAACGATCAGGTATCGGTCGAGGAACGCCAGTCGCTTGTCGTATTCTGCCCCCCTCATGACCAGGAGAACTATTGGGAAATCAGACCAGGCTGGCTGATTTGAGATCCAGCTGGCAAATGCGCCCCGGTCCGAGGTCGTCAGGCCCTCTTCGGCAACGACCAGGCACTGGGCGCTATCGAGAAGGGGCAGAACCTCTTCGAGGTTTGCGCAAATCCGCGTTTTGACAAGCGCCTTGCCGAGGATCGAGGCCACGATGACGGCGTCCCGCCCAACTGGCGCGAGCACAAGCACTGCCGGCTCTTCCGGATTCATTTCTCTATCCGCTGAGCAGGTCGGAGTGTTTGCCTTCGAAAACCGGTGCGCCAGTCAGGATGCCGCGGAACTCGTCGAGCGGCTCGCCGACCGCGACCCCTTCGGCGCTGATCCTGAACTCCCGAATGGTGTCCTCGTGCGCGCCCACGCGCTTCTTGATCACTGAGATCGCCCGCCTCACACGGCCAGCGTTTTCGAAGAAGCGCAGCAACAGCACCGCATCGCACAGGTAGGTGAGATCGACGGGCGCCGCCATCTGGCCAACAAGGCCATGATTGGCGAGCAGAAGAATCGTGACGACGCTCTTCTGATTAAGATACGTCAAGATCTCATGCATCTGGAGAACGAGATGTTGCTCTTCCGACATCGAGTTCAGGTAGCCGGTCAGGCTGTCGACGATGACAATCCTGGTACCTGACCGCTCCACGGCTGACTGGATCCGCGACGACAATTCGCCGGCGGAGATCTCCGCCGGGTCAATCTTGTCCAAAAGCAGCATGCCGCTCTTCCAAAAGGGGTCGAGCGTCATGTTCAAGCTAGCAGCTCTGTCGAGGAAGATTCGTCTCGTCTCGTCAAAGAGCAGAACGAGCACTCGCTCCCCACGATTGAGGGCTGCATGAGCATAGGAACTGGCAATCGTCGATTTGCCAACCCCCGAGGGTCCCATCAACAGGGTGCTTGTGCCGCGCTCCAGACCGTTGCCTAGCAATGCGTCGACCCCATTGCCACTGAGCGCGGGAGGCCCCCCCGCGGTCTGGTCGTGATCGCCTGCGACCAAGCGCGGGAACACTTCAACGCCGCCTGGCCGTATGACGAAGTCATGGTAGCCGCCCCTGAGTTCCACGCCGCGCATCTTGATAAGCCGAAGGCGCCGTCGCTCACCGCCATAGATCGGCGTCACCTGCTCCATGCGGATAACACCGTGGGTTATCGAATGAAGGTTGAGATCGTCATGCTCCGCCGTCAGGTCGTCGAGCAGCAAGACCGTAGCATTGTTCAGGAGAAAAAAGCTCTTGAGCGCCAACACCTGCCGGCGATAGCGAAGCGACCCCTGCGACAGCAGCCGGATCTCGGACAAGGAATCGAACACCACTCTGTCCGGCTTGACCCGTTCTATTTCCGCCAGGGCCGCAGTGACCGTTTCGCCGAGTTCCAGATCGGAGGAATGGACGACCGTCTGCAACTGCGACGGATCAAGGCTGAGTTCGGGGGGCACCAGCTCGAATATATCCACGCCCTTCAGATCCCATCCGTGCCTGCCGGCCACAGACAGCAATTCCCGCCTGCTTTCCGAAAGCGTGATGTAGAGGCACTTCTCGCCGAGCGAAGCTCCGTTGATGAGGAACTGGAGCCCGAGCGTGGTCTTGCCCGACCCAGGCCGTCCTTCGATAAGGTGGGAGCGAAATTTTGCGTAGCCGCCGCGAAGGATATAGTCGAGGCCGGCCACACCCGAAGTAACTGGTGCCGCGTCTTGTGTTGTGTTCACAATGCCCCCATCGTCGGTTTTGTGCCCCGCGATAACGGCTGCGGTCTTGAATCGTTCCCACCTTACGCCTCCGCTAGGGCCATCGATCACTGCTGCGCACTCCAGGTAGAGGATGTTAGCTCCTTCCCTCGAAAAGAGGCACATGTGCGGGAGCTGCTCGGCGATCCCAAGCACCTGGGCGCCGAGATCGGCTTCTTCGCCGTGCTCACACCTGGGGCCAGAACCTGCTACATCATCCGCATCTGCATTGCGTCGTCACCGGCGGAGGCTTGTCTCGCAACGGCCATCGGTGGATCGCCTGCAAGCCCGGCTTCTTCCTCCCGGTCCGGGTTCTCTCGCGCCTGTTCCGACGATTGTTCCTGGAACATCTTGAGAAAGCCTTCGACGCCGGCCAGTTGAAGTTCTTCTTCGGCTTATGTCGAGTTCAACATAAGCCGAATTGGACTAACCCGCTCCGCGATCGCGGAGCGGCAAGGAGGGTGTGTGCCGACAGCGTGGTCTTGATCGCGTCGTCTGTCGCGTTGGTCATGTGTCCACAACAAGCTCCGACTGCGTCAGCATGGAGTGGCTGCTTGCAGCCCATTCCATCCGACAAAGGAGCTTGTCATGACCCAACTTCGCCAGCGCATGAGCGAGGACATGGAGGTGCGCAACTTCGCGCTCAACACCCAGCTGTCGTATCTGCAGCAGGTGTCGCTGTTCGCCCGCTATTTTAGCAAGTCGCCGGACTTGCTCGGGCGCGAGGACATTCGGACCTATCAGGTCTATCTGATCAACGAGAAGAAGCTGGCGCCCGGCTCGATCCACATCGCCATTGCGGCGCTGCGCTTTCTCTACAAGGTGACGCTCGAAAGGGACTGGGCGCTTGAAGAGGTCCTGCCGCTTCCCAAGAAGCCGCAGAAGCTGCCGATCATCCTCAGTCCCGACGAAGTTCAGCGGTTCCTCGGTTGCGTCCTCGACGTCAAACACCACGCCATCCTGACCACTTGCTATGCCGCCGGCTTGCGCATCTCGGAAGCGGTTCGGCTGAAGCCCACGGGCATCGACAGCCAGAGAATGGTCATCCGCGTCGAGCAGGGCAAAGGCCAGAAGGACCGCTACGTGATGCTGTCGCCCAAGCTGCTGGAGATCCTGCGCAACTATTGGAAGGTGCGCCGGCCAAAGGCGTGGCTCTTCCCCGGCGATCGTGCCGACCAGCCGATCACCAGGGATGCGGTGGGACACGCCTGCGCGAAAGCGCGCGACCGCTCCGGCTTGTCCAAACCGGTCACGCCCCACAGTTTGCGACACGCCTTCGCCGTCCATCTGTTGGAGGCCGGCGCCGACGTGCGCACCATTCAACTCTTGCTCGGTCACCGCAGCCTCGCGACCACCGCCCATTACCTGCGGATTGCCACCAACAAAGTCTGCGCCACATCGAGCCCTTTTGAGCTCTTACCGCGTCCGGCGCCCATCCTGCCGCCACCCGCCAAGCCTCAGTACTTCTGAGCTCGCGCCGATGGCCCGCTCGGGGCCGGAAGTGGCGGATATCTTCCGCTACTACGGCGAAGCCTATCGCGAGCAGCATGACGCGTCGCTGTCGACCGCCCAGCGCCGCGTCATGACGGCGATCGAACTGTGCCGGACCGCCGCGCTCGGCGGGCACGTCGAAGCGTGCGATCACTGCGGTCATAGCCGCATTGCGTTCAACAGCTGCCGCGATCGCCATTGCCCGAAGTGCCAGTCGCTGGCCCGCGCGCAATGGCTGGAGGATCGTCGCGCTGAACTTCTCGACACACAGTACTTTCACGTCGTCTTCACGCTGCCCGGCGACATTGCCGCCATCGCTTATCAGAACAAGGCGCTCGTCTACGGCCTGCTCTTCCGTGCCGCCGCCGAGACCCTGCGCACCATTGCTGCCGACCCCAAGCACCTGGGCGCCGAGATCGGCTTCTTCGCCGTGCTGCACACCTGGGGCCAGAACCTGCTCCATCATCCGCACCTGCATTGCGTCGTCGCCGGCGGCGGCCTGTCTTCCGACGGCAATCGATGGATCGCCTGCAAGCCCGGCTTCTTCTTGCCCGTCCGGGTGCTCTCACGCCTGTTCCGACGATTGTTCCTGGAACATCTGAAGAAAGCCTTCGACGCCAACCAGTTGCAGTTTTTCTCTGGCCTGCAGCACCTGAGCGAGCGCGACGCCTTCCGGCGTTATTTGGCGCCGCTACGAAAGGCTGAGTGGGTCGTCTTTGCCAAGCCGCCTTTCGCCGGACCCGAACAGGTGCTCGACTATGTCGGGCGCTATACGCACCGCGTCGCCATCTCCAACAACCGTCTCATCGACATCGAGGACAACGCCGTTCGTTTCCGCTGGAAGGACTACCGGCACGGCAATCGGCAAAAGGTCATGACCGTTGCGGCCGACGAGTTCATTCGCCGCTTCTTGTTGCACGTCCTGCCCGACGGCTTCCATCGCATCCGCTACTACGGCTTTCTCGGCAATCGTTACCGCGCGCAAAAGCTCGCCCACTGCCGCGACCTGCTCGGCATGCCGGTTCCCGAGCCGTCGGATGGCTCATCCGAAAGGGACTACCGCGACCGCTACGAGGATCTCACCGGTCATTGCCTCAGGCAATGCCCGGCCTGTCGTCAAGGCCAGATGATCATCGTCGAAATCTTCGACGGCGCCACTGGACCCCGGCCATACTGGGATACATCATGAAAGAACCGCTCCGCTTTCGCCGTCACCGCATCGCACGAGCCGTTCGGCCCGACAACCGAGCCGGTCCCGCGAAGCTGCGCGCCGTCACCCCCGGCTGCCTCTGTCGGCAGGGCGCGACACCGGTCCTCACTTTGCCGCAACCCATATCCGTGCCGCTTCGGCGCACGCGACCCTTGCAATCGCGGCCTCCGCGACGGCATCCCCAAACCACACGACGCCTGTTCATGGGCACCGCCTCGATTGAACGCCCATAGCGGCCACCCGTGCCGGCGGCTTAGTCCAACACGTTTTTAGCTCACCGCCGCGATCGGCCTCAGTACGCTCTCGCCACCCGCCTTTCTGCGCGACGCCAAGCTAAAAACGCTCTGCACTATGTCGAGCACAGGATTATGTAGAGCCGCCGGCCTGCTGCTTCTAAATTTAAGGCATTGGGCAGGTTTCTCTCAACATAACCGGCATGCTTTTTCAAATGCAGAAAGAAGAGGAGCACGCAGATGAAAAGTGACATGACGCTTGCTGCTCCTCACGCTTCTGCCTGTGAAAAAGTCGAAGAATGTTGACTTCCGGGCCTACATCTTCGTCGACTGGAACGAGCAACGAGCGCAATTTCCCGACATTCGCGACGCTCTCCGGAGGGGACATTCGCGCCGCGCCGAAATCGAACCGGCACAACCATGGGAGCTAGTGGCCAGTCAACTTCATCGCTGGATGCCGCTCGGTCTGCCCATTGTCTCCCAAGGGGCTAACTCGTCAGACGCAATGCGGGGCATCGTGGCGTTGGGCAGCTTATTCCCTCTTCGCTGCAGCAGGCGACAGGGCGAATCCCGCCCAGAAGTTCCAGCCCTCCGTCCTGTTTTCAGCGGCGAACTCCCAGTAGGCTTTCACGTTGAGCGCACCCTGCATTTTGTCGCCGACCGGGAAGAGGTAGCCGACCTGCGGGCCGATGCCCGCGACGCGAGACTTGAAATCGCCAAGGATGGCGCCGGCGCCACTGTCTCCGGTCAGTTGCTGGTAATAATAACCGGCAGCGCCGACGAAGAACTGCTCGCTGAGGAACTTCGAAGCCCCCCAGTCGATATGCATGTCGATGCCGTTCTGATAATCGGTGTCGGGGTTCTCGAAATTGTAGGTGAAGCCGAGCACCGCCGAAGCCTCGTAGCCGGTGGCCGGATTGAAATAGGTGTAGCCGCCGCCAGCATCTATCGCGCCGTGCCCGATGCCAAGGTTTGCCAGCCGATCCGGATCATAGGCGCCGACGGGAATGTCTCCCATGACGTAGGTCATGAAGTTGTTGACGCCTTGGTTCCATTTCAGCGTGGCCGATGGATAGAGGTCGCCGAAACCGGTGACGGAATCGCTCGCGCTGCCGGAAATCGGTACGCCTCCTGGACCCGTCAGCACGGCATCAACGCTTGCCTCGCTGTAGCCTCCTGCCGTCAAAACACTCAGCGTCAACTGGGCGCCATCGAGGACCGGCGTTTCGAACGTATAGCTTGGCCCGAACACAATGATGTCAGCCCTCCCACCCAGGCCCACATCGACCTCGCCGCCGCGCGGGAATTGCTGATCGGCGCCGGCTTCGACCGAGCTGTGATAATAAATGGTCGCCCATGACCAACCGGGCGTCGCTGGCGTCGCGGCAAAGCTGCCGTACTGACCGGGAAGCCAGAAGCTTATGCCGTTCTCATCGGCATAGGCGTCCGCTGGCAGCACAACAAAACCCGCCAGCGCGGCAATCAGAATTCGGCGATACATTCAACCCCTCCATTCGTTTTTTTGCTATCGCCAGACGTCACTTTTCTTTCTGCGCGTGACTTCCGCCTGGCTCGCGTCCCCTGACGATGAGCCGAAAACCCAGATGCGAAATCGATGTGTCGATGGGCTGCGCCATGCGTGCGGCGGGCCGGTAGCGGCGGCAATAATTCGGCGCGCACAGGTGCGAGCCGCCCTTGGTGACCTTGCGTGGCATCTTAACGTCCGGCTCGCGGGGATCGTAGCTCGTCTCCCGTCCGCCGCCGCGCGGATTGGCGGCCGTGCAGCACGGGCTGTCGATGTTGCCATGCTCCTGATACCAATCCGCCGTCCATTGCCAGACATTGCCGGCCATATCGTGAAGGCCGTAGCCGTTTGGCGGGAATGAGCCGACCGGGGCAGTATATTCGAAACCGTCATCCAGCGTGTTGCGGTGGGGGAATTCGCCCTGCCAGACATTCGCCATGTGCTTTCCGCCGGGCGTCAACTCGTCGCCCCAGACATACTCGGCGCCGTCCAGCCCGCCGCGTGCGGCGAACTCCCATTCGGCTTCGGTCGGCAGTTCCTTGCCCGCCCACTTCGCGTAAGCCTCGACGTCCTCGAAGGCGACGTGGACGACTGGATGCTCCATCAGTTTCCTGATGGTGCTCGCCGGCCCGCGCGGATGACGCCAATTGGCTCCTGCGACATAGACCCACCAATTGTAGTGGTTGCGCACATCGACCGATCCGGCTGGTTTCTTGAAGATGGTCGATGACGGCGACAGCAACTCAGGCAGCGCCCCCGGATAGTCTGCCGGGTTGGCCGGCTTCTCGGCGATCGTGACGTATCCGGTTTCCGCAACGAACCGTTCGAAGTCTGCGTTGGTGACGGCGAAGCAGTCCATCCAGAAGCCGTCGACGCGCACCCTGTGGGCCGGTGCTTCCTCGGCATAACCACTATCCGAGCCCATCAGGAACTCGCCGCCGGGAATCCAGACCATGTTTGGGTATGGCGGCCGGATGGGAGACGCATCCTGTTGATATCCGAAGGTGACAACACTGCTCAACGGAACACCCTTACCTTGTCTCGCGAAGGAGCTGCGGCACCTGCTCGGCAATTTGCCAAACGGGTTTGCGTGAACTGGCTTCACTTGGTCTCCACCGTAACCTTCTTCAGCTTGCCGGTGAACTTGAAAGGAGGCGCATATGTCGGCGACACCGGCGTGCCCCAATCCTCGCCGACATCGAAGGTGTCATCGGTAGAGAAGACGACCGGTTGTGTTTTCTCGATCCGGCCTTCGCCCACCTTGCTGCCATTGACGGTCAGGGTGCCTGTGCCGCCCTTGCCCATGCCGCCGCCGTCATAGGCGAAATCGAAGGAGATCGTTGATGACCCTGCCGGCAAAGGCTGCGAGGAGGCTATGGTGTACCGCTCAAGACCGAGAAAGTTGTAGTGGAAGGTCGGCTTGCCGTCCTGCACCAAAAGGGCGTAGCCGCCTGTCTCTCCGCCGAGAGTGACGAGCACGCCTTCCGCGTTGCCATCAGGGTTTTCGACCTCGGCAACGACAGAAAACGACCGGTTCTTGATGTTGATGACCCCGTCCTCCGGAAGCCGGACGGTGCCAGGGCCGTAGCTGGCCTTGTTGCCCGCGACGAGCTTCGGCCGCTCGGCGGTCAGCAACGCGGTCAAGTCGTCGGCCAGCGGATACACGTTGTATTTGCGGGCCTCGCTGTCGAAGAGCGTCTGCAACTCCTTGAGCTTCTCAGGGTTTTGCTCCGCCAGGTCATTGGCTTGGCCGAAGTCGCTGCGCATGTCGTAGAGTTCCCAGACGTCCTGGTCGTAAGGCACAGCGTGTCCATGGACTAGCCCGTCGAAACCGTGACGGGTGCCGGCCCACCAGCCGTCATGATAGATCGCGCGGCCGCCGAGCAACTCGAAGTACTGCGTCGTGTGCCGGTCTGCTGCCGCTCCGTCGTCGAAGGCGTAGACCATGCTCACGCCTTGCATCGGCTTCTGGTCGGCCCCGTCGACCCGTTTCGGCTCCGGCAGCCCGGCGCACTCCAGAATGGTCGGGAGCACGTCGATGAGGTGATGAAACTGCGGGCGGATGCCGCCCAGGTCCTTGATGCGCGCCGGCCAGGAGATCGCCAGCGACGTGCTGCAGCCGCCGCCCGAGGCCACTTCCTTGCCGTAGGTGAATGGCGTCGACGTGGCGTAAGCCCAGGCGGCGGGATAGCTGCCGTGCGAATTGGGACCGCCAAAATCGTCGATCTGCTTCGCCAGGTCGTCGAGCGACTCCGGGACGCCGTTGAATGTGCTGAGCTTGTTCATGGTGCCGTGCAGACCGCCCTCTGGCGTCGGTCCGTTGTCACCGGCGAGGTAGATGATGAGTGTGTTGTCGAGGTCGCCGGTTTCAGCGATGGCATCGATGATGCGGCCGATCTGGAAGTCGGTGTATTCGACTGACCCGCAGAAAACCTCCATCCACCGGGCGCCGACCTTCTTGTCCGTGTCGGTGAGCGTATCCCAGGCCGGGAGGCTCGCGGGCATGGCCGCGAGTTTGGTGTCGGGGGCAACGATCCCCAGGTCCTTCTGCCGTGCCAGAATACGCTCGCGCAGCTGGTCGTAGCCGTCGTCGAACTTGCCCCGATATTTGTCGATCCACTCGCGCGGCACGCCGACCGGCGGCTTGTGCCCGTTCGGGGCGTAATAGACCATCCACGGCTTTTCGGGATAAATCGACTTTTGCCGCTCGATCCAGCCGATGGTCCGGTCGGCCATGTCGGCCTCCAGATGGTAGCCTTGCTCCGGCGTTTTTTGCGCCCGCAACGGTGTCGTGTTCTCCCAGAGCGGCGGATACCACTGGCTCACACCGGCACCAAAGAAGCCGTAGAAATACTCGGCGCCCATGCCGATCGGCCACCGGTCGAACGGGCCTGCCGAAGAAGTTTCATGGAGGGGCGTGAGGTGGGTCTTGCCAATCCAGGCAGTGCCGTAACCGTTCTGCCGCAGGATTTCGAAGACCGTGGCGCTGCTGCGCTGGATAGTAGCGTTGTATCCTGGGAAGCCGACCGCGCCCTCCGGTACGAAGCCCATGCCGACGGAATGCGCGTTGCGCCCGGTGAGCAGTGCGGCGCGCGACGCCGAGCAAACGGGCGTCGTGTGGAAGTTGCTGAAGCGCAACCCCTGCGCCGACAGCCGGTCGAACACCGGCGTATTCGCCGGCCCACCGAATGCGCTCATGTGGGCGTAGCCGATGTCGTCGCCCATGATGAGCAGAACATTGGGGGCGCCCTTCGGCGCCTTCAGCGACTGGGGATAATCTGGCTTCGAGTCCTTATAGGCTTGATGAATCTCGCCCCGGAACGGCACCTCGGGAGGCGGCAGCACGGTGCGGTCGAATGTAGTCGCCGCGTCTACGCCGGTGCCCTCCGTTTGCGCCGACGCGCGGGTCACCGACGTGGCGACAGCGCCACCCGACACGGTCGCGGCGGTCAGCAGAGAGGCGCCGCTGAGCAGGAGATCGCGGCGGCTCAAACCGTCGCTGCGCTGCGGGGAATTCCCTTGCGGTTTCTTTTCGGAATGGTCGTCGCTCATGATGCTTCTCCCTCAGGATGCAGCCGAAGAGCTGCGCGTATCGTTGTTGCGCCGGCAACCATGCGCGGCCCCGGCGCATTGCGTCTTTCTTCGTGTGCAGGCCGCGCCTCTCGCGATCCGGAACGCGACTTGACTGCATGCTGCGAACCGCGGCGGTGGACCTGTGATGACTTCAGCGCGGCGGACGTTTGCTCGAATTTGAGAGCGACGTCCTCCCAGGCGGCCTCTGCGACATAGCGGAAGTCTAGCGATGTACCGGAATTCCACTATCCGTATTCTGCAAATCCCGTGCTAGGCTATCCACATCCTGCAATTCCGGCAGACGCGTCGCAGCCCGATGAATGGATCAGCGAGCCTACCACAAGTCGTCGAAGGCCGCTTCGAAGATATCGACGCCTTGGCGGCGAGCCCGCTTGCCTGGAATCTGCAATACGAGCAGATCGGGCCTGGGCGTTTCCATGGCCGGTTGACACAGCTCGTGCTTGGCCAACTTCAGTTAGCTCGTGAAACCCGGTCGACTGGGGTTTTGCAGCGCGGGGCCGCGCCGTCAGGCACATGGGCCTTCGGCTTGCCGCTGATGACGGAAGGGTCGCTGCACATACGCCGCAGGCCCGCACCTCCCGGCCAGCTGCTGGTTGCCACCTCGCGCGACGACATCGGCCTTACGGCGACCGGAGCGATCGACCTCATGGTCGTCGTGCTGCCGACAGCGAGGATCAACCACTGGGTGCAGGTGCGGCGCGGCATCGAGAAGGTCGACGTCGACCTTCCGTCGCCGCGATGGCAGATTCCTGCGACCGAGATGACGCGCCGTGCCGAGGCACTATCTGACTTGCTGCAGGTGCTCAGCGTCAGACCGGATGCTCTCTGGAGCGACTGCAGCTTGCCCGTGGTCGAAGCACAGATCGTCGAAGTCATCCTCGGGCTGATCCCTTCCGCCGAAATCATCGAGCCCCTGCACAGCCGAGCCCGCATCGCGCGGGCGGTGCTCAAGCTGCTGCTCGACCGGCTCGACGACCCACCCAGCATCACCGAATTGTGCCTGCTGGTTGGCGCCAGAGAGCGCACACTGTATCTCAGCTGCGTCGAAGCCTTCGGTCGCCCGCCCTTGAGGCTCCTGGCCGAACTGCGGCTCAACGCCACGCATCGGGTGCTACAGCGTCCCAGCGAGGAGACCAGCGTGACTGCTGTCGCCGCACAGTATGGTTTCAACCATTTCGGGCGTTTCTCGGCCGCCTATCGACGCCAATTTGGAGAGCTACCGTCGGCTACGCTCACCAAGACCCGTGGCCATTGAGAGTTGCAGAAACATTGAGCATTTCGAGCCACAACTACGAAGGCGGATGGCGAGCGTCGATCCTCTCGAAAGTCCGCTTGCCGGCGTTGAATCGAGCTCCCAAAAGCCGCCTTTGGGTCATGGGCGTGAGTAGCCGAGGGCGAGCGAACTGCCCAATGGGGTCGATTCCTGACGCTTTAGATGTTCGTTGAAACCATTCCGCCTGATTGCTGATCTCAGCAGCCCGTCTGCGTAATGTAGGCTCTCCGTTCTACTTCACTGCTGAATCCACAATGCTCCTGATGTCTGACGACGAAAGGAACATTGTAATGACTGATCAACTACCACTCGGATGTTTTCCGGAAGACGCCGACGGCAATGCGCGATCGTGGCCGCTGGTCACGGAGTTCATGGACTATTTGCGCAGGACAGGAGCAGCCGAAGGGTATCTTCAGGAATTCCCTGGACCCGCAAAGCACCTTCTTATCTGGCTCGACAGGAATCGCATCGGGGTCGATGCGGTCGATGGCGACGTGGTGCGTCGGTTCCTGACACACGCCTGCGATTGTCCGCGACCGCCCGGCGAGCGCTATCAAACGCGCCACATGCACAAGCCGGTGTTCAAGGGACGCATCTTCCACTTCGTGAGGTTCCTGGAGGAAAGCGGCCGGATCGAAAACCCGTCCTCCCTAGATGAAGGGCTCCGGCGCATCGGCGACTTCATCGCCTATCTCGGCGAACAGCGCTACTCGCCGACCACCATGAAGGCTTACGAATTTTGCTGCCGCCACTTCGTAACCTGGCTTCATCAATACCGGATACCGCTGGCCGCCATCGACGAAGGAATCCTTCGGCGGTTCGCCACGCACGAGTGCATCTGCCCCGGCACGTTCGTGCACAAGGCGGAGCGCAACCGCGACTATCAGTTCCGGATCGAGCGCTTCGTGCGCTTCCTCATCACGAATGGCGTGCTCTCGAGCGTGGCATCCGAGGATGCCACCGGCACCGATGATCTGCGGGACTTTCGTGATTGGCTGCGTCGGCACCGTGGTATCGGAGAAAGCACCATCCTCGATCATGCCAGGGCGGTCACCCGACTGCGTCAGCAACTCGGCAACGATCCCGCGAGTTATGACGCGGCGCTGATCAACCGGGTGATCCTTGAGAATCTCAAGACGGTCTCGCGGGTGGGCGCGCAGCAAATGTGCGGCTCCCTGCGGATGTATCTGCGGTTCCTCGCTTCGAGAGGTGAATGTTTGCCGGCACTTGTCGGCGCCATTCCGAGGATACCGCGATGGCGGCTGGCGACGCTACCGCGCTACATTCTCAACGACGACGTCGAACGTGTCATCGCATCGTGCGATCCCACGACGCCGAGAGGATTGCGGGATCGCGCGATCCTCCTGCTTCTGGCACGATTGGCGTTGCGCCGGGGCGATGTCGCCAACCTGCGTCTTCAGGACATCGACTGGGACGCTGCCCTCATCAGGGTCGCGGGCAAGACGAGATACACCGTCGCGCTACCCCTGCCGCAGGATGTCGGTGATGCGCTCGCCGCTTACATCGAACACGCGCGACCGCCTGTCGAATCCGACAGGGTCTTCATCAGATCGATCGCGCCCTATAAGCCGTTCACGGACGCGGGGCCGATCTCGATCGTCGTCAGCGACGCTCTGAAGCGCGCCGGGGTAGACAACCCCAACCTGCGCGGCGCGCATCTGCTTCGTCATTCGGCGGCAACCAACATGGTGCGATCAGGGGCGACATTGGACGCGGTCGGCGCATTGCTGCGTCATCGCTCGCCCGAAACGACCGCCATCTATGCCAAGGTCGACACGACGATGCTCATGCAGGTGGCTCAACCCTGGATCGGGAGGGCGACATGGCGATGATCAGCGACGTCGAGCGCTATGTCGCGATCAAACGCGGCCTTGGCTACAAGTTCTTCGACCAGGCGCAAAAGCTGCGCAAGTACGCGACCTTTGCCGAAGCCGCCGGCGACACCTATACCTCTGCCAGCCGCATGATCGAGTGGGCGGGCAGCGCTCCATCCGTGCAAAGCTCCCGGGAATGGCTGCGGGTCGCTCGCCACTTTGCGATCTCGATGCATGCCGAAGATGATCGCAACGAGATCCCGCCGCGCGATGCATTCGGCTGGGGCAAGCGGCCACGTCCCCAACCGCATATCCTCTCGGTCCCGGATATCGGGCGGATCATGCAGGCGGCCTTGTCGCTGCCGCCTGTCGCCTCGATCACGCCTTACACCTACCACTACCTGATCGGGCTCCTTGCGGCGACGGGCATGCGCGTCTCCGAGGCGGTCGCGCTGCTGGAAGGCGACCTGACGAAGGACGGCCTTCTGATCCGTGAGACGAAGTTCCACAAGAGCCGGCTTGTCCCGATCCACTCGACAACCAGAAAGGCACTGTCGGAATATCTAACCCTGAGGCGGCGTATCGGCGGCCCCGATCCGCACCTGTTCGTGATATCGACCGGCGAGCCTCCCGATCATGCAAGTGTCACAAGGGCGTTCATCAAGCTCGCCAGGCGGCTCGGTGTACGCAACGCGGAAGGACGTGGACCACGGCTTCACGACCTTCGCCATAACTCCGAGTGCCGGATTATTCCGAGTGACGGCCGGGAGGCCAAAGAATGCGGGCGATCTGTGGCTGTTGGGTCGGCATTATCAGAGGCTCTTCAGGAATGCGAGGAGATGGTCGTCGGGCTTGTAGCGGCCCAACCGGATGTCGGCCGTGTCGGTCCTTGCCAGAGCTTGCTCCTTGAGCTTCATGTCGGCCTGAAGATAGATGGCGGTGGTTTCGACCGACTCGTGGCCCAGCCACAGAGCGATGACCGAGCGGTCGACGCCGTGCTGGAGCAGATCCATTGCCAGGGTATGCCTCAGGACATGCGGCGTTACGTGCTTGCTGGCCAGCGATGGGCAGTCGCGACGTGCGACGGCGAGGTGCTTGTTCAGCAGGTATTGAAGTGCGTCGTGACTCAATGACGTGCCGCTTATCGTCGGGAAGGCAGGATCGGCGCTCCGCCCGCGTCGCTCGGCAAGCCAGGCACGCAGCACCGTGACCGTATCCTTGCGAAGCGGTGTGTTGCGGAGTTTTCGGCCCTTTCCCTGGCATTGCACATAGGCGGCCGGGCCGAGGACAATGTCCTCGCAGCGAAGGCCGACGATTTCGGCAGCACGCAGGCCGGTCTGCACGGCCAGCAACAGAAGCGCCCGGTCACGGCGCCCGATCCAGCTGCCGAGGTCGGGAGCGGCGAGCAAGGCGGCCACTTCGATGCTGGTGAGGAAGGCGACCGGCCGGCGAACATAACGCTTGCTCGGGATGGCGAGCACACGCTGCGCAAATGCGCTGTGTTCCGGCGCATGCAACGCCACATAGCGGAAGAAGGAATGGATGGCGGCAAGACGGACATTGCGGCTGCGGGCGCTGTTGTCGCGGTCGCGTTCGAGATGATCGAGGAAGGCGCCGAGGAACGCGGTGTCGAGATCCGGCAAGGTGACGTGCGAGGCCCCCTTGCGTAGCTGCCGCTGGGCATAGGCCAGCAGCAGGCAGAAGGTATCGCGGTAGCTCGCAAGCGTATGCGGGCTTGCCTGTCGTTGTCTGATGAGGCGATCGGTGAAGAAGGCCTCAAGAAGAGCGGGGAACGTTGGGGCGGCGCTCATGGGCGGGATTCCGGCTGAGATTGTTCTGCCCGCAGCAGCGCTTGCTGCAGCAGCTCCGGCGTTGCCGTCAAATACCAATAGGTGTCGGTGATGTGGGCATGGCCGAGATAGGTCGCCAACTCGGGCAGGTGGCGTTCGACATCGACGCCGTTGCGATACCAGCGCAGCAATGTTGTCACGGCCAGTCGGTGGCGAAGGTCGTGCAGGCGTGGCCCGCGGGAGTCATTGGCGCCGCGGAGGCCGACCTCGCGCGACAGCTTGACGAACGTCCACCGCACGGCCCATTCGGTCAAACGCGTCCCGCGCTCGGAAAGGAAGAAGCTGGAGCTCACCGGATTTGGGCATGACCGGTCTCGGCTGGCCGCATAGATTTTGAGGGCGTCTTGCGTCGAGGGGTGAAGCGGCACATAGCGCGACTTGCCGAACTTCGTGTCGCGAACCGTCAGGATGCCGTCAACGAGATCGGTGTCGCCGCGATCGAGACGCAGCGGTTCGTTACAGCGCAGACCGGTCGCCGCGTACAAGCCGAAGAGCGTGGCATAAGTCTGCGGGCGAAGGCCGACTGTCGACGGCAAGCGCTTTGCCGCGTCGATCAGTCGGGTGATCTCTTCGTCGCGATAAATATAGGGGGACGATGGTCGACGATACCGGTGAGGAAGAAGGTCGGTCGGCGGGACGACGGTCCGCGGGTCAATGGCGCTGCAATAGCGCGCGAACCGGCGAACCATCGCCAACCGGTTGGCCCACTGGGCGGGCTGTGCCTCTGCCGGCTGCATGGCCCAGGCCAGGGCAATCTCGGTGGTGATGAAGGTGGCGCCGGAAGATTCGGCAAAGACAACGAAGCGCTGCAGCAACCGTCCGGAAAGACGCAGCTTATGGCCGAGGGCGCGGCGCGCGGCCAGGTACTCTTCGAGCGCCGCTTGCAACGCGCTCATGATGCGACTCCTGGCCAGGGTAGCGCAATGGCACGCAACGCCGCGATGTCGACTTTGGCATAGATCTGTGTCGTGTTCGGCTGGCTGTGGCGGAGAAGTTGACCGATTTCAACGAGCGAGGCGCCGCGGCGCAGCAGATCGGTGGCGAGTGAGTGACGCAGCAGGTGCGCACCCTTGAACGCCGGCGTCAGACCGGCGCGCTTGAGCGCTCGACGGACGATGCAGCAAATAGTCGACTGGCTGACAAAGCCGCGTCTGGGAGCCCGCGTGCGAATGAAGACACGGCGTGTTGAGCAAGCAGGCCGATCCTGCCGCAGATAGTCGACCAAGGCGGCACCGACATCCGCCGGCAGTGGCAGCCGCGCCAGCCGTTGACCCTTGCCATGCACGACAATCTCGCCGCAATCCCAGTCGAGATCGTCCAGGGTCAGGGCCGAGACTTCGCCACCCCGTAAGCCGAGGCGCGCGAGCAGCATCAGAACCGCGTAGTCCCTGCGGCCGGCCGGTGTTCTCCTGTCGCAAGACACAAGGAGCCGTTCGACCTGTTCTGCACGCAGCGCCTTCGGCAAGTGTGCCAAGCGCCAGCCGGCGATCCCAGGCACCGCGACAGCGAGATCGGTCGCAAGCAAACCGCGTTGCTGCAGGAAGCGCAGAAACGAACGCAGCGCCGTGACCGCCAACTTGGCGCGGCCGAGCGACCCGGCCTGGGCTCGCCGCACGATGAACCGATGAACGTCGCCCACTCGCAGGTGGTCGAAACCCGGATCCTTGCCGCCAAACTGTTCGTCCAGGAACCCACGAATAATCGGCAGATAATTCGTCAATGTCGATGCCGAGAGACCACGCTCCTTGCGCAGGTATTCCCCAAATGCGTCGATCAGCTTACCCTTGGCGCTCGTATCGACCTCTGGCAGCAGCACCGGCACGCCGCCCGTGTCGCGCAGATATCGTACCAACTGCCGAATGGTCCAAGCATCGCCACGCCTCGGGCGCAGACCAAGTTCCGTCAGAAATAGATCTGCGTCCTCTTCCCCGAGCAAGCTCAGCGGAACATCCTGCCTCTCCACCCAAGCACTGAAACCGGCCAGGAGCTTAATCTTCTGCTGAACAGTCGTTTTGCCGTATCCCTGGCCATCGAGCAAAGCCTCGAAACCATCCAGGTGGCTAGCCAATCGGCCTATCCAGCGATCTTTGGCTAGCGCCTCATTCAGATCAATCATCGTCTGTCTCTCCCTATAGCGTGGGAAAGTCCACGCTCAGAAAGAGCAGCCGAATAATGTCGAGCAATCAACGGCCGACGCTGATCCAATTACTTGCAATCATGAGAAAATTACGCCGCGGCGATGGCGTCACTCGGAATAATCCGGCACCCGGAATTATGCAGAGCGTTTTTAGCTTGGCGTCGCGCAGAACGGCGGGTGGCGAAAGCGCGCTGAGGTGGATCGCGACGGTGAGCTAAAAACGTGTTGGACTAAGCCGCCGGCACCGGTGGCCGCTATGGGCATTCAATTGAGGCCGTGCCCATGAACAGGCATGGCGTGGGCCCGGATGCGGTCGTGGACGCCGCGATTGCAAGGGGTCGCGTGCGCCGAAAGCGGAACGGATATGGGTTCGGCAAAGTGAGGACCGGCGTCGCGGCCTGCCGACAGAGGCAGCCGGTGGTGACGGCGCGCACCTTCGCGGGATCGGCTCGGTTTTCCGGCCGAACGGCTTGTACGATGCGGTGACGGCGAAAGCGGCGCGGTTCTTTCATGACGTATCCCAGTATGGCGGGGGTCCAGTGGCGCCGTCGAAGATTTCGATGATGATCATCTGACCTTGACGACAGGCGGGGCATTGCCTGAGGGAATGACCGGTGAGATCCTCGTAGCAGTCGCGGTAATCCTTTGCGGGTCGACTGTCCGACGGCTCGGGAACCGGCATGCCGAGCAGGTCGCGGCAGTGGGCGAGTTTTTGCGCCCGGTAGCGATTGCCGAGAAAGCCGTAGTAGCGGATGCGATGGAAGCCCTCGGGCAGGACGTGCAACAAGAAGCGGCGAATGAACTCGTCGGCCGCAACGGTCATGACCTTCTGCCGATTGCCGTGCCGGTAGTCCTTCCAGCGGAAACGCACGGCGCCGTCCTCGATGTCGATGACGCGGTTGTTGGAAATGGCGACGCGGTGCGTATAGCGGCCGACATAGTCGAGTACCTGCTCCGGTCCGGCGAAGGGCGGCTTGGCAAAGACGACCCACTCAGCCTTTCGTAGCGGCGCCAAATAGCGCTGGAAGGCGTCGCGCTCGCTCAGGTGCTGCAGGCCAGAGAAAAACTGCAGTTCGCCGGCGTCGAAGGCTTTCTCCAGATGCTCCAGGAACAATCGTCGGAACAGGCGCGAGAGCACCCGGACGGGCAAGAAAAAGCCGGGCTTGCATGCGATCCACCGATGGCCGTCGCGAGACAAGCCTCCGCCGGTGACGACGCAATGCAGATGCGGATGATGAAGCAGGTTCTGGCCCCAGGTGTGCAGCACGGCGAAGAAGCCGATCTCGGCGCCCAGGTGCTTGGGGTCGGCGGCGATGGTGCGCAGGGTTGCGGCGGTGGCGCGGAAGAGCAGGCCGTAGACGAGCGCCTTGTTCTGATAGGCAATGGCGGCAATGGGCTCCGGCAGCGTGAAGACGACATGAAAATACTGCGTGTCGAGAAGCTCGGCGCGACGAGCTTCCAGCCATTGCGCGCGAGCCAGCGATTGGCAGCGGGGACAGTGGCGATCGCGACAACTGTTGAAGGCGATGCGCCGGTGGCCGCATTGATCGCATGCTTCGACGTGTCCACCGAGTGCGGCGGTCCGGCACAGTTCGATCGCCGTCATGACGCGGCGCTGGGCGGTCGACAGCGACGCATCGTGCTGTGCGCGATAGGCTTCGCCGTAGCAGCGGAAGATATCCGCCACTTCCGGCCCCGAGCGGGCCATTGGCGCGCCGCTCAGAAGTATTGCGGCTTGGCAGGCGGCGGCGGGGTGGGCGCCGGACGCGGTAAGAGCTCGAAGGGGCTCGACGTGGCGCAGACCTTGTTGGTGGCGATCCGCAGGTAATGGGCGGTGGTCGCGAGACTCCTGTGACCGAGCAGCAGTTGAATGGTGCGCACGTCGGCACCGGCCTCCAGCAAATGGACGGCAAAGGCATGGCGCAAGCTGTGGGGCGTGACCGGTTTGGACAATCCGGAAAGGTCGCGCGCTTTCGCGCAGGCGTGTCCCACCGCATCCCTGGTGATCGGCTGGCCGGCGCGATCGCCGGGGAAGAGCCACCCCTCTGGCCGCCGCAGCTTCCAATAGTTGCGCAGGATCTCCAGGAGCTTGGGCGACAGCATCACGTAGCGGTCCTTCTGGCCTTTGCCCTGCTCGACGCGGATGACCATTCTCTGGCTGTCGATGTCCGTGGGCTTCAGCTGCACCGCTTCCGAGATGCGCAAGCCGGCGGCATAGCAGGTGGTCAGGATGGCGTGGTGTTTGACGTCGAGGACGCAACCGAGGAACCGCTGAACTTCCTCGGGACTGAGGATGATCGGCAGCTTCTGCGGCTTCTTGGGAAGCGGCAGGACCTCTTCAGGCGCCCAGTCCCTTTCGAGCGTCACCTTGTAGAGAAAGCGCAGCGCCGCAATGGCGGTGTGGATCGAGCCCGGCGACAGCTTCTTCTCGTTGGTCAGATAGACCTGATAGGTCCGAATATCCTCTCGCTCGAGCAAGTCCGGCGACTTGCTGAAGTGGCGGGCGAACAGCGACACCTGTTGCAGATACGACAGCTGGGTGTTGAGCGCGAGGTTGCGCACCTGCATGTCCTCACTCATGCGCTGGCGAAGTTGGGTCATGACAAGCTCCTTTGTCCGATGGAATGGGCTGCAAGCAGCCACCCCATGCTGACGCAGTCGGAGCTTGTTGTGGACACACGACCAGCGCGACAGACGACGCGATCAGATTACGCGGTCGGCACACACCCTTGCCGCTCCGCGGTCGCGGAGCGGGGTTAGTCCAATGCCGTTAATTCCGCATGCGGAATTATCGCCACAGCTTCGCGGTCCGTTCTCTCGAACAGTGCGGCGATGGCAGGGCTGACATCAACCGGCACATGCTCGCGCTCAGCACCTATCTCGGCCACGCCTGTATCACCGACACATATTGGTATCTGGAAGCGACGCCGGTTCTAACTCGCCAGATTGCTGATGCTGCCGCCGCTGCATTCCGGGAAGGCGGTGCATCATGACGGCTCTTGCTCCCCATCTTACCGCCTATCTGTTGGAACACCTGCCACGCGACCGCGGCGCCAGCCGTCACACGGTCGATAGCTACGCCTATACGTTCCAACTCCTTGTCGGCTTCGCCGCCCAGCGGTTGCGGGTGCGCCCGTGCGAGATCGAGATCGAGCAGCTCGGCGCGGAAATGATCCTCGACTTCCTCGATCATATCGAGGCCGAAAGAGCGAATACCCCTCGCACCCGCAATGCCCGGCTGGCGGCTATCAAGTCCTTCTTCCGGTTCCTGGAGTATCGCGCGCCCGCCTGCCTCAACGTCGCCATGCAGGTGCAGGCGATTCCTAGCAAGCGGATCGAACAGCCTCTGGTCGATTATCTGACGCGGCCGGAGTTGCAGGCATTGCTCGATGCACCGGACCGGCGAACGGCTTCGGGTGTGCGCGACAGAGCGATGTTCCACTTGGCATATGCCTGCGGCTTGAGAGTGTCCGAGCTGACGGGTCTCCAGCTCGATGATGTGGACCTACCCGCCGCCGACAGCATCCATGTCATCGGTAAGGGCCGTCGTGAACGGTTGCTACCGCTCTGGAAGGAAACGCAAACCGTCCTGAAAGACTGGTTGCGCATCCGACCGAAAAGCAAGGTCGAGGCCGTGTTCCTCAACTATCGCGGCGAGGCCATCACGCGGCATGGCTTCGCCAGTCGCCTCGCGGTGCATATCGGCACGGCCCAGCGCTCCGCTCCTTCCCTGGCGCGCAAAAGGGTGACACCGCATGTGCTGCGACACACCTGTGCCATCCATACACTTCAGGCCACAGGCGATGTCAGGCGGGTGGCGCTCTGGCTTGGCCACAGCAGCGTCGTCAGCACCGAAATCTATCTGCGGGTCGATCCAGCCGAGAAGCTAGATATCCTTGATGCCGGTGCTCCGCCGCTGATCAAGAAGGGCACGTTCACCGGAGTCTCCGACCGCCTGCTGGCGATGCTCGCGGCCGCACGAGGCACGTAATTATGTAAAGCGATCCGGCCGCTGTCGCCGTAAACGCCAAGGGCTGGATCGCCCTCGCAACATAATCTCCCGCTCGACATAGTCTGGCTTGCAGGACCTGAGCGAGCGCGACGCCTTCTGGCGTTATTTGGCGCTGCTACGAAAGGCCGAGTGGATCGTCTATGCCAAGCCGCCCTTCGCCGGACCCGAACAGGTCCTCGATTACGTCGGCCGCTATACCCACCGCGTCGCCATTTCCAACAATCGCCTCGTCGCCATCGAGGACGACAAAGTCGCCTTCCACTGGAAGGACTATCGGCACGGCAATCGGCAGAAGGTCATGACAGTTGCGTCTGACGATCATTCGCCGCTTCTCGTTGGACGTCCTGCCCGGGGGCTTCCATCGCATCCGCTACTACGGCTTCCTCGGCAATCGCTACCGCGCGCAAAAGCTTGCCCACTGCCGCGACCTGCTCGGCATGCCGGTTCCCGAGCCGTCGGTCGACCCGTCCGAAAAGGACTATCGTGACCGCTACAAGGATCTTACCGGGCACTCCCTCAGACAATGCCCGGCCTATCATCAAGGGCAGATGATCATCATCGAAATCTTCGATGGCGTCACCGGACCTCCGCCATATCCGGATACATCATGAAAGAAGCGCTCAGGTTTCGTCGTCACCGGGCCGTCCGGCCGGAAAACCGAGCCGGTCCCGCGAGGTGCGCCGTCCGGCCGCCCCTGCCGGCAGGGCGCGACGCCGGTCCTCACGGCGGATTCAAGCGGTCGTCGCAACACCTAAACGAAGGAGGTTGCGATGGGCATCCAAAAGCGACGATCACACCGTTCTGGACGAGCGCCGTTGCCGTCACCGGGACGTCCGCCAGTGGCGGAGAGATCTGAACTCCAGCGATTCTGGTTGGGGATCGCGCAAGGAATGACAAGCGAAGATGCTGCGCTGGCTGCTGGTATGTCGCAGCCTGTTGGAACCAGATTGTTCCGACAGGCGGGTGGCATGGCACCAGCGATGTTCAGATCTTCGAGCAAGCCGCCGTCCGGGCGGTACCTCTCGTTTGTGGAACGTGAGGAGATCGCACTACTTCGCGTTCAAGGCCTTTCGAGACGCGAGATCGGTCGCCAACTTGGCCGATCCGCCTCAACCATCTCCCGCGAGCTACGACGCAATGCCGCGACGCGCAGCGGTGGCCTGGAGTATCGTGCATCGACAGCCCAATGGCATGCCGAGCGATCGGCCCGTCGACCCAAACCGACCAAGCTTGCGCTCAACACGACCTTGCGCACTTATGTTGAGCAGAGACTGGCCGGCGTCGTCATGACTCCGAGCGGCGCTCCCGTTCCGGGTCCCGCCGTTTCGTGGAAGGGCCGCCGGCATGGCCCGCGAAAGAATCGGCGGTGGGCCACGGCCTGGAGCCCGGAACAGATTGCCCGACGCTTGCCGATCGACTTCCCGGACGACGAGACGATGCGCATCAGCCACGAAGCCATCTATCAGGCCCTTTTTGTTCAGGGCCGGGGAGCGCTACGCCGCGAACTGTCGGCCTGCTTGAGAACGGGGCGCGTGTTGCGGGTCCCCAGGGCGCGCGTACGCGGGCGAGGCAAGAGCTTTGTCTCGCCGGAGATCATGATCAGTCAACGCCCCGCCGAAGCGGTCGATCGCGCGGTGCCGGGTCACTGGGAGGGAGACCTCATCCTTGGTCTTGGCAGCTCGGCGATCGGCACGCTGGTTGAGCGTACGACGCGCTTCACGATGTTGCTGCATCTTCCCCGACTTGCGGGGCATGGCGAAGCTCCGCGCATGAAGAATGGCCCTGCTCTCGCGGGACACGGAGCTGAAGCCGTGCGTGACGCGATTACGCGCACCATCATCACCTTGCCCGAAGAGTTGCGGCGTTCGCTGACCTGGGATCAGGGAGCCGAAATGGCTCAGCATGATCGTCTCAAGATCGACGCGGGTGTCCAAGTCTACTTCTGCGATCCGCAAAGCCCATGGCAGCGTGGCACCAACGAGAACACCAATGGACTGCTGCGTCAGTACTTCCCGAAAGGCACCGACCTGAGCGTCCACAGCGCCGACGAGATCGCCGCCGTGGCCGTGGCCCTCAATGCCCGACCGAGAAAAACTCTGGGATGGAAAACACCCGCAGAAGCGCTTGACGAGTTGCTGTCGCGAGTGAACACAATCGGTGTTGCGACGACCGCTTGAATCCGCCCACTTTGCCGCAACCGATATCCATGCCGCTTTCGGCGCACGCGACCCCTGCAATCGCTGCGTCCACGATCGCCTCCGCGCCCACGACATGCCTCTTCATGGGCACGGCCTCAGTTGAACGCCCATAGCGGCCACCCGTGCCGGCGGCTTAGTCCGACACGTTTTTACCTCACCGTCGCGATCCACCTCAGCGCGCTCTCGCCACCCGCCTTTCTGCGCGACGCCAAGCTAAAAACGCTCTGCAATGTCGAGCACCAGATTATGTTGCGAGAGCGATCCGCCGGCGGCCGTTGGCGGCGAGATGGGCTGGATCGCTTCACATAACTACGTGCTCCTCGCGGTCGCGAGCATCGCCAGCAGCCGGTCGGATACGCCGGTGAACGTACCCCTGATCAAATGGCAGAGCGCTGGCATCAAGGATGTCGAGCTTCGCGGCAGGATCGACCCTCAGATAGATTTCGGGTGCTGACGATTGCTGCTGTGACCGAGCCAATGCGCGGTCACACTGTACAGAGCTCGCGACAGGCCTCAGTTAACTCGGCCGGATTGTAGGGCTTGGAAAAGTATCTGCTGTCTTCCACCGGCCGCGGCATGCTCGCGATGTCGCCCGAAGCATAAAGCACCGCTATTTCGGGCCACCTTTGGCGGCAGGCGTCCGCGACGTCCCAGCCTGTGACACTCCCGCCAAGCTGAATGTCAGTGCATACGGCATCGAGCCTGTTGCCGTTCGCGATTTCGTCAAGCGCTTGCTCTCCGCTGCCAGCTTCCACCACATCGAAACCTTCGTCACGAAAGCAGTCGCCAAGACTCAACAACAGGATCGCATCGTCTTCGACGATCAGCACGTGCAAATTATCGTCCGGGAGCGATTTCACACGAACGGCTCCTTTCTCGGAAGCGTTAGCATTGGAGGGTAGCGCCGCAGTACGGCCAGTATGACGAAACGTGGTGGATTCGGATTTGTTCCACGTTTTCTCCGCATCTGCACGAAGCGCCGGCATTCGGACTTGAGAGTGTGTACTTAATTTGATGGGGTGGAGCGGCCTCCGCTCGCAGTATGTCAGGATGGCAACTGTGACGAAGATCGAAAGGAACCACTGAACCGCGCCGGGTTTGCCGGAGGCCGTTTCGTTTGAGTCACGCCGCCATGGCTGGCTCTTCGAGCATGGCTTAGTAGCGTTCCTCGGCTTCGGCCGGCGGGATGTTGCCGATGGGCTCCAGCAGCCGGCGATTGTTGAACCAGTCCACCCACTCCAACGTCGCGAACTCGACGGCCTCGAAGGAGCGCCATGGTCCGCGTCGATGGATTTCCGGACCGGCACGCTCGACGATCGCAACGCCTGCGAGCAGAGCCGGCCGTAGGTGAAGCGGCAGGATAGGCTTTGCAGGGGTCGGCAGGTTCTCCTGTTCGGCAGCAACGACATGGTCGAGATCAGGGATGGTGGCGCCGAGCACTCTATAGCGCCAAAGCTCATGTTCGCGCGGCAGCGGCCAAATCCCTCGCCGCATCAGGAGAAGCCGTGCGATTTCGGCCGGCGACGTCCAGGTTTGGATGCCACGTTCGGCTTCATCGTCGAGCAGCTTTTCGCCGCGAAGAGCCGCACCGCGATATTGCAGGAAAGGGGAGGGGAGTTCGCGCCCGCCGGCATCCCGGAGTTGGTTTCCGCTCAGAGGACACGTGATGCGCCACCCCAGCAGCTGGCTTCGCAGGATTGGCGCCGGTTCCGTGTGTCCAGGCCTGCAGTTCGTGCAGTACTGCACTGGCCTCGCAGCGAGGAGCCGATGCGATGATTGCGCGACATTTGCGAAGGTCATTCGGCGCACCACGGCCGGCTCGGTGGCGAACATCTTGGCGAGGCGGATTTCCTGATCACTGCTCAGATGGAGATCGGCGTGCGCAGCGATGATGCGTCCGGCAAGCAATGTCGAAGCATACTGAGCGGCTTCAGCCTCACTCTCGCGGTATTCGCAGCCGGCGAGCACATTGAGGTCGAAGCCAAAGTCAGGCACTTCACTTCTCCAACTGCGGCCATGTCTGCCTCTCGACCCGACTTGAAGCAAATGGCTGCGAGTGTGATTGGATTACCTGTCGACGAACTCCACAATCGTGCCCTGCTCAACCATCTCGGCGAGTTCCAGTTGATCATGCGAACGAAGGCATGCGACCGCGGAACCGCGATATCCAAGTTCCGGCGGCTACTCTCCCCTGCTTGCACGAATTCCGATTTGGCATAACGGCTTCCGAAGGCCCCTTGTCCGTCACCTGGTTAGCGGAACATCCGCTACCTCGCCGCGTTCGTGCAGCAGGAGGACGATTTGCCGCTCAATTGGTTCCTGTTCAAACGGATCACGCGGGGGCTTTGGTTCCTGCCGGCGCTGTTCTCGGTCTTTGCCGTCCTGGTCCTTGCCGCCGCCTATTTCTCCACCATCTTTTTTGCCGATCCGATCAAATCCGGCAATCTTCCCATCACGGTTTCGCAGGAGGCGGTGAAAGGCATCCTGAGCATAGTTGCCGCGAGCATGCTGACGGTCTCTGTGTTCGCTCTATCAACACTGGTGAACCTGCTGGCGAACGCATCCCAGTCCGGGTCGCCCAGGGCCGTTCCGCTCATCGTTGAGGACAGGCGTGCACAGACATCCATATCCGTGTTCATCGGCGCTTTCCTTTTCAGCATCGTTGGAATCATAGGGTTGTCCGGCGAGATCTACAGTACGAGCGGGCGGCTCATTCTATTCGGCGCCACCGTCGTCGTCGTGCTGGCGATCGTGTTCGCGCTCATCAGGTGGATCGGACAGATTTCGGTCGTCGGCCGTGTCGGCGAGACGATCGATCGTGTGGAAAAGGCCACGAAGGACGCTCTCGAGCGTCTCGGTCCGGCTGCGCTCTACGGGTGCTGCAGAAGCATGTCCGTGACAGGCAGCGAATTCGCGGTACGGGCCGAGCGCGTCGGTTTCGTCCAGCACTTCGACAGGGAACGCCTGCAGGAAATTGCCGAGGAACACAATCTCAACATACACGTGGTGACCCGCCCGGGCAGTTATGTCGACTACGCCACTATACTGGCGCAGGCTGCTGGAGAGGCGTCCGACGACTGTCTGACAAGCATGCGCCAGGCCTTTCTAGTGGGCGGTCAAAGAACCTTCGATTATGATCCCGGTTACGGTCTGACCATTCTGGCAGAGATCGCGCGTCGGGCATTGTCCCCGGCAGTGAACGATCCTGGCACCGCCATCGACGTCATCTTCTCGCAGACCCGGCTCCTTGGCGACTGGGCCCGCGGCGCTTATGGAGAGCAGGCTGAGTCACAATTCAGCCGCGTCTCCGTGGAACCGGTGGCGCCAGCCGAGCTCATTGCGGAAGCATTCGGCTCGATCTCGCGCGATGCGGGCGCCTCCCTCGATGTGACGTTGGCCATGCTGCGGGGCCTGAAGACGCTTGCGAATGCAGCGCCTTCGGATTTCGGGAAGCCCGCGATGCAACTCGCCCACGACATCCTTGCCCGGTCCGAACTCTCGATGAAACTTTCCCAAGATATTGCCGACGTGAGGGCTGCGGTTGAAGAATTTGGACCAGCTAAGGCGGTTCCTGAAGTCACCGATCGCAAGTCTCTCGGCTCGGCAACCGTCGTCCTTTGAGTCGCGTCCGCGCGGCGGCCAAGCAGCCACTTTCTGAGGTCTCCGAAACCGCTAACCGACCAGGGGAACAATACCAAGCGCTGTCGGTTCCGGTTTGTGGGCCCGCGCGATGAATGGAGAGCGAGGTGAGCAGTAGGAGGCCAATCTCAACAGCGGTTGCATCGGCGATGATCCTAGTGTCCGCCCTGGCGAGCACGGGTGTGTTCGTGACTACGCCAGCAGGGGCCCGATCCCCGACGGCTCATATGGGAACGCTGACCTGCGTACTCTCTCCTGCCTCGGAGGAGCCGTTCGGGATTGAGCGGGAGCTGTCCGTGATTTCGAACCCTTTACAGGGCCGCGCGCAAAACTTCGCGGCGTCGTTAAGCGACTCGGCGCATCCGTTCCAGACAAGGGGAAGATCGTAATGGTTTGGACGGTATCCGGACCCTCGATTGACACTCCTGCCGGCCATCTCGAGGGCAGCTATATTGGGTCCCTTGGTGCGGAGACACAGGATGGCCTGATCGGTGGAATGGCGTCGTCGATCCACCTCAAACCGCTCACCGCTGCTCCCGAGTTCGTCAATGCCGCCCTTTCCATACTCGAGCTCGAACTCACCGTGATGAAAGCGTAGAGGATGAGCCGAGCGAGGACGCATTCGGCGGACGCGGCGACTAGCCGACGCGCTGGGGAACGTGGCCGCGGCCGGCAGGCGGCCGGTCCTTCGCGAATACCGCTAGCCGGATGGAAGGACGTGCTGTGGCGGGTGGCTCGCGAGAGCAATGAGGATCGCATACTGCTAGTCGCGGCAGGAGTGTCCTTTTATTTGCTGCTGGCTCTGTTTCCAGCCCTTGCCGCTTTCGTCTCGCTCTATGGCTTTGTGGCCAATCCGCAGACGATCGCGGAGCAGATCTCGTTTCTGGGCGCCCTGCTTCCCTCGGGTGGCATGGACCTCATCCGCAGCCAGCTTGGATCACTGGCCGACCAGGAAACCAATGCCTTGAGCTTCGGCTTCGTCGCCGGGCTCGCTATCGCGCTGTGGAGCGCCAATAATGGGATCAAAGCCACCTTTCAGGCCATGAACATCGCCCATGAAGAACAGGAGAAGCGCGGCCTGGTTTGGCTACATCTTGTCACATTCTCGTTCACGATAGGCTCGATCCTCATCGCCATTCTGTTCCTGGTGTCAGTGGGCGTAGTGCCGGCCGTGCTCGCGTTCCTGAACCTTGGCCAGTGGGCGGAGACCCTCGTCAAGATGCTGCGCTGGCCCGTCCTGCTGATCGCGATTGCTGCAGCAGTTTCGCTCATCTACCGATTTGGTCCAAGTCGCGAGCGTCCACAATGGCGGTGGCTCACGTGGGTTCTGGAATTGCCACGGTTGTCTGGGTCGTCACGTCGATGGCCTTTTCGTACTATTTGGAGAACTTCGCCAACTACAACGCAACCTACGGCACCCTTGGCGCCGTGATCGGCTTCATGGTCTGGGTCTGGATCTCCGTCATGATCCTGCTCTTTGGCGCCGAGCTCAACGCTGAACTGAACACCAGACCGCAAAGGATACGACGACCGGCGAGCCTCTGCCGATTGGCTCTCGAGGTGCTACGATGGCCGACACGATCGGTAGGTCATCGATCGAGAAGCCTTGAACGTTCAGCCAAGGACCAATGGATCATCCGGGAATTCGCCCGTCCATCCGGTCCGCATAGGCTGTGGATTCGAGCGACGCTGCCAGCCGGCTGCAATAGCCAACCGCGCACGGCTGCGCCTGGTTCTAGAATAATCGCCAAATTAGTCGTAGCGGGGTAACAGGTAAGTAGATGCCTCCCAAGCGGCGGTACGTGATACCGGGGTGGTGAAGTCCGGAATAGAATAGGTCCCGGTTGCCCCGCCGCGTCGACTTAGCTGCTAGCTTGCGATGTTATGCCCGACAGACTGCGCATGCGGCGCAGTTGCATTCGCGAGTGCCTACATCTCTCGCCCCGTGCATAGTTTGGCGCAAACCGCTGTTCCCCTTGCAGTCAGTCCCGCCGATCACGACCACAAATCCGGAGGCCGCCGGCACCGCGCGACGGCCTCCCAACCTGACAGCACTTGGAGAAAACCGCAGTTGGGCTTGGATCAACTCATGCGCCTTGACCAGTCGTCCACCTGACGCTCGGCTTCTTCTTTCGCGATGCCGTATCTTTCCTGAATCCGACCTGCGAGCTGATCGCGATTTCCCTCAGCGCGATCGAGGTCGTCATCGGTAAGATCGCCCCACTGCTCCTTCGCCTTGCCCTTGAACTGCGTCCACTTTCCCTTGATCTGATCCCAATTCATTGTCTTCTCCTTTCGTTGGTATGCAGAACCCAAACAGCGAACACGGGGCGAGGTTCCGCCTTAGGCGAGTGGTGACGGGCTGGTGACTTTGGCGTGGGCATGCTGGGCGTGGCGTGGACGTCGTCCCATTCGTTCCGAGTGCCGAATTGTGAATTCGCATCCGGTATTTTCCGCGCATATCGCCGATTCTGTTGCGCGGGGACCGCATGACGGGGGCGCTGGGCGATTTCGGCTATTTTAAGTGCTCGTCCGAAAGCTACAGGGCTGCAACAGGCCCAAAAAGGAGATCAGCCGCGACCTGATCGGCCATCTGCGCGGCGCCGGCCTGATCGCCTCCGGCCCGCGCAGCCCGACGCCCGGCGCGCCCTACACCTATGTGACCACCAAAGCCTTCCTGCTGGAGTTCGGCCTCGACACGCTGCGCGACCTGCCGGACTTCGAGGCGCTTGAGGACGCCGGGCTGCTGTCGAAGGACATGTTGCTGGCGGGCGAGATCATGCCGGGGTTCGCCGATGACGGCGACCCTGGCGCCGTCATCGACGAATAGTACCCGCGCAAGAACTGCCACCGATTATCAGGATTGTGGAACTCGGAGCCTGCGGTGACACTTTGACGTGGTCCGATCACTGGCCACGCGCAGATAGGCCGTCAGCACGTCGGCAAGACCAGCTCTGGGCTGTTGTGGGCACATGGATCTCGGCCTCGTCTGATGCTTGCCCAGGAAGTCGGCGAAGCGGGCAATCAATTCATCATGACCGCCTGCCGCCAGGATCATCCGGCGCCGATGCGCGACTGCGGCGTCCTCGTGTGTCACAAGCCAGTCGAGAGGTTTTACCGCGAGCTGCTCGAAGCAGCGAATGCGTGCGGCGGTCGAGAGATTCGTAAGGGTTCCCCCCAGGCCGATATCGGCGACGGCTGGGGCGCGTAGCACGCGCGAGACAACATCGCTGATTTTCGCTGAGCCCCTGGGCGATTCTACGCGACATATATCCATGATTGCACGTTCCAGCCGGCGCGCGGCCGCATTGACCCGGGCCTTTGGGGCAGCACGCAGATCGAAGCCGCATCGTGCGCAGAAATGTTGAGGGACAAGCTCGACCTGGTCGAACGACACAATTGCGGTGCGGCAAGCAGGACACCGATCTCGAAGGCCGCAGCCATGTGCGAAGCAGGAGATGCGCGACGCCAGGCGCCACCGCCGCCGGAAATAGGGCGCCTCGTCGCTGGCAAGGCAGAGAGGACAATACTGCATCCAGCTCGAACGGTTCCGGTGGACGTTCTCGCGCAGCGGCAATAGCAGCGGCGTCAACGCCGGATCAGTCATTGCCGATATCGTTTCCTGAGGAACGTTCGTCGGATCAGCCAGCAGGGCGGCTGCCTCCCGCGGAAGCCGGAGATCGAGACGGGGAGACCACATCCGGTCGCTCGACCCCAGGGCGCTGGCGAATGGCCGCGTCGCGATGCCGTTCGCGATAGCAAGACGGTGTAGCCAGCTCGACAACAGCTCGTCCGGCTGCGGGTCAACGGAAACAGGCCACCGATCCCGAACGACATCCCTGTAGCGCTCACGGATTTCGATGGCCAAAGCTGCGCCGATCACAGCAGTTCGTTGCGTAGCGGCGCCCGGCGGCGCTTCGAGACGGGAATGTAGTGCAGCGCCTCGAGGCCTGATTTCGTGATGCGCTCGGTGCCCGACCTCGCCGCGGCCACGGCCGCCGCGGTGACGATCGCCACGATCTCGCCAATCAAACCTTCGGAAAGGAGGAAAATCATTCGTGCCAACGGTTCATCGGAGAGATCGGAAGCACGCGCGAGAGGCAATGCGCCTTCGAGGCTGTCGAGGAGGGTCAGAAACTCCTCGCCATATTGCCACCGCGGGACGGTCTGCAACTCGAACCTGCTCGCCATCTCGCTGGTCTCGTTTATGAAGTCGTAGACGGCGACCTCGCCGATCAGGACCGGGGAAATGTCGAACTGACGGCCGATCCGCCTGAGGAAGGCAAGAACCGCCTCGACGTCGCGAGCCCGGCCACGCAGGGCATTGTGGAATTCGTCGAAAATGAGGATCCTGGGCTTCAGGCTGCCAAGCAGATGATCGATCTGCTCAGCCTTGCGGCCGATATCCCGATTGTTGCCGACCGGCGCGCGCAGCGCCTGCAGAATGCTTCCATAAAAGTGCGCAAGGCCGGCCCCCTCGCGCGTCTGAACCACCCATACCCGCTGCCGCTCGGCGGCTCTCAGGTGTTCCACGGCAAATCGTTCCGCGATCATCGTTTTACCGTTGGCGTAGGGTCCGACCAACATCAGCCCTCGCGTCCGCAACGCCGGCGGCCGGGCGAGCAATTCGGCAAGACGCTGATGCGCCTGCAGCGCCACCTGATGCCCGACCCATCGCGGCGCCTGGATGTAGGCGATCCGCTCTTCCATGCTTTGGCTGAGAACCGGGCGAACGTGATCAAGCAGATGGTCCGCCATCTCACCAGTCCTCGACTGGCAGACGACGTTTTTGTCGAACGGGATGTTCGGCAGGTGGTGGGGTCGCCGGGCGCATTGCATCATAGGGTTTGGGCGCTTCGGCCGCGTGCGCCCGACGGACGGCATTGCGCACGTCCGCCTTTGAAAGCTTCTGCCTGCCTGCGATTTCCGCAATCTGGCGGCGCAGCGTCACCTTCTCGACGTCCGGTCGGGCGTTTGCGGAACGTCGGCGAACACGATCACCTTCATGTTCCCATAGTGTGGTCGGTGTGGTGAGCCCGTCTCTTCTTGCCACCGGCCGGAACTCTCGTGTGTCGGGATCCCGGATGTAGATGTGGCTGATGTCGCGAGGGTCATATCTCACCTCGAGCCGGCCCAGACGGTCCCGCCGCGGGACGAGACTGCCTAGCCATGGTGAAAAATAGTCCAGCGCGAACATGCTGACGCCCTGCGGCGAGATGCGCCTCTCCGTCCCAGGCATGAATGCCAGCAGGACCCGCATGGGATCATCGTCGAAGCGGGGCAAATTGTGCGCCAGCCGATTCCATTCTGTCGCCGGCACCTTCAAAGTCTTCGCGTTCTCCTGCAGATTATGATCGATCACGGCGAGCGTGACGCATCGCTCCAGATCGTCGAAGCTGAGACGGGCTCGCTGCTGCGTGGGATATTCGTCGCGGTCCGCCACGGATCTGCCCGTTGAGCCGGGCTGCGTCGCAAGAACGGCGTTAAGCTTCCCGAGCAGCCTTTCAACCACGCCGCCCTGGTGGACGCGACCGCGATCCCGATAGCGGATCCGAATACCATAGTCCTCGCACCCACGCTGGAAAGCATTCCCTTTGAACTCCTTGGCTGAGTCCGTAACGATTGACCGTGGCCGACCGAACATCGGCCATCCATGCTCGATGCCGCGCGCGGCCAACCACACCTCCCTTGGACACATAGCGTGCGCCAGGCAGAGCGCGACCGATAACGCCGACGGCTTCTCGAGGGTGAGGCAGATGCCGAGAATGCAGCGGGTCGCCACGTCGGTGACGATCGTGAGATATGCCCGGCCGATGAACGTTCCACCGCCGTCGATGACCTCCACGAAGTTGATGTCGGTCGGCGTGTGATCGATCTGGCAGACATCGAGCGGCCGCGCCGCGTGGATGTATCCTGGCCGCGGTTTGAGCTGCTGAAGGTGCTTTGGGTTCGCAGATCGCTTCTTCGCAATCTCCTCGGGGCTAAATAGCGTGGATATGCGGCGGGCTACAGTAAGATAGGAAGGAGCTGCCAGGCCGGCCTCCTCGCAGCGAGCCCGGATCTCGGCCACCGCGGGAGCGAGCGGCGGCGCCTCCAGCACCAGCCATTGCTCTCGCAACGTCGTTGCGACGATCGTCTCGATGCCTTGATCAAGGCGCTTCTTGCGACTGCCATCCAGCCGAGGCAGCAGCGACGTCACAGTTCGATCGATGCGATAGCGCGCCAGCAGATTGTAAATCTGGCGGGTGGAGAGACGCAGCTCAGCCGAGGCTCGCTCGATTGCCGCCCGGCGCGGTCCAAGACCGTCGAGAATTTTGTCGAGCTCGCGCGCGACACGACGCGCCGCCAACCATGTTTCGTCGGAATGAGACGCGGCGGGTGCAGATTTTCGGTTGTGCAATCGGTTCAACAAAATCGGATCGTCAGTGAAATCGTTAGCGAAAAACTGAGCCCGTCATAGCGCCCAAACCTAACTGGCATATGACGTTCGGGAGTTTGAAATCGGGAAGTAAAAGCGACAGCGACCGAAGCCTTGGCGCGGCTCGACGAGCGCCTGGCCCGCTCGCCGGTCCGCGACGGCTTTGTCGAGCGCCAGCATTTTGCCGATGCGGCCGCCGCGCTCTGGCTCGAGGGCGAGCTCGTCCACCTTGAAGACCTCGTCCTGCACGACGCCCACATGGACATCCGCACCCCGACCCACGAGCTCACCCGGGCGCACGCGGTGCTGCGAACCCGCCGTCGAATTTTGTCGCAAAAGCCGGACTGGGCGCTCGGCCGCGACGGTTTTTTGACCCTGACCGGCCGCGGCGGCGCCGTGCCGGCGGCGGAGAGCCAAAAAAGCCGGGAAGGGCAGGGGGCTGGAGCCAGCCCCGTTGAAGCCGACGGTCGGGATGATGGCGAGGACGATCTTCTGGCTGAAGAATTTGCCGAGATCGATGCTGTCCTGGCGCGGTCATCGAAGATTTTGAGCGGCGCCGACGTGTCTGCTCGAAAACAGGAAACGTCACGACGTGACCGGCCGGACCTGATCTACGATCTCGACTGGAATGAAGAAGAACGGCTGGCCGAATGGCAGGCCGTGCTCGCGGCAACGCGGCAGTTGCCGGCGGTGCTGCGCGCGGCGATCCTGCTCGAAGCCTGGACCGAGATCGAAGTACTGCAGCACGCCGCCTGGCTCGGTCCGCTGTTTTGCGCCGCGCTGCTGCGGCAGGAGGGTCTTGCCGGCAACCATCTCGCCTGCCTTCATCTCGGCGCGAAAAACATTCCGCGCGAGCGGCGGCGCACGCGCAATCGCGGCGATCGGCTGCTGGCCTCACTCGATGCGATCCATGAGGCCGCACTCGTGGGGCTGAAGGAGCACGACCGGCTGGTGGCGGCGAAAAGCCAGATGGAACGGCGGCTCAAACAACGGCGCACCAGCTCGAAACTGGCCGACCTGGTCGAATTCGTACTCTCACGGCCGATCGTCTCGACCGGCATGATCCAGGAGGTGCTAAAAGTCTCGAAGCAGGGCGCGCTCAATCTTATCGGCGAGCTCGGCCTTCGCGAGATGACGGGGAGGGGAAGGTTTCGTGCGTGGGGGATCGTGTAATTCGCAGCTGTCGGGGGAGTTTTTGCTTTACGAGATTATCGAACTTGACGAACTTGCGTTTCGTGGCCACATTGGTGGAAACAGGAGGTTTCGTCATGGCCGCTCCAAAGCGCAGCAATCACAGCGTGACCCCGTCCCACGCGGGAGTCACGACAATGGCGTTCACCACGAAGCTGCCTTCGCAGTCGGACTTCAAGAAGGTGCTGCTCGAACGCTATCAGGAAGCAATCGCGCGCAGCCGCAAGATCGGCCATCGAGTCTCGTTCCGGGTGGAAGTCGACCCGGCGGCCGGTGCCCAGACAATTACCCCGGTCGAGGAACAGACTGTTGCTTCGGATGAAGCGTTTCCCGTCGAGGACATGGGCAAGCCTGACGCCGAGCTTGAGGCGGCCCTTACCGCGGCGCGTGAGCGCGGCCGCAAGCGTGTCGCCGAAATTGTCGCCGGCGGCGACATGCTGCGCGCGGATGCCTTTGCCAAGCTGATCGGCACGTCGCGGGTGACGGTCAACGCCAAGCGGCAGAGCGGCCAGGTGCTCGGGATCGATGGTGCCAAGCGCGGCTTCCGCTTTCCCGTATGGCAGCTCGACAAGCATGGCCGGCCGTTCGGTGCATTGCCGGCGCTCCACGCGACGTTGGGCAACAATGCCTGGGCTGTCTACCGGTTTTTGGTGTCACCTCATGGCGCGCTCGATGGGCGGACGGGTCTTCGTGCCCTTCAGCAAGGCGATGAGGCTTCGGTGTTGTCCGCGGCTGAAGGCATGGCCAGAGGCGACTTCGACTGAATGCCTGGCGTTCCACCTCCACCCGATTTCGCGCACGCAAAGCTCGAAATCGAGACCTTACCGCCGGGGCAGACATTCGCGCGGATCTACTGGAGTACCTATCCCGATCCCTGGGATACGGGAAGTCACCAAGCCGTTTCAGCGATCCGCGGCGCCGCGTTGCCGCCAGTCGTTTTGGCACTCTTTACCTCGGGGGTTCCCTCAAGGTGTGCTTCCTCGAAGCTGTGCTTCGTGACCGGCGCGAAGGAGTTGTCGACGACCTTCCAATAGATGAGGTGGAGCTGACACAACGGCGCTACGCGGAGATCGCGACCACGGCGGACCTTCGCCTTGTCGACCTCAGGGACGACAATGCCGTCAGGATGGGGGTGCCGACCGACGTCGTTCGGGCACAGCGACAGAACTTGGCGCGCCGATGGTCGGTGGCGTTTCACGAGCACCCGTCTCAGCCGGACGGGATCATTTACCCCTCGCGCCTCAACGGCGCGACCAATCTCGCTATCTACGATCGTTCGATTGCAAAGCTTCAGCCGAAGCGTGTTGTGACACTTCTTGGCGCGCCAGGATTGGCCCAGGTTCTGGAGGATTTCCGGGTGGGATTGGTGTGAGAGCTGGCGGTATTCGTATCGCCAGCGAAGGTCGTCACAGCGCCCGCAGAACGAACCCGCTCGCGCGGGAGGGCACCCTGTGGTTGAGGTAAGGGTTATGGGTCGATCGTCGCGCTCGCGTTGAGCGTCGTTCGGCTGGAGCAGAGCATGGCGGGCTTCTTCAACAAGGAGCCTGACCATGCCCTATCCTGTTCTTGATGCACCTATCAGTCCACTTCGTCAGCGGCTGATCGACGACATGAACATGCGGCGTTTCTCACGGGAGACGCAGCGCAACTATCTCCGCGACATCGGACGCCTGGCGACGTTCCTCGGGCGTTCACCAGACACAGCGACCACCGACGACCTGCGCCAGTTCCAGATCGAGCAGCAGGACGACGGTGTTCCCGTGCCGACGATGAACAGCATCGTGTCGGCGCTGCGCTTCTTCTTCACGCATACGGTCGATCGTCCCGATCTGGCGCGCAAGCTCGTTCGTCTGGCGCACCCGCGCACGCTGCCGGTGGTGCTGAGCCGCGACGAGGTCGCCCGGCTGCTCAACGCCACCACCTGCCTGAAGCACCAGGCCGCGCTGTCGGTCGCTTATGGCGCGGGCCTGCGCGTGGCGGAGGTGTCGACGCTGAAGATCGCCGACGTCGATAGTGAGCGCATGCTGCTACGTGTCGAGCGCGGCAAGGGCGGGCGATACCGGAACGCCATGCTGTCGCAAGACCTGCTCTTGTTGCTGCGCCAGTGGTGGAAGGTCGGACGCCAGCAGGGCGTGATGCACCGCGACGGCTGGCTGTTTCCGGGGCAGCATGCGATGAAGCCCATCTGCACCCGCCAGCTCTATCGCGTGGTCGTCGAGGCAGCGCAGGCGGCCGACATCGCCAAGCGCGTCGGGCCGCACACGCTGCGCCACAGCTTCGCCACCCACCTGCTGGAGGACGGCACCGACATCCGGATCATCCAGGTCCTGCTCGGGCACGCCAAGCTAAATAGCACCGCCTTCTACACCAAGGTTGCAACCCGCACGGTGCGCACCGTCACGAGCCCGCTCGACAAGCTTGGCCTCTTCAAGCCGGAAGAGATCTCACCCGACGGCTGAGCGTGCGCGCCTCGATCGAGGTTGCCGACATCTTCCGCACTGCCGGGCCCGCCTACCGGGCCGCCCATGCAGGGCATCTGACACTGCAGCAGCTCAAGGTCATGTCGGCGATCGAGCACTGCCGCACCGCGGCCCTTGGCGGTCACGTCGAGGCCTGCGAGGACTGCGGCCACTGGCGCATCGCCTACAACTCCTGCCGCAACCGGCACTGTCCAAAGTGCCAGGGTGCCGCGGCGCGGACATGGCTTGCCGAGCGCGAGGCCGACCTGCTGCCGGTCGGCTACTTCCACGTCGTCTTCACGCTGCCAGCCGAGGTCGCCGACATCGCCTTCCACAACAAGGCGGCGGTCTACGACCTGCTGTTCAAGGCGGCGTCGGAGACGATGCTGACCATCGCGGCCGATCCGAAGCATCTGGGCGCACGCATCGGCATCACCGCCGTGCTCCACACATGGGGTTCGGCGATGACGCATCATCCGCACGTGCACATGATCGTGCCAGGCGGTGGCATCTCGCCGGACGGAAGCCGGTGGATATCGTCGCGTCCCGCCTTCCTGCTGCCGGTGCGGGTGCTCGGCAAGCTGTTCCGCCGGCTGTTCCTCTCCCGGTTGGTCGCGCTGCACGACGACGCTGGCCGGCTCGCCTTCTTCGGCGCGATTGCTCATCTCGCGGAACGGCGGGCATTCCTGCGCCACCTGTCGCCGATCCGGAAGAAGCGCTGGGTGGTCTACGCCAAGGCGCCCTTCGCCGGCCCGGAAGCGGTGCTCGCCTACCTGTCGCGCTACACCCACCGGGTGGCGGTCTCGAACAGCCGCCTCATCCGCCTCGACGAGAGCGGCGTCACCTTCCGCTACAAGGACTATCGTCGCGAAGGCGCCGACCGGCAGCAGCTCATGACGCTCGCGGCCGACGAGTTCATCCGCCGCTTCCTGCTGCATGTCCTGCCGCGTGGCTTCCATCGCATCCGGCATTGCGGCCTGCTTGCCGGTTCTGCTCGCAAGGCCAGCCTCGCGCTTGCTCGTGAACTCCTGAACGTCGCCGCACCGTCCGACGATGACACCATGGACGAACCGGACAACTTTGAACCGGACAACTTTCGCCCGCCATGCCCCTGCTGTGGCGGCCGCATGATCGTGATCGAGGTGTTCGAACGATGGAGGCAGCCGCGCGGACCGCCACACGATTCCCCATCAACCGGGAGAAGCACGCCATGACCCGGCATGGCATGGTCCAGCCTTCAATCGCAGGCACTCAGCCTCCGGCAACGAACCCACGCCGTCCATGGTGACCATCGGCGTCGACAGGGCTGCGTCCGACCGCGCACCGAGCCGACGATGCCGCACGGCCGGAAGACAAGGCGGTCCGTGTGCATCAATCCCGCCGCTCCTCGACGGCGGTCGCGCCATCGCTGACATCGGCCGAAATCCGAAATCCCCATAGCCATCGCCTGTGGCCCGCGGGTTCCTTCCTCGGGGACTTTCGTACGCCTGCCGGCGCCCGAAACCCTTCACGTAAGCGGTCAGTCAGCTATTTGCCGCAGCAATCAGTAGGTGGACGTTCAGCAGAGGGGGCAGACATCTAATGGGCGGCAGGGCAGCGCTGTAGAACGACGACTCGTGAAGCATCTCAGCAGCCGGGAAGGGCCCGCCGGCGCTAGGCTGAAATAGTGGTCAGGCTTTGAACACTTCTGCTTGGTCCTCGCTGACCGTCATCTTGTTTCGGAACGCCAGCGTTTCGTCAGGGCCCCTAGCGTATAGCCGGGACGCGGGACTGTCCGCCCCCCATCGAAGGTTCACTTGGGAAGCAATCCCGCCAGACGTCCAAACTTCAATTCAATCCGGCATGGAAAGCCGGGCTAAGCGTGTAGGTCACATTCGCGCCCGCCTTTTTCTCTAGAACCTTCAAGTGCTTCATGTCGTAGTTCACATTGAAGATATACGTCGTTCTCTCGGTGTGGTGGATACCCATGAAGCCGTAGTAAAGAAGGAACTCAATCACGCTCTCGATTTTCTCAGGTGCGATCTCGGCTCCACGGCATATCTTCTCAAGCTGGTCGCGGCTGAAGCTCTCTCCTTCCCCGATGAAGTGGTAGATCAGCGTGGTGTCAGCGCCGAGAATGTCAGTGAGCTCCTGGTCCGCGTCGGTGATGAGGTCCAAGGAATAGCTCCTGAGGCCCTTTTCGATGTCGTCCTGCTCGATCTTCTCGTGCCCAAGCCCGACAGCGAAACCGCGGCAATGGCTGATAAGCTTGATTAGATTGCGCGGCCGCATCAGCGACCGCTCAATCAGAAAGCTCGACGTCTCCTCGCCTCTGTAGTGGCTGATGGCGACACTCGACCACACCTTCTCGAAAGGGGTTTTGGGCGGAAAGAGGCCGGATATGAGCCGGCGGCGCAACATCTCACGCAGCACGTCGGGCTCGGTCCAATCGAGCACCGCGCGGCTCTCTTTGCCATAGTCGGCAGACGCTTCGACGAGGAGCTGGTAGACGTCGTTTCGCACGAAGACAACACAATGGAAGTCGTGCTCGTCCGATTGCATTTGGCGCTGGATCTTACGCGCCGCGTCTATCAAAGCTCGGAGGATTGTGACGTCCTCGTCGTTCAGCCCGTGCGCCGACCACCCCTTGTCGAGATTGTCGAAGAGGACCCACACGCTGTCCTTGAACTCGAGATACGCCGAGAGCGCTTCGCGCACATCTTTGATATTGTGCTTGTAAACAAGCTCCGTAACCTGGGCCGACGTCAGCCGCTGTTCCCGGTCTGACTGCCCGTAAGTGCGCTTGAAGCCCTCGACGAGAGACCGGGAGAGCGCTTGCAGCCGCTCGGAAAAGTCCCCCTCGCTGGCGTCGCCCGACTCGTAGGCTTTTTGCAGGGCCAGATAAGGGTCGTAGAGCCTGCCGTCCCGCATATATTTGGTCTTGTCCTTCTCGAGGACCTTGTAGCAAATCTCCAGGTAGAGAACATACTCGAACAAAGCAGTGATCAAGTGTGTTCGAGCGCCCTCGGCCAGGTAGTCGAGGACGTCCTCCTTGAGACGGATGAGCTGGTAGCCCTCGGGCTTGAGGTCAACCACGATGTTCTGAACCTTGGCGCGCTTCTCATTTCGAAGCTGGGAGAAAAGCGCCGTCTTTCCAGCCCCCTTTCGCCCGACCACAAGGTTGACCTCGCCACGGGAAGCCCGGCCGTACTGATCCGTCCTCAGGTAGTATCTGGCCAGGGTCTGGAACTCGTTCTCAGCAACGGCATCTCCTATCGACAGTTCCGATAGAAATGAGCCTTTCGGCACGGCAAGGGGGTCGTCGGCCTGCATTCGCTCGGTCACGTCGAGGGCAAACTCATTGATGAACTCCGCGATGTCCTCGGCATGGGAGAACGTCTTGACCATGTCCCGGACGTCGAGCGGCGCGGGTCCGTCGGGCGGCTGCAGGATCAGGGTCACCTTGCCCAGCCCAAACGCGAGACCGGCGATGAATGCCGCGCGCACGTTGTGGATGTCGGCGTCGACGAAACTAGGCTGCAACAGCGGTACGATGACGCCCATGCAGGCCGAGATGTCGACTACGGCCTTGCTCGCCGACATCCTGATTTCCTCTTGCGGTATAAAGCTCCGGAAGCCGAGGCGGGATTTTTTAACCCTGGCGCCTATCGCCAGCATCGGCGCGTTGGACGTGGGGGTGTTCAAGATATAGACGGGCGCTTTTTTGTTTGGTTCAACCTTGAGGGGTAAGGGGTTCTCTGGCGTGGCGCCTTGAAGGATCCTGGCGAGACCATGGCCTTCCGAGTAGGTGGTGAAGCCCAAAGTGTCGAAGATGCCGATTTTCGTAATCAGGGACGCCTCGCGGGCGATGTTCTGGTCTCGGACCAGATGCACGCGCTTCCCGAGCCCTATGGCGTATGCGATCTCAAACGTGACGTTGAAGTTCATGGTCGTCACGTCGGCGAAAAGCATGTCCGACTCGGAAATCGCCTCGAAAATCGGGTCCGTCAGTGGTCGGCCAGAAATGTCGTTTTCCTGCCACAGGGTGACCTCGAGATCCCGCCGTGATTGGCTAAGTGACTGCTTGGCCGAGTGGATCGCCTCAATCACGTCTCGTTCGGATGATGGATACGCGAAAAACGCCTTCATTCTTGCACTGCCCCGGGATTAACGTACAAAATAGTAGTGTCTCTCAGAAAGATCCAGCTGTCCGTCAAGTTAAGCACAAGAACTATTGGTGAGGTCTAACCCCAGTGGGGCCGGCTCGTAATTCCCTGGATGGTCAGCGCGGCTATACCGATGTGCAACTGAGGCTCGTGGCCTCTTCAATCAGGCAACGCAATACTTTTGAAATTTTTGTCAGGTCGTAACGTAGTCTTTGTGGGTTTCGCGTTTCAACTCGAGAAAACCGTCCACATACGACTCTTTGTGCTCGAGCGCGCCCTGCCAGCTCCCGACGTCTTTTTTGAAATTGCTCCACATGACATGCGCCGGGGGGCGGCCTAGAAGATTGAGGTCCAGGTAGCATTCGATTGCAGCCGCGCGGCCGTTGATGTCGCTCTCGAACTTCCGTCATGTCCCTTCGTGGGGAACTTCCTGAAGGACTCGTCGTCAGGCAGCACCATGGCCCGCATGTTGCTGGGCATGCCCAGTCTCAGCAATTTCTGGCGGACATCAACGCCTTCCGCGTCGTTGTCCAGGAGCACGATGACCTGGTTCTGGACATCAATTCGGACGAGACCTTCGGCAAACTTCATGAGGTTGCCGGTCCCGGAGAACGGATGCCTCTCATTAACGTCTATGAAGCGGAAAAAATCGGAGACGTCGGGTTCCAACAAGTCCAGTCTGTGCCGCAGTATCCGCGCGTCAGACGTTCCTTCGGTGCAATCAGAAACGTCTGCCTGCGCCGGGCCCCGGGCCGGAAGTCATCCATGCTGGCCCACCCCGAACCGACAAGGGCGCCGAATTCCCAAGCAACCTCGGCATCTCGATTTCCGGGCGACGTCCCGAAGACCTGGAACATCGAGTACGGGCTCAAAATGCATGTTGTGGCGTCGGCGGCGACATCCAGAAGCGGTCCGCAGGCCTGGTTCGAGCCGGAGGGACACTGGTGACCGCGCGTCGGGCCGCCCGACGCGCGGCCCGTCAATGGCCTGGCGGTCGACTTCGTTGTCGAGTCCGATCGTGCTCAACTGGGTGAGATCGTCCAGCGGGTGCGGGACGGACGACTGCGGACGAACATCGGCAACATCTCGACCCTCGACGATGCCGTTTCCGCCTTCAACCCGACCGAGCGACGCTCGGGGAAGACGAACATCCGCGTTCGTCCGTGAGGGCCTGGGGACGGTGATTCTGTCGCGGCATGAAGATCACGGCAGGCACATTCACGGCGGTGCCGCAGAAAACTCGACTGGCGGACAATCTTTTTTGAAATCGATTGTCGCCGGCGCATTAGGGCCGTCGACTTCGGGAGGGCATAGCCACACAGCCACTGCAGGCGTGAACGACCGGAGCGCCTGCCGCATCTCTTGTTCTTGCTGCGAGCAGTTGGGTGCAGAACAGCCGGTCAGCACCAATCCCGGAGCGCGTGTCGCCCCGCCTTGCGTGATCTGGTGAAAGCCACCGGACTGTCGGAGGACCCGCTGGAGGCCGTCCTGCCAAAGGTAGACCGGCTCGATCGCGAAGACATGGGAGTCGTCGACGCAGTCGACCGACTCAGATCCCAGGTGCAGCCCCCTGACCATGTTCGGGCAGAACTTTTCTCGTAAAGCTACCCTTCTATCTTCAGGGGCATCGAGGCTGAACAGGGAAGGGGTCCCGCTCTCGAGCGCCGCAGGGAAGCTGAATGTATGGGTGCCGTACTTGTCCGTATACGGAAGCGTACAGGTGTCTGACGCCGGAAAAGTCATCACGGTAGTGTCAATCGGAGAAATGTCTCGTACCACGATATCGACCAGAACCGACTCCCCCGGGCCCAGTTTGGGGTCATCAGCGAGTCTCTTCTGCATTCGCAGATCTATGAAATAGAAGTTCCCGACGAATTGTCCCACGCCGTTCTCACTGCGATAGCAGGTAAATGCGGTCTGGATAGTGGCTGGCGACAGCCCGCTGTTCACCAGAACCTGCCGCACATAGGGGATGTAAGCGAAGACTTCGTTCGGCTGCTCTGTAACTGGGGTGTCGTCGAGGCCGATGTTGACGATGTTCTGTCCAACATATTTCAGCGTAAGGGTAGCGCCGTCTTTGCCGCGATAGGCGAGAACAGCGTTGGTTGCCGGTCCGATGAGGGCCACCGCCGCGACGACGGCGGTCGGGAATCCGATCCAGTCTTTGAGGAATCTCGCAAAAGTTACGAAGCCATTCTGTTTCTGCTCCGCAATGTCGGACTGACAGACTGGGCAAACCACCGCTGCCTTGGCTATCGTGCTCTGGCACCTCGGGCAGGATTTTTCCGGTCTGGCGTCGGCAACGGGCTGCGTCATCTCTTGTCCCCGAGGAGCAAACCCTGGCGGGCGCGCATGAATACCCACCTAGCCGAGGACGCGGAATAGCCAAGCATCCAGATGCTGTCGTAATCCTCGTGATCCCACAGGCGTGGCGCGACGCCGCCGCGTTTGACAATGGCGGCGGCGAGACGGGGGATGGATTCGTGCTGCCAGCACACTAGTGTCGGCGAGCCTTGCATGGCAATCAGGGGGCCAGCGAGGTCCACCTGGCCTTTTGAAAAGCGGGTGTCAGGTTCGATCTGCAGACGCAAGGCGAGCGGCGAAATCGTCTGTGTCGGCCGCAGATTGCGGGTGCCGCTGCCGTCCTGTTTGACAGGCGCCGAGGCGACAATTGATTTCGGAATATGAAGCGGGGTCGGCGGACTGCAAAAGAGGCAGGCCAAAGCCCCAGCGCGCTGCCACCCACGGACCGTAAGGGATTTGTCGTCTTCCTCGCCGAGTTCAGTCACCCCGGCATCCGGCCGATCCGGAAGCGGCTTTTCGGCGTGGCGGATAATCATCACGAGTTTGTCGACAGGCGAAGCGTCCAAATCATCGGGCGCGGTAGCATCTTCGACCGGCCGTTCAAGCGACACCTCAGCCATCGCGCCCCCACGCTGCCATACCCTTCTCCGCTTCGCAAGGCACGCGAGGAGCAGAAAGCAGACACAAAGTGTAGGTCAAGTGCAAGAGTGGCGCAAGTATTATGATGCACCTCAATCTTTCGGTTTGTAGGAGAGCGCATCGATTCCTTTGCCAAAACCAGGGCGGGTAAGTTTGATTTGATCTATGAAGTCCATGAGAATATATCGAATTTCGTAGGCATCTGCATTGAAGAACCGATAAATTACATCCCTGTCGCAGACATTGAGGTCGACACAGGCTTCAACCTGGTCGAACATTTCAATCAGCCTTCGCATATCGAAGCCTTTTTTTTGATCTATGATGATCTTCATCGCGGTGCTGCGGATCAAGTGCTCCGCTTGTGCCATCGCCGCATTCGTATCCCCTCTAAGCGATGAAAGTTTTTGATCAACTTCGCTACGGGTCGCTAGCTTCACGTCAAAAAACTCCTGCCTAAGCTTCAATGATTCGGGGCTGTTATATTCTCTGAAGAACTTTATGCTCTCCTGCTGGCGCCCTGATATTTCATCTCTCTTGCTATCGACATAAGTATTAAGCCAGATAAATCCACCTAAAATTGCCGCAATTATGCTTATCCATTTTGCGATCAAGTCCGATATGTCTTTGAATTCTAGCGCTGGCATGCGTCATCCCCCCTTGCCGGTGTGCGGGATAGATTTCGGCACGACTGGTCGAATCCCATATGGCGTTCGCACCAATCACATGCTGGAAAAAGCCCGATCGCTCTAAGCGCCGGCCATCCAGAATGCCAGCATTCGCTTGGTTTCGCCGGTAGTCCGACGCTTTTGCCATTGTGGATCGCGTGAGAGGTACTCGAAGGGATTCTTCTTCTCCTTCGCCGCCTCCGCGAGATAGGCCCGCCAGCGATAGTGGCTATAGGTCTGCATGGCGTTGATGGCATAATGCATGGCGATCATCTTGTGGCCGCGAATGACGATGAAGTTCTCATCATTGCCGGCGCTCGCCGCATGCGAAAAATTGTGCGAGCCCGTGACAACTACGGGATCGTCACCGAATGGGTCGATCACCAGCACTTTCGAATGCGTGATGGCGTGACCGATGGCCGATGTAAAATCAGCCGCCGTGCCTTCCACCGCCCATTGTCCGACCGGTTTCTCGACGCCGGTATCCTGCGCCGCATCGAGGAAAAAGTCCTCGGGTTTCGCCTTCAGCAGCTTGAACTCCTCTAGACCTTTGCCGGTGAATCGGGTCGCTACGCCGCGCACGTAGAGTTTCTTTTCCTCTTGAATCCTGAGCAATGTTCGTACCGGCTCGTTACCCGGTTGAAACATCACAAAGAACACCCCCTGTTGCGCACCCTCCACTAGCTTGATCAGTTCCTTGATATCGATTTCGTCGCCTAGGCTTGAGAACCAGCTGTCGACCGTACCGGTGCCGAACTTGATGTCGCGCTCGGGCGCATTGTTCGATGCCAGCAAGTCGTCAGAAACCGAGCTCTTTGCGTCGATAAGCAGCTTAAACTGCTCTTCGTAGCGCTGCGCCAACCTGGGATGATCGAGCATGATGCCGTTGTTGAGCTGCGTGCAGAGCCCCGTCGGCGTCCAATTCGTGCTCCCCGTCCATACCTTCGCCGGCTCGAACTTCTCATCCGTGAGGCGGCCCACGACCACGAACTTGTTGTGGGCCAGCGCTTTCGGCGCGAGAAAGCGATCGTGCACCACAACACCCGCACCGCCCAGACGCTTTCGCGCATCCGCATTTTCGTCCTCGCCTTCGGCCTTGACGCTTCCATTTGCCAGAACGATCTTCGCACTCTTGCCGATCGCGCAGAGCCCGTCGATGAGTTCCTCGTCGCTGAGTTCATAAAACGCGGCATGGAGTTCCAGGCCATCATCGGCTGCCACGTCTGCCATCATCTTCAGCATTGTCTCGCGCAATGTCCCTCCGAGGAAGGCCCTCGCCTCACGGTCGACCTTCTTGCTGACGATGACGGCGGTTTTCTTCAGTTCCTCGAGCGTGATCCCCTTGCGTTTCATGTAACGCGCCATGAACTGCGACAGCACATAGCCGCGGTTGAAATGCACGCTGGCGCCGTCGCCGCAATCGGCGGAAAGCGTCAGCTCCTGCGACCACTTGCTCGACGGCCCGTCCTCCAGCTTGCCGCCGGCTCCCTTGACCCTTGAGACGATTCGATAGGCAATGACGTCGCCGAGGTCGGCTGCGTGGTCTGTCCAATCATATCGTTGGAACGGCCAAATCTGTGAGGAACGAGCGGTGATCCGGTTGCCGTCCTTGTCTACTGCCGTGTCATCTTCGAACCCGACGCGGTTCGACAGATATTTGGGAGAGGCGGTGCCGCGGCGACACTCGATGGCAAATCCCAGGCATCCCGGGATGTCGTTGTCGTGGGACCAGACGAGATGCACATCGTCGGCATTTGCAAACACTTTCAAAGTGATTTCAGTCATTTACGCCCCCGCGCGCTGTTACCACGATTGGTTTTTCTCGGAATCTTACTCCCGCAATATCAGTATCACTAACTTACTCGCCAGTATAGCTGCAGCTCCGCCTCGACATTGTCCTAGAATCCCTGACGCCCATGGTGAGAAGTAAGATCGTCTGGTGCCGCCGTCTGCCGACTAAAATAAAACTTGGATTCGCGAAATAACTTTCGCCGGCTCAACAAAATTGGAAGTTTTTTTGGGGTCTTTGTTTGCTGCTCGACGCAAACCTTGTGCCAAACGTATTGCAGAGCTACGTTAGCGTTGTGCCGGCATTTGGGGGAAAAGATGCTAGATCATTTCATAGACATTCCAGCTCATATTGGTGATTTCTCCCTCCTCCGGGCCACATGGAGGTGGCAGCCATCGCATACGGTTTCCAGAAGATCAAAATTCGACAGCACGCTTGCGATGCAGATGTCTCGTCGGCTGGCGTGCGGCCGACCAACGTTCTCAGCAACGCATTGTGTGATCGCAGCGGACGAACTGCTCGACCGATAGAAAGCAAGTACTGAATCGCACTGCAAGGTGGGGGACTATGGCAAAGATTGACGACGCGAAAAAGGCATTCAGGATAGAGCGAGACACGAGTCTGGCGGCCAAGGAGGCGATCGAACATCAAACGGTTGCTGATCAGAAGAAGAAGAAGAGCGCGTCGTCGGACTCCGTTCCCGGGAAGGTGCTTGGCACTGACAGGCCGGATCGTATCGCCGTTAGGCTCGATCTGATCAATCGCAACGATCCGAGCGCGTTCGAACGGCTGATCGGCAAGCGCGATATCGTCAGCATCAACTTCTTTGAGCGCGGCGTTCAAACGGCCAAAGCTGTCTGCCGCATAAAGACCCTCGGAATGGCAGGCGGACCGCCAGATTATGCGACTGGTTTCCTTGTCACACCGGCACTATTGGTGACGAACAATCACGTCCTTCCTGATCCGGAAACGGCAAGCCGTAGCTTGGCGGAATTTGGCTACGAACTCGACACGAATTTTGTCGAGCGACGTGGCCGCATCTTTCCCTTCGCTCCGATCGAAGCCTTTTATACGAGTGTCGATCTTGATTTTACCATCGTCGCCATCTCACCGATGGGCCACGATGGAACGCCGATAACCGACTTCGGTGTGCTGCCGCTGATCCCGATGAGCGGTAAGGGGATCACGGGCGAGCATGTCTCGATCATCCAGCATCCGGAAGGCGGAACCAAGCAAGTGGTGGTGCGTGAAAATCGAATAGTGGCGCTCGACCAAACGAAATTCCCGAACATCAATCCGGCTTTCATACACTATACAGCTGACACGGAGCGAGGCTCGTCCGGGGCGCCGGTCTTCAACGACCAATGGGATCTGGTCGCAATTCACCATCAAGCAATCGTTGATCGGAACCAGAAGGGCGACCCCTTAAACAAGGAGGGAAAGGTCTGGACTGAAGCCGACGGGGAAAGTGCCAAAAAGTGGATCGCCAATGAGGGCATCCGCATTAGCGCCTTATGGGCGCATCTCCAGGCGGACGCTCCGTTCAGCGCGGACGCTGCAAAGATCATGGCGATGCTGTCCTATGAACCTCGTGCTGCCTACCGACCGCGCCCTGCCCTAGCCGACACAACGCCGAAGAACTGGCAAACGGTCCCAAATGCTCCTGAGGCTACGGCCTTTGAAACAACCCGTTTCACCGATCCGGCTTTTGCGGAATCGCTCGGCTACGATCCAAAGTTCCTCGGGGCGGACCTCGTCGTCCCTTTGCCGAAAACAGGTTCTAGTTTTAAGGGAACGCTGGCGAAGAACAACACCAATGACAAGACTGTGTTCGACTACACGCATTTCAGCCTGGCCATGAATGTGGACCGTAGGCTTGCGATCTGGACAGCAGTCAACATCGACGGCAACAAGCTGAAGTCCGCGAAATCGCCAAGCTGGCGCCGGGATGACAGACTTCCAGCCAATGAACAGACATTGGCAGAAGTTTACGGCAAGGTTCCCGGAAAAGGCATCCAGATCGATCGTGGCCATCTTGTGCGTCGCCTCGATCCGGTCTGGGGACCGCAGGACGTTGCGGACCGGGCGGGCGCCGATACGTTCCACTATACGAACGCGGCACCGCAGGAGCACATCTATAACAGCGAAACCTGGGGCAATCTGGAGGATTTCGTGCTCGCCCGCGCGGATACGCGTGCACAAAAAGCGACGGTGATGACTGGACCGATCCTGCGGCCGGACGACAATTTCTACGGCGAAGGTTTGAAAGGGGGGGCGTGGCAAATCCCATGGTCCTTTTGGAAGATCTGCGTCTTCAAGCGCCCAGACGGTACCCCTTCCGTAACTGGATTCGTTATAGAGCAATCGTCGACGATCGCGCCTATCTTCGAGACGACCAGGTACAATCCTTACAGCGTCGACGAGGCGCGTGTGTTTCAGCGCCCGATCAAACTCATCGAGGAATTAACCGGCCTCGATTTTGGCGGGCTTCGCAAGATGGATCGTATGGGCAGTGTCGAGACGACTGCGATCGAATCCTCCCGTCCGATCCGAGATGCGAACGATATTGCGTTTTGAAGGGAGTGTTTCCGGCGGCGCCTATTCGCCCCTGCATCCAAGTGGAAGGGCGAGTTCGGTTTTACTCGGATGCTGCAGATCGAGCCCATTTCCGAGGTCTTCCTGGAGGCCGATGAACAGGTCAAATGCACGTTGCGCCGCAGCGCCCGGCATTGTGCCGTTTTCGAAGCCACATTTGAACGATATTTCGGCTACGCCACGTACCGGCTCCGGTGGCGCGAAGTGCCAGATCGTGAGGGCAAACTCGCCGGTTGTACCGCTCGCCAACCTGACCTTGGCCCCCTTGAAAACATGTTCCTGGATAGCTGGGCCATGCTGAAGCTGGTTGCTTCGCGAGGCAAGCGCACCTCGTGCTTCCAAATTTGTCAGCAGCGTCGGAAAAAGCGCTGCGGCATACGAGAGTGTAGAGGGCTCGGATGCTACCCCTTTGATCGAGATGGATAACGAAAATCGGCTGCGTATCGATCTGGGCGTCGAGATCGCAACCTTTGAGGTCGGATAGCTCTGATCGGCAACTTCCAACGGCGCGATGTCCTCCTCGAAGGCGATTTTGGCACCTTGCGCGCCACGTAGCGAAGTCGCGGCGACGACAAACATGTCCGGCATGCGAAGCTTGAGGGTGATTTCGCGCTGCTGTTTGCGGCTGCCCTCTTTCCTGTTCGAGACCCGTTCCCTCAGCGCGTAGTTGCATCGCGTCAACAGACAGGCGGAGGTATCCCAAAACCTGACCGATTTCACTTCGGCTGTCGCGAACCATTCCTCGGCCCTGGAATTCCTCCCGCGCTTGCCAAGCCTACCTTCTATCGTAGGTTTGATCCTCTGATCCCAAAATGAGTTGGCCAACTCCAACGTCGGATTCGCATCGAAATGCGAAAACTCCAATAGCAGTTTGTATTCGCGGCTTTCGAGAACGTGATGCATCATGGCCATCCAAGCATCTGTCGCATTGACGCACACCAATAGTCCGGACTTCCCAAACTATGTGGGAGGGTTTTCGTCACACTTCGGCGGTGACGTCGCTGGAAGGTCGGCGTACTCGGCGCGGGGATCGTTGTCGGCTATCGGCCTCAACCTGACCCGCATCTTTGGCCGCGGCGCAGCACCGGCCGGCGCTCTGGAGCTTCCTTCGCGATATGATCGAGGCCGATCGAATGTATTGTCGGGGTCGGCTCTCGTGGCATCGGCCATCGCCTGTGCGAGCTGTTCCAACGCGTCCGTGTATTTGCGATAGAAGCCGCGAGCTCCGACAGGAGCCGGATAGCCCAGCTTCTCGCTGGCATTTCCCTCGATCATTTGGTCCAGCAGAGACTCATTGCGGTCGACCGCCGCCGCATCGGACTTTCGCCTCGATGTGGCAAAGCGTCGAGAGATGTCTTCAAATGCTGCCATAGCGTTGCGGTACCGAACCCATCGGTGGTTTGCGAAAACCTCGACATTTTTGGCGCCGCTTTCAGGATCGCGTTTCGCATCCGGGTCGAAGCGTGCGGCGATTAGAAGACCTGCAGCGCGACCTCTCAAATCAAGATCACTCAATACCTTGGCGTCCATATCGAGGTTGAGGCCGCCCTCGTCGTCGCGCAATGCGATGTTCACGACTCGGTCGCGTGTTCCAGGCGCGAGAAGCATCTGGTTGTCGTTCCAAAACCTTGCCGTGTTCAAAAGCGCTGTGAAGAATGCCACCAAGCCGAGACCGGGCGCGGTGTCGAACGCGGTAAAAGGGGCCGGAGAAAACTGATTTCCCTTAGCCATCGAAATAAACTCCCACACCGGGTCGCGGGGCTTCGGGTCACCGACCGGGGTGACGTCGGGCCTGTTCTTGGCGGCGCGCCGAACATCCCGAGGGTGCTCGATGGCTTTGTTCGCTGCATGGTCGTGGGGCTCCTCTTCCTGCTGCTGTGCATCCGTCGCGACGGTCGGCGCTCCCGCACCATAGCCAATGAGGTTCAGGCAGAAGGTCGGCCTCGACGGGATCGGACTGTCGAAAAAATGGATGGGGAAGTTCGATGTCAGCCCGCCATCCGAGAACCAAACAGACCGCAGAGGAATCTTGCCGTCGGGCAACTTACCTTTCGCAAAGTCCGGCGTGAGAAGAGGAACAGCAGAGAGGAGTACGGGAAAGCTCAGCGACAATCTTGCAGCGAAGACGAGCGGCAGATCCTGCGGTCGCGGGAGCCTTATCCACCCTTGCTGCCTCTGGTGTCGATCCTCATAGTCGCCGGCTTTGGTCTCGATCCAGTCAACGATCTTGGCCGGGAAATACCGGCGCAGGGTCTCGATATCCGCGTAGATGGGTGAAGGGGATTCCAGAAACGGGAGTTGAACGGTACGATTGCGGCTGATGTCACTGGCGATCATCGCAAGATCGATTGAACGGGGTGCCGTCGGGCCGTTACCGCCCGGCTTTGCGCCAGCCGCTTCCGGCGCGCTCCACAATTCGCCAAACGTCAGAGGCGCGTCATCAATGGTTCGCCCTGCGGCGGACTGCACAACCCGGTGCATCCATGGCGAAAGACCCTCGAACGTTGCGATGGCTCGATTGGTCGAGAACGACGGTGCCGATTTCCCTGTGCAGATCCCATAGCCATTGGCACGCCACAGGGGCAGCCAGCGGCGCACCAGAACGGTGATGAGCATCACAAGCCAAGAGACCAGTACAAGGCACAAGGCAGCGATCAAGCTCACTACAGTAAGAATCGCCTGTCCGCCGACGATTTGGTGCACGACCAGCGCGACGCCTGCCAGCGATGTAACAGCCATCACCAGCACGAGCGGCCAGGCCGATAGGGATGCGGCGAGTATGCCAATGAACTTTCCGCTGAAATTCCTGGCGCTCATGAGCGGCGTGACAAGAGCAAGCAACGGCTTTGTTGCTGGCTCGGGGCTAAACAAGTGGAACAACCGCGAATGTCCATCCGGTGCGACGTCGCCGAGACTTTTGGGCATCGCGGCAATGTCTTCGAACGCTTGTGGATTGCAGCCCGTTCGGCGTCCGTATTCTGCCGCGGCGGTGACCGCCGCGGCGATCGCGCCAACAGAGGTGCCTCCTATCGAATGGAACGAATATCGGCGGGCGATCATCGCCACCGCACCAGGATAGATGACACCGCTAGTCACCCCGCCTGCCATGACGATGTCGCATGGCAGCAAGCGTTCCGCCGTAGAATGCTGTTCCTGTCGCCCGTCGTGCTCGCCCACCGAACCCGCTCCGCTTTCCAAGCCGAACTAACCGCGATCGCACCCGATCCACCACAACAAGGCTTTGATCAGGGTCACGAACGCTTCCACCACGCCGGTGCTTTGACTTTGTCAGCGGTCAGGTCCAACTCGAGCAGGGTGTTTCCCCTTTCGGCGGCAACGCCAGCGGTAAAGGCGCCCTTACATGCAGTCTCAAGACTAACAGAAGACGCGCCCGGGCTCACCTTGACACGGTATACGTCGGGATCGAACGTATCGTGCAAGAAGAAGTACGCATAGGCGCCAGATAGCGGCTGACCGTCAGTCGACCTCAGGGTAAGAATGAGCTTCTGCCAATTCTGACCCAGGTCGGAGCGTTTGACCAGGGCTGTCAGTTCCCTCGTCCCGCTGGAGTCCTTGCCCCCAAAACGCCCTTTCTGCGGGTCTTCATGGTCAGTCTGGGGAAGTAGCTTTTTGCGGATATCCCGCAGTGTCGGCTCTGTCGTCTCCTCGACGCTTGCTTGGTCAACAGAGCGCTTGGCAAGCGTCTCCGTCAATTCGGCTAGCTGAACAGATAATGCACTGATTTGTAGGCGCGTTTGTTCGAAGCTCTCGCTGCGCGCAGCCTGCGCCTTGGTTTCCATCTCGTCGAGCAATTCGATCGGATTCGCTACTTCGAAACCGCCGCCATCCTTTGAAAGACTGACCTTGCTGAAAAGAGGGAGCGCAGTACAAATTGTGACAAACCCCAAAAGTGCAATGAACTCCCACTTAGGCCCATCAAGAACCTTGAAGGCCACAACAATCAGATACAGCAAGCTAAGAGTCGCGATAATCCAAAGCGCGTGGGAAGCTATGCTAAACCGACGCAACTGGTCATTTACAAATTTTCGACGCAAATTAACCCAGTCGTGCCCCGAATTGACCTCTGCTTGGTCTTTTTCAGACGCTGACATCAAACATCCCCCCAATTTGATAGTCGCCACAATAGACTATAGGATATTCTATACAAGTGCGTAGCTATTACAGTGACGGGTCGCAAAAAGAGGCCGTAGGAGTGCAGGGCAGTTTACCGGCGAGGCCGGCCGGGCGCTATCTCATGCGACGGCGCGCCGTTGCACTGCAAGCCTTTGAAATCATTGGCGCGCCGGGCAGGATGAAACTGGGAACTCGTATCTACTTGTTGCTTCGATATAGTTTCGAGAAAGGCCGACACACTCGGCCTAGGTTTTTGGGGCCTGCAGCCGGTGACAAGGCCGGTCCGTCATTCACACCGAACTTCGCCGGCGCCCAACCCTATGGCGTCAGATTCTTCTTGCGATAGCGGTTCTGCCTCAATGGCGTCGGCGCCCTGGAGGTTAGGATCGACTGCCATTCTCGCCGTCGCCTCATCGGGTATCCCGACGAAGCACGTAGCTCGCCATTCGCCTGGGCTGCCGGATTTAAACGACGCTTTGAAGCGCCAGCCAGCGTTTCGGGGATTTGCAGAGTTTGCCATGCCCGTACTATTGCACGGCTGACGAGCGCCTTCCACAGTCCGGTCGGCTTGTTTGCCAATCTCGGCAGCTTCCGCACGGCCATCGTCTCGGCCGAACAAGTCGAGATGAGGGGTTCGTCTCGCCACAGTGCTATGATTTCGACCAGGGAAGCGAAATCTCCGACCACCCGGCCGGGGCTAGTTGATCTAGTGACGCGACGGTGACCTGCGCGCCGCGCTGGCCACCGCAACCGCCTGATTCACCTAGTCATTTCCGTGAACTTCAGGCTCTCAAGGATGCGATCGACCGCATTGGCATTCTCGAAATCGCACAGCTGCGCGTCCAGGGCGCGCTGCGACAGAGCGGAGAGCCACCAGCTCATGACGGGCTGGTAGAGCGTAACCCGACCTAGCGGTCCTGCCTTTGGATTGTCGATGCACAGCGAGCGCGCTTCGAGATTGCCGCGGACCGGCCTGATTGACTCCATAACGCGGACGGAGACGAATCTGATCTGGCCTCCGTCGTTCAGGCGCTGGAAGCGCTCCTTGGTCGCCTCGACGTGTCCGGATCGCGTCTTGTTCAGGGTCCGCAGCGGCTCGGCGACGAAGGCGATAGCGCGCGACCAGAAGCTGTCGCCCAAACGGGTCAGCCTCGTCTCCCAAAGCTGGTCCGGATCTGGCGACAGGAAAGAGTGCCCGGGACGTTCATACGGCTTTGAGGACCAAGGTTCGTTGGCCAGATAAATGACAAGCGGCCTGAGTTCCCGCTCCAGCAGAAACGGCAGGAGGTGGCCGAGCGACTCGAGGCCGCTGTTGTCGAAATAACCGCCGTCGACGACACGCGCCGTGAGAACATCCTTGTGCCCGTCAACGTAGCGCAGGATTCCGGCCGGCGAGACAAGCGGGAAGCGTGCGCTTAAGACTGTTGCAGTGGACAGCCGAATATCCAGGGCATCCCGCAACCCCGCAACCAGGGGAGAACTGAGGCTGTCCGCCTTGGTGTCCGGACGGATGGCCGGATCCTTGAACAGCTCGAAGAGGTTGTGTGCGGTGGAGAACAAGGGCGTGCACTGGTTGCCGCTGCAGCTCGCGACAGCGGTGTAGAAATCGGAGGCAAGGATCGGCCGCCCCCATTCAACGCCAGTCGCATTCAGCAGAAGTAGCGGAAGCCACCTCTTGCTTGCAAACCGCTTGAGATAGCCGAACGGCCGGCAGAAACCGCGCCCGTCCTGAGGTCCGCCGCAAGCTGTCCGGTCGTCATGAACAGCGCCATTATAGTGGCGCTCGATCGCCCGCTCGAGCAGAACAGCGCGATCTTCCGGCACCAGAGCTGCGAAGTTGTCGCGGACACCGAGGCCTACGATGGTAGGAGACAGGTAATCGCCGGCGGTGAGAAGCTGGAGGCACGCCCGCCAGCTGTGCGCAATATCGCGACCTGCGAGGTCGCCAGTGGCTTGGGGACCGGCAAACCATAGTGGATCTGTCACTCGACAGGGAGGATCCCGGCCGGTGGCATCGATAAGGGCCGTCCGGGTCGTAGCGAGGCCAAGTGCGCCGCCGGACACACCCGACATCGCGAACAGCGCGGATGCCAAGTCAGGGTACATGTCCGGCTCCTGCTTGGTTTTATCCAGAAGCGCGCCGAGGACAGTGCCGACAAAGAAGGCCGAGCGGCTCGCGCCACCTTCGGCGGCAACCAGAACAATCCGGGGGCAGGCACGACCGTTGCCCGTGCACTTGTTTGCTACCATCCACAGATCAATGGCATCCGCGAGAAGCATCTGCCGCTCAGCAGAGCCGGTGCTGGTGGCCGACAGATCCGCCCCCTGCGCCGCTGGCCAATACTGCGACCGGTAAAGCCGTACGTCGTGGAATCCCGGCATCGCCGTTGAGAGAACGACGACCGCGAACACGCCTCCCGCGAGCACCTTCCTCGTCCGAGGACCGAAATGCGCAGAGATGGCCGTGATAAGTGCCACCCAACTGCCGAGCAAGACGGGCAACAGGGCTGCGCGGCCGAAGATGTCGGTGAACTCGGCAGGCCAGTAGAAGGCCCAGAACAACAGCCCGCCCGAAAGTATGGCCGCGCCGATTTCCGGACGAAGACGGAACATTCTGGCGAATGCACGTGCTGCTCGCTCGGAAACATGGGCGGTCGGCGCATGGGCAAGTCTTCCTATTCCCTCCCTTACCCGCGGCCTAGCGATAACCAGCGCCAGAAATACAAGCGCCGAAGCTGCGGTTGCAAGAGCCACAGTGCGAAGTCGAGCCAGCGACGCAGGTACCTCGCTCACGCTCACCGGGCTTGCGGCGGGGTTCGGCGAGGACTGCATGTCGTCGATGGTCAATCTGTCCTGGGTCGTCGGCGCAGCGACACATTCCTCCAGCTGCGTCCGGGTGCGGATCTCCTCGCATCGCGTGATGTCCGCGCGCACGAGGTAAAGGCCGAGCAGGATGGTGAGAAACGGCATCAGCCCCATGACGATGGGGACTTTCCTTGCCCGCAACACGTCGTGCCAGTCGCGTTCGAGCGCCCGTGCGCTTGAGAGGTAGATCGGCACGGCCCAGACCGCCAGGGCGAGCGCAGCAAAGGCGCCAAGACCGATCGAGCCCATGCGGTCGAGGAGCAGATCGCGCACCTCCCGGAAGTAGGTGAAGCACAAAATCCCGGCGATGATGCTCGCCAGACTGGTGCGCAGGCGCCATGCAATGCCGGCGAGGCGTTCTCGGTCAGGCGTTCCCGTCATCTCGCAACTCCGGCCTGCGTGTTAGGTTTCTGGCGAAATAAGGTGAAAACTGCCACTTAACCGTACTGCCGACTGGGCCTCATCCTGGCGTACACGCGCTACGTACTCCAAGTGTCGGGTTCTGCTAGATAGATAACGACAATGGCGGCCCGGATGGCCGTCGTCTTTCAATAAAGCAATCAGTGCGCGTGCGGGTCAATCTTCAAGTGTCGTGTTGGGGCCGGAAGTTGATTGGCGGCTTTTGGCGCCCGACAAGCGATAGCGGACGTTCAACTCGGGCGGGTGCTTCCTCGTCGTGAACTGCGGGAGACGGGCGCAGATTTCCTTGATGGCCTTCTTTCCGGCATTGAGCGCAAGACTGGCTGGCTGATGGCTGAGCAGTCCGGAGCGGAGCGGCCCTATCGGATGCAGTCGCTGTTGGGGCGCAGCCACTGGGACGCTGATCGGCTCCGAGACGAGGTTCGCGATTATGTGGTGGAGGCGTTGGGCGATGAGGATGGCGTCCTGATCGTCGACGAGACGGGATTTGTGTCTGCTTGGCAGTTAACCGTGAGAATGCCGTCGTTCCGGTTAGGTTTGGCAGTTAATTGCGAGAATCGGGTATCCCATATTCTCAATTTAACCGCAATCGCATCAGCGTGAAGGTCATGAATCCGTTGAATTTCATGCCCTGTCTTGGCAAATTCGATGCCGCTGCGTTGCCGACACTGCTTCTCACATTAATTGCCAATGGCCCGGTTTGATTATCAAATCAACGGCACGTTCTCATGTGTGGAGCGGCCGTCTGTTGCAAGAGCGAAAATCAGCGATGCCGTTCTGGTCGGGTGCAAGCCATGTGTCCGGCCTTTACGAGGCGGCACATATGGCCGCAGGCCCTGATGAAGTCCGCGGATCGGATTCCAATCAAATAAGGGCGCTCGAAGCGCCTTGAGAATCTCGGATTGATCCAATCCCCAGTTCGACCGGTTTGCCATCACATCTCATCACCCTCGCTACCTTCCGTCCAGCTTGCTACTCCGGCTACTCAGTATTGCCGAACGGAAGATCCCTGTTATGCCCTGCCTGTTCCAGCGACATAGGTTTGGTCCCGCGCCAGCAGGGCCCACGCGATGCGCGCTGTCTTGTTGGCGAGGGCCACCGAGACCAGCCTGGCCGGCTTACGCGTAAGCAGCTTGGCGGCCCAGTTCTTGCTGGCATTGTCCTGTCGCGCCCGACGGATGACCGCTGTGGCTCCGATAACGAGTAAGCGCCGAATGTAGCTATCGCCGCGCTTACTTATACCGACAAGTTTCTCCTTGCCGCCGCTGCTATGCGAACGCGGTGTTAGACCAAGCCACGCTGCAAAGGAGCGGCCCGAAGAAAATAGCGTCGCATCGGGTACGGGGCGCGTGATTGTGAAAGGGAATTAGGGAGACTAATTCCGTCAGCTGGTGCGATGCGTTCAAGTCATCTTCGCTGGCCTGAGTGAGATTTGCAGGTCAGCCAGCTCCGCCACCACGTCAGATCTGAACGCCGAAAAGAGTTCAACCAACTCATCTTGTCGGGGCTGGCCAAAGGCCAATCGATAGGTAGCCAGAGATCTCTTCAGATTTTCGTAGCGCTCCGCCTCCCGACTAAACGGAGGGATCAGGACCACGCGCTCGATTTTGGCGTCGCCTGGATAGAGCCAGAAGGGCACCAAATCGCCAGCACGCCCCTGCGCGATTTCTTGATTCTGGGCAACCTCGAACATGCCCATCCAAGGCGGCACTCCAGCGTCGCCTCCGAACGCGCAATGGGTAAAGGCGACAGCAATATTGCGGCGCACCGCGTGGTTCTTGAAGCGGTGGACACGACCTTCGCGCTGTTCAATGTCGACCGGATTGCGGGGCAGGTTCCAATGTACGATCCGAGCGCAATAGGGATGGAAGTCGAGGCCCTCCTGTCCGATCGAAGTTGATGCCAGAACAAAGGGGCGGAAAGGAGACTTGAACGCCGCCTGGACGAGAGTCGTTCGACGAACGCCTTTCTCCTCCTCTGTCTTCGTCGCAAATCGCATGGCGAAGCGAGCACGCACTTCGAAGGTTTGATCCTGTAGGGATGAGCGTCCGGCGGTCCAGCGGTCGAGCGTTATCTGGGCAGGCCTCAAGGCGACCACTTCGACGACCTTCGTCGCTATGAGATGAGCGCGTTCTGCCGCGTCGAGTTGTCCGGCGCGCTCGCTTTCCAGTACGAGATAAAGGTATTCGTCCAAAACGGCGGCCAGGTCGTGCCGAGCTGCATGAGCATTGATCTGGCGCCAATAGTTTACGGGCGAAGCTTCCTCCAGCAGCGCACGAGTCTCAGGCTGGTTGTACAGACTGCGAAACCCCAGCGCGATGGCGATTGCTGCGCCAACAAGTGCCGGATGGTCGAGCGGCAGCTCCGGGCAGAGACGGGCGAGAGCGCGGAGCGCACAGGTCGCCGGCGAGCCAAGTGCATGTTCCGCAAGCTGGTCGTATATGTCCCTTGCATCAGGATCGCTATGATGGTCTTCAGCTTCGAGCGCGCCCCTGATCGCTTCGATGGTTCGCGCCATCGCTCCACGTTCGTCATGGGCGTCATGCTCGATGGCACCGACTTTTCCCCAGTTTATGCCTTGACCTAATTCAACTTCCAGCATGAGCGGAAGGAGGCGATCCGATCGCTTGGCCAGTCGAGAGAGACTTTCTGGATCGATGCGTTCAGCAAGTACTTCACGAGCCTGACTAAGCAGCTGCTGGTAAGTCGACGCACGTCCAAACCGTCTTTCGAGTGCCATGGGATCGAGCCAGGCGGCAAGGCTAGGGGAAGGACACAGCATCGGCATCATTTCCTCGACGCCGATAGGACGGCTGGTCCGACTCACGAGGTCCGGCGTCATGCTCATACGGCGGCTTGCCTCATGCGAGAGAAGTGCCGCGATCGCGTCAGGCACCATCGACCAATCCGAGAAGACCAGCGTCTTTGTTGCCGGGACGGGTTCTCCACATGATGGTCGAGACGGTGGGATCCACAGCGCGCGGTCGAGCCGGTGCTGGAAGGCGGATTGAGCGAGCGCGCGCATTCTTCCATTGTGAAAGGGAATTTCCTCGTAGCCTTCTACCTGCTCCTTGCTGATCAAGTAGGGGGCGGCGGCTCTGATCGCTTTGCGAAGTTCCTTCGCCGGCCGCAGCTTCACTGCCTGCAGCTTTTCCCTCAGCTTGTAATCGCGCATGAAATTCAGGAGGTACGGCGATGATTTCCAGTACTCGACAATGCCTGGAGCACTGACGAGCTTAGCTACATGAGCGACGGCCTTCGCCTCCATAAGGTCTTCCGTCTCGATCGTAAGCTGGGGCTTGAACTCTCTGACCAACGCGTTGCGGTCATCGGACGAATCCACTCGCTCGGTCCGCGCAATGACCTGGCTCAGGACGTGCTGGACACGGTCGCGCTGGACGCGCGCGAGCGATCTGGTCTCTGGCATTGCCTGCAATGCACGGCGGAAATGGCCGAGCTCATTTTCTAGCGATTTGACGCGCGCCTCGCCATCTTCCTCGCCAAAGAGAAATCGCAAGGTTCGCAGGAAATCGCTGTAATGGTCGCCATCTTCCGGATCGTCGCTGCTCAGTGTCAACATCCGGTAAGGCGTTGCCGACAACAGCAACAACCGGGCTTTTGATCCGTCAGGTCCTGTGTATGAAAAGAGCGCACGCGCGAGTTCAGCCGCAGCCGCCTTTTCAGGGGCAAGCTCCGCATCGTGCTGGTGGAGTAGTTCGGCAAACCGCTGAAACTCATCAAGGATGATCAGATCCGGGGTCAGCGCGTCGACGCAGATCCGCGCGAGAATTCGGCGCAGTTCCCCGATCATAGCAGCCGGGCGCTGGTCACGGGGATAGTCAGGATTTCTCCTACTTCTCGCTAGCTCCGAGGCGTTGCGGATACGCTGTATGAAATCATCCTGGACAGCGGCATTGAATTTCCGTGCGATTTCCCCGGAAATCGGCTGGGTGCACATCCAATCGGTCCAGCCGGGCCAGTTGTGTTCAGAGACACCGCCGCGGAAAATACGTTGCACACCGGTATGCCGAATACCGAGCCTCTTCCTCAGCATCTCATAGATGAGGGCGCGCTCCTTGGCTGTACCCAGCGATGACTTAAGATCGAGCGCAGTTCCCGGCGTCAAGCTGATAAGATTGACAGGCCTGGAAGCGATTCCCCCCTCCTGTACGATCTCGAGCGGCAGCAGCGTGAGGCGAGTGTTCAGCGGCCTGGTCGCTGAACCGATCACATCGAGAGACTTGAGGTTCTGCTCGGCGATTGCTTGGCTGGAGCAAAGGTAGACCACGTCGATGCGATCGACCTTGCCCGCCAGCTCTTCGATCGTCTTGGCAATGACGCCTCGCGCAACCATGGTCTTCCCGAGGCCCACTTCGTCAGCGACGAGAAACTGGCGTGTGGCCGATTCGTCCGTAAACAGACGCCGGAAAACATAATCCACCGTGGCTCGCTGGAAGGGCTTGAGCAACTCCAAATGCTCTTCGGCGCGATAGGTCAATGCCGTGCCCCCTTCGATGCCACAAGCGGTGCAAAGCTGGCCCAAAGTGCGAGGAAGTCCTTTGGGACGATGCTCTTGCCGCCATTTGGATCTTCAAGGCGCTTGATGAGCCGAGCGATCTCGATGAGCTCACCGCTATCGAGGTTCAGCGCTCGCACCATCGGCTCAAGAAGTGAAGCTCCGCCCTGGCCGAACCGCCTCAGCCATTGTCCTTCGCCCGCGTTTTCGCTTTCCAGGAAACTGCCTTCGCCGAGACTCCCAAGCAGAAGACCGAGATACCGGAAGAAATTTTCCACATTGGCGATATGGGCTCGCAGGACTGCGGCATCGCGCCCATCAGGCAGGCCGATGAGCCGAGCGCCCAATGTAAAGGCAAGCTCTACACCTGTATCCTCGTCCCGCAGTCGCATTCCTAGCCAACGGGTGACGTCACCCAATGGAACGGAGCCGAGCGCCTTTCGCGGCTCCGAGCCAGAGAGCAGCGGCAAAGCATCATGTCCCCGTTCATTCGCAACGGTGATCGCGCGAACGAAACAGCTCACGCCTTCGGGGATCTCGATCGGCGGGACTTTGCTTGCAGCCGCGAGTTCTAGGCCGATGGCGTCGGTCAATTGCGTGCAATGAAGATCGAGCGGCAGTGCTGCGATCTTTGTGCGCAATTTCTCGAGAGCCTTTTCGGCAGCCGCGGCAGCATCCTGCTCTGGCGGCTCGGACGGCGTATAAGGAGCCAGGAGCCGCTGAAACCCGTCCGAAAACAGGGCTTCTTCGATCGTGCCCATTCGGGTCTTGGGGCCATCGAGTGTAGCCATGATCTCGACGTTCTGTGTCCGGCCTCCGCGGGTCGGTACGAGCGCGGCAGTTGTCGCGTTGGCCGAACCAAGATGGATATGCAGCCGCGAGCCGCGCTCAACAACGTAGGCCTTGGCGTGGAGACCATCGAGATCAGCCGAACAGGCTTTGTCGCGATCTTCCTCCTCGTATTTGGTTGCTCGCTCATCAAGGGTTCGAACCTCAAAAAGCCCGCGAACAGCGGGTTTGATGCAGTCGAGTTCTTCGGCCCGGGCCACGAGCTGACAAGCGGAGGGATTATCGTAACCCTCGGCCAAGTGCTTGAGCGCGCTACCGCTCACAAAAGGTGACAGGATGGCGAGGCGCTCGCCCTTTTGCGGGGACCAGGATCCCGCGTCCAATCCATTGACCGCGAACCTGATCTTGGTCGCCCCGGCAGGCAGTTCGTCCCAGGAACAGCGTTCGAGGTCGCGCAAGAGCGAAGGAAGGAATTTGGGCGCCGGAGGCCGGGTGGCCGAATTTGCCAAGCTAGGTAGTGCGCGAAGGAGCTGCACGACGGGCTCGTTTGCCTCATTGGTATCGTCCTTCACCGTCCCGTCGAGGCAGAGAGCCAAGTCCCAGCAACGGTCATTGGTCAGATTCCGTGAGAGAATGGCCAGCCGCATGCGAGTTGGCGCTCCCTTTCGTTCCGGCTGAAACCGGATGCACCACAACTTGGGATGAAACGCGCCGCCACCCGGAGCCGAGACCTCAGTGATCGTCTTCTCGTACAGAGCCATCAGGCGTGCTGCATTAGGACGCGCCTCCTTGATGCGCCCCCTGTCGCAGTAAATGGCTATCCGACCGGCCATCCGTTCGACGCTTTGCAGCAGAGCCAAGGGGCTGCGTAACATCTCGTCGCGGTTTTCGGCGTCCCGAAAAACGACGGCGATCGGGATTGCGAGGGCAGTCTCGAAGTCGAGGGAGTAAGTAGTCGCCACGGCGTGGTCAAACCGATAACCATCGGGCGAGCGCATGAGCGTCGTGTAGAGTTCACGATTTTCGGGGTCGAAGGCTGGATCAGCAGGCATCGGCAAGCTCCCTGAGATAGTTGCTGGCGATACCCCACCTGAAATCGAGACGCGCATCACCAGAGGCACCCGACCAACGCTCGAGGGGGGCGTCGTGCAGTAGCCGCGCCTTCATTCGCTTCAGTCCATGTTCCCGCTGCTTCAGAAGCTCAATAGCAAGGTCGTTGGCCTCGAGCTGCACGGAGCCGTTCCGCGCTATGGAAACCCAGCCGCGGATAAAATCGCGCGATGCCTTGGTTAGATCGTGGCTGGTCTTCCCAATCAGGCTAAAGAGATCGTCCAGATCCCACTCGCTCAAAGCCAGATGCTCAAGCTCCGCCTTCCAGTCTTCGAGACGCGAGCGATAATCTTCCACCAGCGTCGGAGCATCTGCGTGCTTTTTGGCATTCGGCCGTTCGGCGGCGCGAAGCGCCAGCAAGAGGTTGTAGAGCAGACTGGCGCCATACATCACACCCGAGAATCTTTCGGCGTGTCGTAGTATCGCACGATTGGCGTCTGACATGGTGTCTTCGCTCACCTGCCAGGGCCAATCCTCGGCATAGGACTTTCCCTTGCGCGCCAGTTCATTCAGCAAGCTTGGCCTCGCCTTGCTCGCAATGCGATCGCGCAGAAAGTCGCCTTCTTCTCGTGACAGCGCGAACGCAGCTTGATCGAAAAGGTCTCCAGGCGGTTTGGGGAAGTTCGACGCCCACAGCTTGAGGTCGTGGTCCTTGAGGCTTTCGGGACCGTAAGACAGGAAGGTCGCCTGGGTGCCAGGCAGAGCCCGGATGCCGAGGGTGTGGAGCCCGGCCCAATAGACGCTCGATGGTAGCCGTTTGAGGCTTCGGCCAGCGAGTCGACCAATGACATCGACTGTTTCTCCGCCTCGCAGCAGTGCTTCGCTTAGCTCAAATTCCAGATCACGCGCAATGACTGTCCGTTCTGCCTGTGTCGCCTTTCGGCATTGGGCCTGCAGATAGATCCAGGGAATAAACAGCATATAGCGCAGCCGCGTCTGGATCGTGCTGGTCCCGGGGAAGAGGAGATCGGCGAGACCATCGCGCACCGTGCCCAAGCCAAGCTCATCGCGAGCTTCAGGCTGCTTGAACAGGTCGATCAGTGTTTGCGCTCGCCGACGTTCATCGGGGTCGAAATCAATCCAAGCGAGATAAGACATACAAGTCTGCCTACGAAATTCAGTGAACATGGGGCCGGTGCCTGCCACAGTGGCGATCACCGCTTCGACGTGGGGGGCCTGCGTGTGGAATGCTCCGTTCCTAGGATGGCGGAATAATCGGTTCCGCAGGCTGGACTGGGATGACGGCGCCGGAGGTCATCAGCACGATCAGTCCGCGCTCGGCGCCAGTCATGTCGATATAGGCCCGAACCTGCGCGCGATAGTGGTCGAGGGTCTGTGGATCTGGAGCCACATCGCTCTTCCAATCGACGACGACAGCAGGACGACTGTCGGCCGTCAGGGTAAGCGCATCCGCGATGCCGGCTGTGGCGACCTCCTCGTCTTTCTCGGTGCGGATCGCAAAGACAGGGAATTCCGCAAGAAGCATGGGCCGCAAGGTCGCGATTTCAGGCAAACCAAGGGCTCGCGTGATGCACCCAGCCAGCTCTTCGGCGGACAAGCCCATGGCAGGATCGGCGACTGGCGTCTGACCGAGCGCACGGATGAGATCGGCAGCGCGTTCGACAAGCGTTGCCGGTGCCTCGTTCGTTTCGCCGGTCAGCACCTCTTCAACGAGCTTGTGAAGGATGAGGCCGCGTTCCCGGCCACCCTGAACGGTGATGATCGGCTCGAGTTCGGGCGGCTGGCCTTCGACCGAGCCGGTCCAGATGGCGGCTTTTTCCTCCTGCCGCACCGAGCCGGAGGCGCTCTCGTCACGGGTCGGCGCGAGCCAGGTCAAGCGCGTGTGGCGATCTGCGATCGCGGCCGCCTCGGTCGCGAAACTGTGGCGCGTCTGGGTGTTGCCCACGCCGGCGGCGGTGGCGTCCGGATCGAGCGGCAGATGCGAGACATCCAGGGCCGGCAGATCGGCGAGCGACAGATCGAGCAGGCCGATCCAGGCCGATTTCGAAGGCGTCGTATCGAGCCGGGGCAGAACGAGGAGTTCGCGGGCACGCGTCGCCGCGACATACCAGAGCCGGATGCGCTCGCGATCCAACTCGTCCTTTTCCGCCTGGCGCGCGGCCTCATAGCCATCGGGCGTGACGCCAAGGACCGGGCAATAGAATGTGTCGGTCTGACGGTCGATCACAGCGCTGTCGGGCGACATGACACCCGTCATGGTGTTGACGGGGATGACGATTGGCCATTCGAGGCCCTTGGCCGCGTGCATGGTAAAGAGCGCGACGGCTTCTTCCTGCGCATCGGGCCGGCCCTCAACAGCGCGCGCCTCGTCGGTCCATGCTGCGGTCATCGCCTCGGCGAAGGCGCGAAGACCGCGCACGGCGTAGCCGGTCGACAGGCTCAGATAGAGATCGACATTGGCGAGCGCGCGTTCTGCCTGGCCGCGGTGACGCTCGAGAAGGAGGGGCCGAACCCGCATCACGTCCACGGCTTGCGAGAGAAGCTCGTGCGGCGTCGTGCTGTTGCTTCGGCGGTAGAGCGCCTGCAGCTTTTCGATGACCTCCCGTGCAAGCGGATGATCGATGGCGGTGGGATCGGCGCCAAGATCGAGACGGGGAATTCGGTCGGGCTGTTCCTCGGAACGCGGCAGTGTCCAGACGATGTCCAGGAGTTCCTCTTCGGTGAGGCCGACCAGCGGGCCGCGCAGCAGCGCGCCGAGCGCCAGTGTGTCGCGTCGGTCGGCGAGAACGCGGGTCAGCGCGATCAAATCCTGGATCTCCTGGCGGCGGAAGAGACCCTTGCCGGCCTGTGTCGCCACCGGAATTCCGCGACGCTCCAGCGCCTCCTCATAGCGCCACAGTTCGGCGCCGGTCGGTGCCAGCAAGGCGATGTCGCCCGGCCGACAAAGACGTTGCGTGCCGCTGCGCCGATCGATGATGGGCTGGCTGTCAATCAAGCGCGCGCATAGCTCGGCCACGGCGTCGGCTTCGGCGTCGCGCTGCTGCTCGGCGGTAGCCTTGCCGTTTTCGTCGGCGACAGCGATGTCGAGGGCCGCGACGCACAGGCCGTCGCCGGGATCGTCGTGAAACGGGTCGAGGGCCGTGAATCCGGGTTGGCCATCGGCCGACAGCACGGCCTCGAAGCGCTCGTTGACGAAAGTGAGGATCGAAGCGCAGGAACGGAAATTGGTGGATATCGACAGCAGGCTGTCCGAATCCTGAGCGTGAAAGGCGTCGCGCGCCTGCACATAAGCACCGACATCGGCGCCGCGGAAGCGATAGATCGCCTGCTTAGGGTCGCCGACCAGAAAAAGCGCGCCCCGCCGGATCCGGCACCGAATCCAATCGGTATCGTTATCGACGGGCTCGCCGCAAAGTCGCCAGAAGATCTCGGTTTGCAGAGGATCGGTGTCTTGGAACTCATCGACGAGGACACGCGCGAAGCGCTGTCCCAACGCGCGCCGGACATTGTCATGATCCCGCAGCAGATCGCGCGCGGCGAAGATCAGGTCATCGAAGTCGAGTTGGGCGCTCGCGCGCTTACGGTCGCGATAGCGCTGCAGGATCGAACGCGCGTCGTCGATTAGCGCCGCCAGAACCTGGCTGGCCGCCGCCTGAAGAAGCAAAGCCCAGGCATCGCAGCAGGCGGTGTAGTGGCCTGCGGCGGCGATGTTCAGCCGCTCGCCGTCGGCCTTGGCGAGGCCCGCCTGCTTCGCCGCTTCGGTCCACTTGCCCTTCTTGCGATAGGAGGCGACGTCGCCCGCCTTGGTGCAAAGGTCCGGGTGCGCACGCGAGGTCAGAACCTGGACCAAGCCCGAGGGCGTCGCGGGATCGGGAACGGCCGCGAGCGCGGTTGCCATCTCGGCCAGCCGCCCGACGATCACGACCGTTTCGGGCTCGGTCGCCGCCGCCCCGCGCATGAAGGCCGCAAAATCCGCCGTCGCCTGTCGGAAGGCCGTCAGACGACCGTCAAGCGGGGAGACGGGCGGCGCCGCGATGGTGCGGCGGCGGCGCAGATTCTCGGCGATTTTGTGGACGAGCGCCACGGTTTCACCGGGGCTGTGCAACACCATTTCGGCAAGGATGCCGTCCTGATCGCCGGAAAGGCGCTCGCGAAGCCAGCCGTCGACAATTTCGAGGAAGGTAAGATCGGCCTGGTTGCGGTCCATGACGCCGGCGCCGGGATCGATGTCGGCTTCGGCCGGATAGGGCTTTATCAGACGCTGGCAGAAGCCGTGAATGGTCGAGCAAGTAATTTCGTCGATCGCGGCGCTCGCGGTCGCGAGATTGTCGCGCTGCGCCTGAGACAGCCCATCGGGCAGCGCCACACGCAGTTCGGTCGCTATGCGTCCGGCCGAGAGGTCGGCGACAATTTCGCGGACGCGCGCGAGAAGTTCGCTCGCCGCCAGTTCGGTGAAGGTGACGGCGGCGATGGAGCGCGGCGGAACGCCCTCGGCGAGCATGATTGCGACGCGTCCAGCCATCACGGCGGTCTTGCCAGAACCCGCGCCGGCTTCGACCAGGATCGAGCGATCATGGAGGCTGATCGCGTCGCGTCGCGCGCCGTCATCCTTAAGGGCTATAGACACGCTGCTCATTATTCCGCCTCCCAGATTTGAGCGACCTGACCGAGCCGCTCGGTCGCGGCCGGCATCTTACGTTTGCAATAGGTGGCGCTGGCATTCGCCGGCAGGGCGAAGGCGAGATCGTCATAGTCGTCGCCGGTGTCGGGGCCTGGCAGCGCGGCACCGCCGGCGAAACTGCCCCTCGCCGCGCGCAGATAACCGGTGATCTCAGTGAGCACCGCGTCCGGATCTTCGATTTGGAGGTCGACCGGCTCACGCGGGTAGAGCAGCGAGGCGCTGATAGCGACATCATTGCCCAGCAGCGCCTTCACCGCGAAGGCGTAGAGGCAGCGCTGAAGCTCGCGGCCGCCATTCAGCCGGACGTCACCTCGCGGAGGACGGCCGGTCTTGTAGTCGCGCACGAGCGCGCGCTTGCCGTCGCCTGCGATGTCGAGCCGGTCAATATAGCCGGCGATATTGAACCCCGTATCGGGAATCGTGACCGGCACGCCGGGATCCCACGGCGTCTCCGCGTCCGACTTGGGCTCGGCCCCGCCGAACGGCACCTCGCCATAAGAGCGGGCGCCCGGCACAAGCGCATCGCCATAAGCAAGAGCCCGCCCCGCCGTCAGCCGGGCATCACCCAAGGTGCGCCCCCAGATGACGGCCGGCGGGACTGCGCGTTCGCTTTCCCAATCGGCGGCCACAAGCCCTGCGGCCCGGTCTACCGCCGCCGTGATCGCCGCGGCGTCGGCGGACGCCAATCCACCGCCACTCTCCAGGTCGCGCAAGGCGCGATCGAGTACCATGTGAACAAGATCGCCGACGCCGAGCGCGTCGAGCACGAGCGGCTCGGCACTGCTTTCCGGCACGCGCCAGCCGAAGGCGTAGACCCAGGCAAAGCTCAGGGGATTGCGCAGCAGACGCCGGAGCGAGCTGGCCGACTGGGTGCGGGCCAAGATTGCGAGAATGAGCGGATGATCGGGCCGGACGAGGCCGTCATGCGCCGTGATCTCGGTGCGCCGCCAATCGCGCCAACAGCCTTGGGCGCTAACCGCCTGCGGATCGGCGCTGAACTCCTGCGGCCGGGCCATGAGGCGGTCGGCCTCGCTGAAGGCATGGATCGGAACGGCGTTGCGACGGAGATAGATTTCCTCACCGTGCCCCGCGAGAAGGGGGCTGCGTCCCAGCAGGCGCCCGTCGCTGTCACGCCGGGCGCGCGAGAGGACGACCTCGCCGTCCGTAGTCGCCAGGATCGTCGCGAAATCCCGGCGATCCGCCAGGCTTACCGGGAGCGGATCGAGCTCGGCAGTCGGGATGATATGGTCCGGGATCAGCCGATCTTCGGCGATTCCGCGCGGCCAGCGCGAAGAGTTAAGGCCGATCAGCCGCACGAAGCGGCGCGGCGAAGCCGCGAGCGCGCTCGCCGGCATCCATGCGATGGACACGCACGGTTCCAGCCCGTCATCCTGCTTTAGGGCTTCGAGGGTGGCGTCGATCGAGGCCGCCGGCCCGGCGAGGAGGCCCTTGCGCCAGATCGCGAGCGCGCGGCCCTTGAGGAAGGCCTCACCGATCTCCGGCGCGGCATCCGGTCCCTTCGCGAGCAGCTCGATGGCCGCGCGAAAGGTCGGGGTGTGATCCGCGCCGTCGGGCCAATCTTCCGGCATCAGCTTGGCCAGAAGGCGGTTCCACGCGCCGGGCGTCGAGAGCGGGGCATCTGTCGGCAGGACGCGCAGCCAGCCATCGGGCATGGCCCCGAAAGGGCCGGTGTCCCGGCACAGCGCCGCGAGTCGGCGCAGGCGCGACTGCGACAGGCCGCGAACGACGATGTCAGCCAGCGCGGCGGCCGCCTGTCCCTCACGGGTGGTGACGGTCCGGACGCCATGGACGAAGTGGAGGTCGATATTGGCGTCCGCGCGCAGGCTGAGGAAGTGATCGTCATAGTCGGCGGGCGAGGCGGTGGCGATCGCGATATCGCACGGCGCGGCCCGTCCGGAGGCGAGGAGCGATCGCGCCCAGCGCATCGCCTCGATGGCTTCATGATAGGCTGTCGCCGCGCTGACGGCGCTGACCTCCGCGGTCTCCGACGGCGTGCGCAGCACCGCGACGCCCGTGTCCTCCAGCCATGCCGGCGCCGGCCTCGGCCCGGCCGTCCATTGCATGGGAATGTGCGCGGTGAGCGCCTTCAGGAGCGCCCGCCAGCAGGGCGAGAGTTCGGTGAGGCCGGCGATCTCCATGCGGCCGAGAACGGCGGGCGCATGGGCGATACGGCTGGAAGCGCCGGCGACGATGTCGATGGGTCGCATCATGCCGGCGGGAAGCTGGGCCAGAACCGCCGCCTCCAACCGGGCGATGGCGTCGAGTCGTGGATGCTCGGCCGCTCGCGCTGCGAGGTCTATGCCCGCGCGCCAAGCCTTGTACAGGGTGTCCGCTGCTGCGTCGATCATGCCGGGCAGCGACTTGATGCTCTCCAGCTCGCCCATCGGCGTTGCCGGCAGGACGGCCTGGATCGCCGCGCGCAGGCTTTCGTCATCAATCGGCCGGACGAAACCTCCGGCGAGCCGCACCGCCGCCTGCTCGAAAGACATGACCTGCAGGCCATGACGCCCGTCACGCGCCGCCGCCAGGCGGCGTTCCCTAATGGCGAGGCGGCCGTGAACGACGAGGGTGGATCGGCTCGCGATGGCCATGGTGGCTTCCCTCCTTTCGAGGTGACTTCTTATTTGGGCACCGGATCAAGAGCCGGTGCTGCCGCGCTTGCGAGCCCTCACTGTTGCGCGGAGCATTTCTTGGCGGGGCTACTTTATGGGAAGACTGTCAGACTGATTCGTAGGGGCTCTAAATAGCAGGTAGACAGTAGAATACCGGGCGGGATGCTTCCGACGGAATGTAATCCACACGTTTATTGTTATAATCGACCAGTTATGCGGCTCCAGAGGCGCCGCCAGAAGCCTAGTGCACACTTTGGGAGCGCGGGCTGAGCAGGAGGTGAGGCCTTTGGCGACTGCCCGTAGAAAAGCGCTTTGGAGGCGCGATCACGACGACGCTCGGCTTCGACCTGCTCGTCACTCCAAGGACCGGCTTCAATCACCTTGCCGCGCTCAATCACATAATGGGACCGGCACTTCAGCGTCCAATTGCCGATCGACGGACGAATCGAGACAGTCTCGCCGTCGAACGTCATCTTCCAGTCCGTCGGCGTGAAAGGCGCGACAACCTCCTCGCCGCAACCACAGCAGCAGCTATGGGCCGATGTCGCATATTCCATCGAAACATAGAGAATGCCTGCCTCTAGGTGCTCGGGGATGTGTTCGACGAAACGATGATCGAGTCGCTTGTGCCGCATCACGCAAGGTCCCCATTGATCAGCATGTTGCCGTCGGTGGTGTAGGTGCAGTGATGCTCGCGCTCGAGGTCGCGATAGAACCCGCGAATCTTCTTCCACTTGACGACCGCGAGGACGGCATTCAGGGCGTTGAGGTCAGCGACCTGGATATTCGATGCATAGATGTCCTCGGCGCCGCCACCGACGAAAGAGATGCGCTGACGCACATGATCCCGCTTCTCCGGCGTGCTCGCGGTCACCCGCAGAATGCCGCCGAGCGAGCCATCGTCGAGCTCAAGACCCATGCCGACGTCGACGAACGACGCGCCGATCGCCTCGAGCTTCTCTACGATCAACCGCTTGGCATCGCCGGCGTCGAGGGACAGGAACGCAAAAGTGACGCCATCGAGAAGGTGGAGGTTGTCGGCGCCGAGTTCGACGTCGTGCGGCACGATGTTCCGGTGCATCCGGCTGTAGATGCGTTTCAGATACTCGACCTTCTTCGGCGCCTCTCGCAGTTCCTCCAGACTCGGGGCGCCCGGCGCGCGAAACGCGTTGTGGGTCAGGAACTCGTCGCTGTCGAACAACCGGATTTCGCGGACTGGCGTCTTGGCGACAAAGTCAAGGATGTAGCCACCGGTGCCGCCGCCGCCGATGATGGCGACCACTTCTTTGACAAACCGCTCGGTCAGGGCGCCGATACCGACCCGGTCGGAGGCGGTCTCGACGTAGTTGAAAACGCTGTCTTCCTCCGGCTCTGGTTCGCGGAAGGTGCGCGGCGTCGCCCCGGACTTCAGCACCGCAGCCGGCCCGGCGATGATGTTCACGTAGCTCGTCATCTTGTGGTGGTAGTCCGTGTAGCCGCCGTCCGGCTTGCTGGAGAAGGCGTGCGTCGCCATCAGGCCGTGGCCGAGGTCGAAGGCCCCGGCCTGATGCGAGATTCCCTGGATCGGCGTCCCATCGGCGCGGCACGGAAAGTCGCCGTCCCAATGGACGACATGGGTGTCGGGCCTGCGCGTCGCATCGCCGGCCAGCGTGAGGCTCGAGATGAGGGTGCCGATGCGCACCTCGCGACGCGCATTGACATAGGGCACCTCGCGCATGACGAGATGCCCGCCCTGCCGCAGGACGAAGTAGCCGTCGTCCCGCAGCCGCTTGAGGTCGGGATTACGACTGAACAGTTCGCGTGACATTGAACACCGTGCCCTTCTTCTTGACATCGACAGAGCCGCCAGCCCCGAGCTCACCAGCATGTGGCGTCGACGCCGCGTGCCGGTAAGTCATCGAGAAAACGACGTTAGGCTCGTGCTGGCCCGGGAAGGCGAGTTCGACGATCTCCTCGAACGTGACCGTGCGGGTATTCACCGTGCGCGGCCGCGAATTGACGATGATCTCGAACGTTACCGGCCGCTTCGGCGCGGTGATGAAGCGCTCGATGCCGGGTTCGGTCAGATCGATCAGCTCGCCATGCTCGACCAAGCGGTCTTCGCCGCCGGGGATCTCGAGGTAGACCGCCTCGCTGTCGCTCGGCTTGGCAAGGCCGTAGAGGATCATGCCGCTGATTGCGGGCTTGCCCCAGCGCAGCTCATCGCCATTGAGGGTCAGCTTGAAGTCGCCGTCGGTCTGGAAGGCGATAAACCGCTCCGCGCCGCGCTCGCGCAGGTCGAACGGCTCGTTCAGCCGCACATCCTCGAAATCGCCCGAGGGCAGGATCGCGACAAGGCTGAAGCCGTCCTGCGGGTCCAGTGCCGCGGCCTCGAGCAACTGGCGGCCGAGCGGCACGGGATCGCTCACCTGGCGGGACTGGAAGTTGAGATCGCCCTGCGCGAGGAGGAAGCGATACCCCCGCGCCGGACGCAGCGCCCGGCCTTCGCGCAGGGCGTCGCCGAGATCGTCGCAATCAAGAAGTTCTTCGGTGTTCATAAGATCGGGTCCTTAGGTTCTGGCCGGGGCAATGCCACGGCTCTAAGGGCCTAATCGGAGCGGGATCGGCCGACCGGTAAGGTCAGGCGAATTTTTTTTGCAGGGGGCCGTCCGGGGTCGGCCCGCAGATGAAGAAGGCCGGGCAGTTCGGGCAGGTACGCGACGAGACCTCGGCCGGAAACCGTCCTGCACGGATGTCGCCGAGAAATTTGGCGAGCTTACCCTTGCGTCCGTCCAACTCGCGCTTCGACAAGGCGAGCGGGGAGACCTGGCCGTCGGAGAGATGGATCAGCTCCGCCACCGCGCCGGGAAAGGCCTGCTCGACGGCCAGGATCAGTGCCGCGGCCCCGATATCCTTGCTCTCGGTCGAGCGGATGTGACCCGTGCGGACACGGCGCACGGCCCGGACGCCATCCGGCCGCACCAGCACCTCGTCCGGCTGCACAAGGATCTCTTCCCCGTCCAGCATGACACTGACCGCGACCGAGGCTTCGGCGACTGTCCCTGCGCGGGTGGACAGAAAGAAGCGCAGCATCGCCAAGGCGAGATCACGGAATTCAGCGCTATAGCCGTGGTCGGCGAGCCCCTCGCCGGCAAGCGCCGCGTCCGTCTGATCTTCCAGCGCCTGCTCGGTCATGGGCCCGGCGGACGCGATCACCGCCTCGACCACCGAGCGAACCGCCTCATGCAAGTGCATGAAGGCGGTCGCGGTCCGCCGCCCACCAACCTGCAGGACGTGGGTATAAAAGAAGCGACGCGGGCAGGATTCATAAAGAGCGATCTGCGAAGCTCCAAAGCTAAGCCGTCCGTCGACGACCAGGTCGACGCCCCGCGCTTCCGCCGCCACCGGCAGCGGCCGCGCGGGCACGAGCGAGCGGCGTGCCAAGGTGGCGCCGAGACAGTCGAGGAATGGCGAGAGCGGTCGGTTGTGGCCGTTGCTCTTCTCTGTTGGCGCATAAAGGATCAGGCGATCGCGGGCGCGCGACTGCGCCACGTAGAAGAGGCACTCCTGTTCCTCGGCCTGGCCACCGCGAAATGTCTCGATCGCGCTGCCTTCAGCGCCCGCGATCATGCCGTCGGGCGCCGGACAGGGCGGCGCCGGCGGCGTGCGCGGGATCGTATCGCTGTTGAGCCCCGGGATATGGACGCCGCCGAACTCCAGGCCCTTCGCGCCGTGGATGGTCATCAGGCGCACGGCGTCAAGATGTTGCGCTGCTGCCGGCAACTGGCGCAGATCGCGATCGTCGCCGAGGCGGACAAGCCTGCGCACACGATCGAGCAGGCGCGTGATCGGCAACCCGCGCCCGGCCGGCTGGACCCGCACGAAGTTGAGGAACTGCCAAATCGCGATACCTCGCGTACGATCGGCGAGGTCCTCTGACGTTCCGAGGTGTGCGGCGATACGCGTGCGATCGAGCAGCAGCGTCGCGAGCACGGTCCAGGGCGACGCCGTCTGATCGAACCCATCGAGCGCAGCCGCGAGCTTGGCAAGGGTCTGCCGCCCGGCGTCGGTCAAGCCGGGGATCGATTCGCTATGCCGCAGCCAGCCCGCCGGCGCATGCTCGGCCGCCCGCAGGTGATCGAAGACCGCGACCACATCCGCGAAAGAGGTGGCGAAGTCGGGCCAGCAGGCGATGCGCACCAAGCCCATGGCGCGCCGGTCGACGAGAATCGAGAGAAGAGCCAGAAGATCCTTGACCTCACCCCGCTCGAACAGACTGCCCAGAAACAGGACCGGCACGCCGAGCCGTTCGAGGTCCTGCCCGATCGTTGACAGCTTTTCGTTGCCGGTGCAGAGGACCGCCTGATCACGATAGGCGTAGCCTTCACGTCGCAGTTCCTCGATCGCGTCCGCCAAGGCGACCTGCTGCTGCTCGCCTCGCTGCACCGTGCGCAACTCGGGCTTGTGCCCATTAGCGTCCCGCTCCGCTTCGAGTCCGCTGTCGGCGCCGCCCGCGCGCATCGTGACCGCGAAGCTGGAGAAGCTGTCGACAATCTCGGGCACCGAACGATAGTTACGCTTCAATCGACCGCGCTTGCCGCCGGAAAAGTCTTCCTTGCCGAACCGGGTCATATTGAAGGATGAGGCGCCGCGAAACCGGTAGATCGACTGCTTAGCGTCACCGACCATCCAGAGATTGCGGCCATCGGGCCGCAGCGCGCTCAGCAACCGCACGCTGCTGCGGTTCACATCCTGATACTCATCAACCAGAACATGATCATACTGGGCCTGCAGCACCGCGCAGATGGCCGCGTCGTTCTCTAGCAGTTGCACCGGCAAGGCGACGAGGTCGCCGAAATCGATGCAGTGCGCGTTGCGCTTGAGCTGTTCATAGGCGGCATACACACGCGCTACCTCGCCGGCGCGTTCCGCCGCTTCACGCGCCGCTGGATCACCCGCCTTCGCCAGCATGGCGTCGGCGAGCCGGGCATAGGTTTCGGCGTCGACCACCTCGTCCTTGGCTCGCGAAACGGCGGCGAGCATGTCGGCGATGATCTGGGTTGGATCATAGAGATTGCGGTAGTGCGCAAGCCTCAGGCGCGGAAACTCCTCCTCGAGGAGCTCGACCGCCTCGGTCCGATCCATCATCCGCGGGTCTTTTGGTAGGCCAAGCTCCTCATGGAACCGGCGGATGATATCGAGGCCGAAGGCGTGGAACGTGCCGATCCACATCGCGGCCGCCGCGTCGGGCCGCTTGCGAGCGATCCGCTCCGCCATCTCGCCCGCCGCCTTGTTCGAGAAAGTCAGGAGCAGGATGCGCCGCGGATCGACGTCCTCTTCTAGAAGGCCTTCGACGCGCGCGATCAGCGTTTGGGTCTTGCCGGTGCCGGGACCCGCTTCAAGCAGATAGGCTTCACCGCGATGCGCTGCCGCTGCGGCTTGCAGTGGATTCATTGGCCGCTCGACATGCGCGGCGGCGGTCGTCGGCGGAATTGACGGCAGCAGCAAAGCGTCTAACAACTGCTGCGCAACGACGTCGAACGGTGCACCGAGCTTCGCGGCGATGGCGGACGCGGAAAGCCCTTCGTCGACATGAAGCACGCGCGCGACGGGACGAGGAAGCAGCAACTCGCGCGCGAACAGATCCATCTGGACTTCACGCCGTTGCTTGCGTCCATAGTCGACAACCCGATCCATCCCGACCGGCGACGGCTCGGCCGCACGGGCCGGGTCGATCGTCGGCGATTCGCCATCTGGATCGTCGCCAAGCTCGACATGGCCGATCTCATGCGCGACGAGGAAGGCTTGCTCGAACCGAGAGCCGATATTCTCGTGAATGATCAGATCGTCGGCGGCAACAAAGGTCGCGCGGCCGCCGTTGAGCACGGCCGCTCCCGCCGCCGTTGGCTCGACATCAATTCCCCGCCGCTTGGCCTCGGCGACAGCAAGGTCGTAAGGCGACCAGGGATCGGCGCCGCACGCAACGAGGCGAGCGTGAACCTCGGCGGCGATTTGCCTGGCGAGCTCCACCCCGTCCATGTCATTCAGCCTCAGCCAACAATCGGTCGCGCGTCTCGGCCGGAACGCCAGCGTCGATCAGCACTTGCTCGAGCGTGACTTGCTCACCAGCCACCGGCTTGCCATCGGCCTTATAGCTGCGCGCCGCAGAAAACTCGGCCGAGCCCCAGGACGACTTCAAATGCGTGACGGTGCTTCCCATGGCCTCGGCCAAACTCTGGAGAAATCGTCGCGGGATGCTGACGAGCAAGACGCGTCGCTCGCGCAACGCGGTAACGACCTGCCTGGGCAGCTCCAGACGCTGGGCCACAGCACGCCAGTCATCCACCGTCAGCGCCGCAAAAGGGTCGGACGTCGCCGCCGGCATGGCCGCCGCGTGTCGCGACCAGGCCGCGTCGATCAGCGCCTGATCGGCAGCGGAGAGTGCTGCGACATCTTCGGAGGTTTCACGGCTCAGCTCGCGTGAAAGGTCGACGAGTTCCGCGGCATACTCCGGATAAAGCCGTAGATAGCGCTCCAGGGTCGAGCGATCAGTCTCGATTTCGACCGCAAACGCGTCGAGCACCGACTCGCGAGATGGACGTTCGCCAGCGGGACTCACCGCTCTTCTCCGTCGGCCATTGCCGCCCGCAGTGCGGCGAAGGCCTTGTCTCGATAGGTTCGGATGGTTTTTTCGGAGCGGCCCAGGGCCTTGGCGATCGTAATGACGTCTGGCTCCTTCGAGTCGATGGGGAAGCCTTGTCTCAGCATGTGAATGATCCTGCTTTGTTCTGGTGGTAGAGCCTCAATCGCTGCATCCAGGCGCAACCGGTAAAGCGGATCGTCGAAATCCGAAGCGGCGAAGGGATCGTGGGTCCCTGCGGCCGCCTCCACCTCCGGTGACAGCTCACCGCTCTCCTCGTCATATTCGAGCGGCTGGGACCGATTCTCGTCGCGCCAGGCCTTTTCCTGCGCGTCGCGCCGCAGGCTTGCCAGCGCGCCGTCGAACCGCACTTCAAAGTAGTCGAGCTTTTCGACATAGGTGGCGCGATCCGCCGAAAGGAGCTCGACGAAACGGCCGGACACCTTGTCGCGCACGATCCCACGCGTCAGCGATTCATTTTTCCCATCAGAGCTTTCCGCCCTGGGCAAACTGCGCAGCACCCGTTCGATCAGTATCCGATAGAGGCGCTCGAACCTCACCTCGTTATTGTCACGACGGCTAGCGCGAATGAAATACACAAGACATTCGCTTGGGACGTAGCCTGGGTCGGAGCGCTTGGCGATTTCCGCCCTGGCCAGCAACGCGTCACGCGGCAGGACCGCCAGTTCAGCGATGAGCGCTTCCACCTTCGGGTCGCGCTCGTAAAGCTCGCCGCTGAGACGTCGCTTGCGCAGCGGCGTTATTGCCACTTCGCCTACGCGGCGCGTGTCTGCCTCGTGCTTCGTGCCGACAGCTTCCTCCAACTGCTTCACCGCGCCACCCCGCTTCCGTTAGCCCGCTTATTCAGACGCGTCTCGAGCGAGGCGATGCTGTCGAGTACGGCCTCGAAGTTTGGAGGGTCGCCGAAGATCATGCCTTGCATGGCTCTATAGTCCACGCGCAACTGCTCGATCATCTCGTCATGCGGCGCAAGCGCGAAAGAACCGGGCGCGGCACTCGCGAGATCGAAATCCGGTCGATTGAAGAACATCCGCGCGTGCGCGACGCAGTCCGCGCCGAGCGCCGTCTCAGCGATGGCGGCGGCGCCGACCGGCGACGCGGCGAGCTGGTGCAGGTCATAATAGTGACGGGACACGCGTTGGCCGCCCCCACGCAACTCGCCGCGCTTGTCGAACCAGCGCCGCAGCCCGTGGAGGATGACCACCTTGTCCCAGAAGGTGCGTTCGGGATCGACCGTGCGCACGGTCGGCACGGTCAGGTCGAGCGCCGGCAGATCATCGTCGACATAGGGTTTGATCGGCACATCGCGGTTCGGGTCGAGCGCCGATTTCGCTCCCGACTCGATCTTGATCGCCGCCCGCACATAATCCGATCGCGGCGTCGCCGCAGGATACCAGATCAGCAGCGCCTGCCCGTCGGGATCGTCGTCGTCGGCTTCCACCCGCGCCGTGGCGGCATCGAGGCCGGCGGCCTGGAGTCGGTCCTGCAGAATCACCGTCAACTCAGCACGCAACGTGCCGTTGATGTAGGCTTGGCAAGCGTCCTTGATCGCGTCGAGGCGCGCCCGGCGCTTTTTCCCACTCAGCGCGTCGAGCTCCTCGATGGTCGCCGGCTCGCCGATATCGTCCCGAAACACCGTGACATGTAGAGTAGGTGGCGAGCGCGGTGCCGCCTTGCAGCGGTCCGTTTCTCACCACCCCTCGCAGAACCGGACGTGCACCTTTCGTTATGCATCCGGCTCGCCAGAAGACGTGGCGAAGTTTGGCGTTCCCATCCACGCCAGACGAAACCGGCAGACGAGAGTCCATGCGAGCATATATTGCTCGACGGACCCATCGCGCCACAGTCTCACCGTCGGACGGCGACTGCTACGCTGTCGGCCTTTTGCGATTTCGCTCGCGTTGGCGTTTGGGCGAACTTTCCGTTGCCAGCGCCAGAGCCGATCCCCGGTGTACCAGTCGAGGCTGGTAAACACGTTGCTGGCTCCGTAGCAAAAGCGGAAGTAATTCGCCCATCCGCGCAGGATGGGATTAAGCTCCTGAAGCTTTGCACCAAGGGTGCCTCTCGCGCTGTCACGCCCAGTGCACTCCTTGACTTTGTGACGGAGATCGAGGGACTTGGCCTTGGGGATTTGTACGCGTGCACAATATCCGTAGCGCCCGTCCCATTCCATGACGAAGCGGAATCCGAGGAACTCGAACCCGTCCGTCATTGCGGTGATCTTCGTCTTTTCCGGTGACAACTCAAGGCCCGTTGTTTCCCGCAGGTATTTTGCCAGCGCGGATTTCTCCTCGATGGCCTGTTCCTGCGTGCCGGAAACCAGCACCACGAAGTCGTCTGCATAGCGCACAGGGAAGCACACGCAGTGCCCTGCTTTGCGATCCCACATACGTCTACCCGATGCCGCCGAGAGTATCGATTGTCGTGAAGACCTCCCCGTCAGATCAGGATGCACCCACCGTTTATATCTCTCCTCAATCGCGCTGAGCGCAATGTTGGCGAGCAGCGGTGATATGATCCCACCTTGCGGGGTTCCGGCTTCCGTGCGGAAGAACTGCTCCTCCGCCAGCACGCCGGCTTTCAGGAACTGCCCGACCAACCGTACCACCCGCTGGTCGGCGACGCGTTTGCGTAGCCGTTCCATCAGATAGTGATGGTTGATGTTGTCAAAGGAAACATCTCCAGACTGCCCATCACCAGGACCTTCCCGCCTCGGCAACGATCATGCGGGAGGGCCACGCCTTTGAAGGGCGGCCTCTGGCCGTAATCAGCCGACTCAAACGCCGCGGCGAGCCAACGCTGCTTGTAGAATTGCCGGACGGCAGCCGGACCTACATTCCCGTGGCGTGGACGGATCTCGGGGGCATGGATGGTGGTTCCACAGCCTCGCCAGCAAATCACTCCAGCATTGGGCGGATTTCAGACCTTCTGCATCTGCGCCTTCTGACCGACGCTCTTCTTGAGCGGCGCGGCGAGTCGCCGCCCGATGACAAGGAGGAGCGACATGCAACTGAAGCTGAGATTCGCCGAGGAAGACCGCAAGCGGCCTCCCGACCCACCCGCCTGGGAGACGCTGGACGCCGAGGCGCGGGCGGAGGCGTTGCGCCGGCTCGCCCTCGTGATCGCGCGCATGCTGACAGTGAGGGAGGCCGGTCATGACTGAACACAGCAAAATCGCCGCCGGTCACCAGGCCCGGTTGGCTGTCGTCTACCTGCGCCAGTCGAGCGCCTCGCAGGTGGAGAACAACCGTGAATCGACCGAGCGACAATACGGGCTGGCCGAGCGGGCGCGCGAGCTGGGTTGGCCGGACGAGCGTGTCCTGGTCATCGACGAGGACCTCGGCCTGTCCGGCGCAGGCAGCGTCATGCGCGCCGGCTTTGCCCGGCTGACCAGCGAGGTGGCGCTGGCCCGGGTCGGCATCGTGCTTGGCCTGGAGGTTTCGCGACTGGCGCGCAACAATGCCGACTGGCACCGGCTGATCGAGTTGGCGGGGCTGACCGATACGCTGATTGGCGATGCCGACGGAATCTACCACCCGGCCCTGTTCAACGATAGACTTTTGCTCGGTTTGAAAGGCGCCATGAGCGAGGCCGAATTGCACGTCCTGCGCGCCCGCCTCGATGGCGGCATCCGCAACAAGGCAGCGCGCGGCGAATTGCGCCGCGGCCTACCGATCGGCTTCATCTGGGGGGACGAAGACGGCGAGATCCTGATCCATCCCGACGAGGCCGTCGCCCATGCCATCCGCACCGTCTTTGCCCGCTTTGCCGAGCTCGGCTCGGCGCGCCGCGTGTGGCTGTGGTTCCGCGAGCAAGGAATGAAGTTCCCGCTGTGGCTTAATGCACGCACAGAGCTGCGCTGGGGCGAGGCCAGCTACCACGCCATTCACAGCGTGCTTGCCAATCCGGTCTATGCGGGCGCCTATGTCTATGGCAAGAATCGCCGAGAGACGGTGCTCGACGAAACCGGCGCGCGGCGCAAGCGGATGCGCAAGCTGCCGATGGAAGACTGGCAAGTGCTGATCAAGGACCACCACCAGGGCTATCTCGACTGGCCGACCTTCGAGGCCAATCGAGAGCGCATGGCGGCCAACACCCAGCCCCGGACGCACGCCAAGGCGCAGGAACAGGCCGGTGGCGCCGCCAGAGAGGGCGGCGCCCTGCTGCAGGGCATTGCCCGTTGCGGCCATTGCGGGCGACGGCTGCACACCCATTATCGCGGCCGCACCGTGACGCCGGGCTACCATTGTCCCGGCAAGGTGGTCGTCGAGGGCAGAGGCGTCCATTGCCTCAATGTTGGCGGCGGGCAGATCGATGAAGCCGTGGTGGCGGCCTTCCTGGAAGCGCTGGAGCCGGTGTGCCTGACCGCCACGCTCGAAGCGGCCGAGCGGCTGGAGAACGATCGCGAGGCGGCCCTCAAGCAATGGCGGCTCGACGTGGAGCGCGCCGTCTTCGTCGTCAACCGCGCCGAGCGCCGCTATTGCGCCGTCGATCCCGACAATCGCCTGGTCGCCCGCAGGCTCGAGCAGGAGTGGGAGGAGGCGCTGCGCGCACTGGAGGCGGCAAAGGCGGAACTGGCGCGGCGCGAGGAGCAGCGTCCGCGCGTCCTGTCGGCCACGGAGCGGGAAAAGCTGCTTGCCCTCGGGGCCGATCTGGCGAGCGTTTGGCACGCGCCCACCACCACGCCGCGTGACCGCAAGGAATTGCTGCGCACTCTCCTCGAGGAGGTCACCCTCCATATTGATCGCGGCGAGGCAGCGGCGCGTCTGGTGCTGCGCTGGAAGGGCGATGCTACGAGCCGCCTCACCGTCGCCTTACCGCGCTCGCGACCGGCGACGGTTCGTACCGACGAAGATACGCTGGCGCTGCTGCGGCGGCTGGCACCGCATTACCCCGACGCCGTCATCGCCGGCGTCCTCAACCGCCAGGGTCGCCGAACGGCGTACGGCCACCGCTTCGATGCCAATCGCGTCGGCTATCTGCGCAACCACTGGAAGATTCCTGTCTGCAAGGCCAAGCCGCCGGCCGCCAACGGCGACATCGTCACCGTCCGTCAGGCCGCCGCCAGCCTCGGCGTGGCGCCGTCGACGCTCCACCGCCACATCAACGACGGCCTGATCCAGGGCGAACAAATCACGCCCGGCGCGCCCTGGCGCATTCGCCTAACCCCGGAGCTCAAGGCCCGCTTCCTCACCACACCCGGCCACGGCTTTGAACCGATCCGCGATGCCATGGACACCCTCGGGCTTTCCCGCCAAAGTTTGTTGCAGCGAATAAAACGCGGCGAACTGGACGCCGTCCATATCGTCCGCGGACAGAGAAAAGGTTTATGGATCAAGACCATAGATCACGATCCCACCCTCTTCGAACACACTTCATGAACCAGGGGGCATTATGACAATGGATCCAAGCAGCCCTTGATGTCTCCCTCGATGACCCACGGATATGGCATCCCGTGCCTCCGGGTATCCCCGCCGCGTTTATGCGACTGAGCAGCCCGTCGGATATGCTCCAAGGCGCCGTGCGTGCTCCGTCCGGGCCTGAACCCATAGGAAACATGCCAGAACTGCGCCTCGAAGATTGGCTCCAGAAGTGTTTTGACCGCGCTTTGTACGACGCGGTCCTTGACCGTGGGAATGCCCAGGGGCCGGAACTGCCCCGGTTTACCGGCTTTGGGGATGAGCTTGCGCCTCGCCGGGCTCGGTCTGTACGCGCAAGAGCGCAGTTCAGCCTGAAGCCTGTCGAGAAAGCGTAGCTCTCCTCTCTTCCGGATGCGTCCTACGGTCATCCCGTCGACCCCGGCCGTGCGCCCGCCCTTATTGGTGGACACGCGACGCCAAGCGTGACGAAGCATGCGCGAGTCTGTCAGCCAGCCCCACATGTCCCGCCACTGTTCGTCGGGATTCGCCTTACTCCACTGATACAGTTTGCGCTGAACGCCGAGTACCCAAGCTTCATCAGCCTGATGATCCATGTCCACAGATCACTCCTCCGTCATGCCAACCGATCGTCTTCCTGCCTCCCTTCGCCATGTGCCCAGCTTTCCTGGACTCGGACTACTACGGAGGCTCCGCCCCTGAACACGCCCGTCTCCGGTCGTCGCGGCTAGCCCGGTTCCTGCCGGGCAGACGGTTCAGGTTCCCGTGTTCCGATTTTCAACCTTCGTGCCTGTAGGTGGTGCGCTATACCCCTGGCGATACGGAGAGTGGGTTGAAGGAACTCGCCCACCCCGAGTGCGTATTTCTCGCACCCCTCAGCAGGGAACATTGAGCCCTGCCATGTCTGATCGCTCTGTTTGTCTCCCCCGCCATCACGGTTGGGAAACTTCTCGGATATTCAGAGGCTTCAGTCACGCACTTCGTTGTCTCACCATGAGCACTGCGGTAGCCCGGCCCGGTAGTGATGGCTTCCGTCCGGTACAGTTCAGACCGATCTGCTTATGGCACCGAACCGGCGACACCCGGTCCAGCTTTTCGGTCCCCTTCCTTTCGTTGTTCCCACGAAAGGGACGGCATTGCAGCCGTCGGTCGAAAATCAGCAAAGCTAGGAGGGGTTCTAACTATGTCATACTACCCTCCCGCGCCGTCACGGCGCACCGATGTCTTCGGAAAAGCGGTTGATCAGACCAAACCCCTTGGACAGAGAGGTTCCACCCTTGAAGAGGAGGCGGGGTCCGCCCTTTTTCAAGCCATTGAACAAGGCATCCAGCGTCCAACTGACCCAGAAGTCCTTCTCGATATTTTGGGATGTCGTGCCGAGGCGTAGCGCCGTCGTATCGAAGGCGCTCAGCATCGCGTCCGATCCCGCCGCGAGAACCTCGTCGAAAGCCGGATTCATGTCTTCGTCGCCCGGGTTGCACTGCGCTTGGCGGTTTGCGTCTTCTGCGAAGAGAGCGGCGTCCGCTTGGAGCGGACGACAGCAGCATGATGCTGATCATCGTCATCGTCCGTCGTTCTTTGCTGATGACGATCATCATCAGCAGCACGATCATCGTCGATGTGCCGACGATGAACGCCGGCATCGCTTTCAACAAGCGGCTTGAGGAACACCCACATCCATGTCGGAAGCGCTGTCATACCAGCAGTAAGATCGGCCTTGAGAGGCGGCCCCGCAGTCGGATCTTCGAAAAGCTTGGTCAGCTTGCGCATGACGTGATCACTCTCTCCCTCACGGACCAGGAGATCGCGGAGCCAATGAAGCGCTTGGACGACGCGCATCGCCGGGCGCCCGGCCCAGAACAGCTTGCTTGCTGCAGTCGGACGGAAGGTGATTGTCACGTTACCCAGCTTGATCGCACGGCGGCGTGCGTCAGTGTGAACGACGATTTTAGCCGGAACGGCGTCGGTCAGGCCGAGGTCGTTCGCGGCGGTCATGCCGTCGACAAGCATCCGGGTTTGGTCACGACGTCCGACTGCGTCGATGACCGAGCGCGGATCCGGCGGATTGGGTTTCTGGGTGAGCTTATTGAAGCCGGGCTGATCGTAGAGCCCGCGATCAATCCGCCTGAGGGTCCCGACCTTCGTCAGCCGCTGCAAAGCCTTGTCGACAGCGTCCCGCGAGGCGAGATCAATGAAATCGCTTGCTGTCCAGACCTTGCGCGGCGCATCTGCAAGAATGCGCTCAAGCATGGTTGTTTTCAGATCAGGCGAGTCGCTGTTCATGTCCGAAAATTGTAGGCGTTTTTCGGACGATGGGCAAGGTCGCATGCCGAAACATATATACAAGTTTCGGACAGAGCTATCTCGCCGTCCAGCCTGCAGATGCGCTGGCGCGCGATATCCTATGCGCTCGATGTGAGCATATTCGACGCAGGTGTTGCGACCGATCTCGAGAAAAGAGACCCGACGCCAGGAAGACACGGCGGCGATCGAAAAAGCGCTGACTCATCATTTCGACCGGCTGCGTCGGCTACGTTACTGAGACTTCGCTGGAACGGCTCCTGGAAACGAGCCTCGACAGTCGCTGTGGATGGCCCCTCGACCGTCCGTCCTTGAGAAGCGCTCCGCGGATCCCATAAAGAGCAACCAAGATCGATCACCTTGGCCTGGCGGCGTCGATCACGACGCGATCCGTCGTGCCGTCTACGATCCTGAAGAAGCTGTCGTCATCTTCGAAGGAAGGAAGGAAGGCCAGCTCGCAAGGGCGCTACGGGAACTCGGTCGGATCGAGCGATCGCTGTTCATGATCGAATGGTACTCAAGTCCGATATTGCGTCGGCGCTGCCAAGCCGGCCTCAACAAGGGCGAAGCTGCGCATAAACTGAAGCGCGCCGTCTTCTTCCACGAGCGCGGCGAAATCCGCGACCGATCATTCGAAAGCCAGGCGTTCCGCGCCTCCGGCCTCAACCTCGTCGTTAGCGCGATCGTGCATTGGAATACGGTCTATATCGAACGGGCCGTCACCCACTTGCGCAAATGCACCGCGAAATTCCGGATCATCTGCTCAAGCACGTCTCGCCGCTGAGCTGGGAACACATCAATCTGACCGGCATCTACACCTGGGATGCAGAACATCAGATGCCTGAAGGCTTCCGGTCGCTCAGACTTCCGGCTCGGTTACGCAACGCCGCATGACATTCATGCTCCGTTCGACCTTGCGTGTCGCTGGGAACAGTTCTTGTGCCGACCCCTATTTGAGCGCGGGGGAATTGTGCGTCGCCGGAGGCTGCCGCACCGGTGCCCCGCGCACGGGATGATTGACAAATTACCGCAAGACGCCATGGTCGAGCCCTGATAGCGGACTCGAACATGGTCATCGGGAAGGTAGCGTGCAGTGCGCCCCGGTCAGACACTGACCGAAACCCTCCGCGCGAGGACCGGAGGAATAGCATCAAATGTGAATCAATGCGTTTTGGCTTCCACCCTAACTTCGTCCGTTGGCCTTGCCAGTGCAGCGTCGCGACATGTCTTGAGCCAATGGCGAATAGTTACGTTGACAACCGCGTCTACTGACTCCTTGGACGAAACGTATTTCTCGGCACGCTGGCGTGCTGCCTCGCGCAACTTGGCATGGTGTTCTTCGAAGAGAGCCACGATTGCCATACAGCGCACGTGTGAGACCGGAATCTCAAACAAGCCGGCGAAGCCGATAATTCTAAGCATCCGAGCGTAGGCAACTCGCCCGCAGTGTTTGAGATCGAGCCGCTTCTTCTTGGTCGTGATGATGCCAGCTTCGATCAAGGGTTCAGACTCAGGGATGTAGGCGTCCGTCGGCACGCCGATCACTTCGATCACTTCATCCTTGGCGACGAAATCGCTTGGGAAGTTCGGCGCGTCATGCCGAATTTCATCCCAGACGCGTCGGCCGGTGGCTTCAATCGGGTTTACCGTTCGGCTCTGCCCCAACGCATTCATTGCGCGCCGGTTTGATCGCATCTTCGTTTCGACCTTCTCGACTCCCCCGCGCCAGCGGCCGTAGCTCGCGTATAGACGGTCAAGCAGCGCTGTAGCCTGTCCTGCGGACATTCCCAACGCACACAAGACTGCTACATCCAGATGCCTCCGCAGCAAACTGACCTTCCCCTCTGTCGAAGGTGCTGGCGGCATGATGTTCGCCTCGCGCATAGCTTGGAAGGTGTCTGTCACCTCTGCAATGCGAGAAGGATCGAACCGACGAATGTCAGGCACCCGCATTTTCCGAGCGGCTGGAGGGCCAACATCGTATGCGCCTTCGACGCCGGTAGCGACGCCCTCCAATAGGCGGCACATCGCCGTCATGGTTGTGTTCAAAACGGCCCCAAGCAGTAGCTGATTCTCATCATCGATCGCATCCACACCGACAAACCGGCCGTTCAGGATTGCACCGAACTCATTGTCCCATGCGCCGTAGTCGTACGCGGAATTGTATGGGAGCGCCCAGCGGCTATATACCCGCGAACGCACTTGCCGATACCATGCGTCTTCCGCGTTGGCGGCGACTAGCTTTTGGTTCGGAAGCCCGGCGATCTCTCCAAGCCGCACGTAGTCTTTTAGGTCCTCCTTCAATGCGCCAGCGCGCGGTGCGAGATACAGGTGTTTCGTCTGCTTCGAAATCGTGAGCGTTCGCTGCTTTCCATCGAAGAGTTGATGCGGGTTCAGGATCGCCGGAATTAGGTCACGGGACGAAATCACACCGTGCCAACTGTCTTTGCCGGTTACCGCGACCGCCCCGCGTGAGGGAACGAGATTGCCGTGTCCAGCCGCGCTTCCACGTTGCACAAAGAAGAAGTCGTCAGCCCCGCTCTTGAGACCAAGCTTCACAGTCGCAAGGCTCTCCAGCTTGACGAAATCATCGCGAGCAGCCAAGGCGACCGCAATCTTAGGTGCCCGTAGAAATCGGGACCGCCAAGCAGCCCCGCGATATGTGCCGCCATCGGTATCCGGGGGCTGGGATCAGTTTCGCCAAGGTCGAGAGTAGACATCGCGCTACTGCTTCCCTAGTTGGATGAGGTCGCGCTGGCGCACCACGCTCCAGTCCAGATCGTCGCTTTCATCGGCTCCAGACAGCAGAAGTATCCGATCGCGCAGCCGGTCGACGGCCTGAATATGCTCGGCTTCGTTTTCACTGTTTCCGATGAGATCGCGGATGCTGCGCCGGAGCGTTACAAACCGCACGTCATTGGCATTGCGTTCAGCTTCGTCGCCGCAATGGGTGGCGACAGTCACAACCGTTCCGACACGGGCTTCCGAGAACCACGCTTCTGCGCCACTTTCAATGAAGGCATGTATCTTGAAGTTGTCCAGCAGCCACAATTGCAGCGCCGCGCCGTAGTCGCTGTCCAACCATTCGCCGGAAGTCAAGAAAGCGACCGATCCGTTTGGTTGAATAAATTGCGCCGCATGGAACCAGAAATAGAGGTGATAGTTGGCGAGCCGGGAAATCCGCTTCGGCGCTCTGATCCGAGCGCCACGACCAAGAATTTTCTCTACCTCGCGCTGCCGGTCTTCACCCAGCTTGTGCAGGCGCACGTATGGAGGATTTCCCACCACAGCGCGCATAGGAGGCAGCATGATCGGTGTTTGAGTCGCCTCGGTTTCGGTGCCGGAAGGCAAGCGCATAAACTCTTCGTCCGGCTGCACTCGAAAGAAGCTGCGAGCCTTAACACGAGGGTAATTGTCCTCAAATTCGAGCTTGCGGATTGCGAGGTTGACCGTCGCCATGGTGGCCGCGAAATGGGATACGTCAACGCCGAACAATTCTTTCAGGCGCTCTTGGTGCGTCTGATCGGGGATTAGATGCTTTTTTCGCGCGTACGCTCGCACAAGAAATGTTCCGCCGCCCGTCGCGGGGTCTAGGACGGGGCCTTTCCCATCCGGCAACGCGAAGCTGAGCATGAGGTCCACCACGTCCGATGACGTGTAGTGCTGCCCCCATTCGTAACGTTCATGTGTAAGCGCGTAGGCGTCCCCACGTAGCGTGCAGGCGGTTGATCGCTCATTTTCAGCATGAATCATGCGGAGAATCCTATGAGCGACAGTATGAGCCATCATCGAACATTCGAGATTTTGACGGCGGAGCCTGTGCCGTCCCGACGCAAGCCGCGCCATCGGTCGGACGAAGAGAAGGCACGGCTTGTCGCCGAAGCGTTCTCGCCAGGGGGCAATGTCTCGGCGGTTGCGCGTTCCGAGGGGCTGGACCCCTCGCAGCTCTATGCGTGGCGCCGCAAGGCGCTTTCGTCGGGCATGGTTGCGCCACTGACGGAGGGAGCGAGCAAGCCGGCGAAGTTCACGCGCTTTGAAGCGGTGGGCAGCGACACGGTGGAAATCGTCATTGGCGACGCAGTGGTGCGCGCCGGCGGCGATGTCGATCCCGATCGCCTGGCGAGGATCATCCGCGCGGTTCGTAAGGCATGATCGCTTCCGGTGTGGTGGTTTACGTGTCGTGCCAGCCGGTCGACTTCCGCAAGGGCGCGGCATCTTTGATGGCGCTGGTCAGGGATGGCGGCCTGGACCCATTCTCGGGGGCACTTCACGTATTCCGTTCGAAGCGTGCGGACCGGGTTCGCATCGTGTGGTGGGACGGCAGCGGGGTTTGTCTTTATTCGAAGACTCTGGAAGATCACAGCTTCTGCTGGCCGGGGATATCGGCCGCGCGCATGCGTCTCGACCACGCCCAGTTGATGGCGCTTCTGGCCGGACTGGACTGGAAAAAGATTCGTCCGGCCAGGGTCAGGCGGCCGTTATCGACGGGCTGAAACCGGCCTGCGGCAAGATGAATCATGCGGCTGGAACGGTTGGGAAAGCGGCTGTTTTTGTGCTCTGTTGCTTGCCATGGTTCTACCGGGTCTTGCCCTTCCCGACGACGTTGATGCGCTGAAGGCGATGATCCTTTCCATGGCTCGCGAGCAGGCTGCAAGCGAGGCCCGGATCGCAGTCGCCGACGCTCGGATCGCAGCATCTGAGGCGGAGGTCGCCCGGCTGAAAGCTGTCGAGAAAAGCGCCAGCGAGCGGATCGCCAATCTCACGTCAATCCTGAAAGTTTTACAGCGCACGCAACATGGCACGCGTTCCGAGCGGCTACGCCTGGCCATCGACGACGAGCAGGCCTCCTTTGCCTTCGAAGAGGTCGAGACCGGCCTTTCGGAAATCCGGAGCGAACTCGACCGCGCGGTCGGGAACAAGCCGAAGCGCGCCCCGCGTCCGCGCAAGGGCTTTGCTGCCCACCTCGAACGCATCGAGGAGGTCGTCGAGCCGGAAATCCCGGCCGACTGCGAGGGGCTTGAAAAGGTTCTGATCGGCGAGGATCGATCCGAGCGGCTGGACGTCGTGCCGCCGAAGTTCCAGGTCATCGTCACGCGCCGTCCCAAATACGCCTTCCGGGGCCGTGACGGCGTGGTCCAGGCTCTGGCGCCGGCGCACATCATCGAAAGCGGGCTGCCGACGGAGCGGCTGCTCGCCTATATCGCCGTCTCCAAATACGCCGACGGCCTCCCGCTTTATCGGCAGGAGGCGATCTATCTGCGCGACGGCGTCGAGATCAGCCGGTCGTTGATGGCGCAGTGGATGGGGCATCTGGGCTTCGAGCTGCAGATGCTTGCTGATTACATACTGGAGCGCATCAAGGAGGGCGAAAGGGTCTTCGCCGACGAGACGACCTTGCCCACCCTTGCCCCTGGTTCCGGGAAAACCACGAAAGCCTGGTTGTGGGCCTACGCACGGGATGACCGACCCTATGGCGGAACCAGTCCGCCAATGGTTGCCTATCGTTTTGAAGACAGCAGAGGTGCGGATTGCGTGGCGCGCCACCTCGCCGGATTCAGCGGTATCCTGCAAGTGGATGGCTACTCGGCCTATACCAACCTGGTCAAGGCACGGGCCAAAGCCGGCAGCAATGAAACAATCCGGCTCGCCGGGTGCTGGGCTCACCTGCGGCGCAAATTCTACGACCTGCACATCAGCGGGGTCTCGCAGGCCGCGACGGATTCGATCATCGCCATGACCGAATTGTGGAAGGTCGAGGACGAGGTCCGCGGCAAGGATGCCGGAAGCCGCGCCGCGCTACGTCAGGAAAAGTCCGTGGCCATTGTCGCGAGCCTCTTCGATCTATGGGAAGCGGAACTGGGCAAGGTCTCCGGAAAATCCAAGACCGCCGAGGCGATCCGCTACGCGCTCACCCGGCGGGAGGCGCTGGAACGCTTTCTGATGGACGGTCGCATCGAAATCGACTCCAATATCGTCGAGCGTGCAATCAGGCCCCAGACGATCACGCGAAAGAATAGTCTATTCGCCGGCAGCCACGGCGGTGGACGAACCTGGGCGACGGTAGCCACCTTGCTGCAAACCTGCAAAATGAACAGCGTCGATCCGCTCGACTGGCTCTCGCAGACCTTGACCCGCATCGCTCAAGGCTGGCCGGCATCCGAAATCGAAATGCTCATGCCTTGGAACTTTAGGCCTGACGTTATCGGCTGACCGCTTACGTTCATGTGGTTCGATCAAGCGCTCAAACAAACGACCGAGAATATCGTGATCGATCGCGCTGACATCGAAATGTTCGATGTGCTCGATAAGCCGTCGCCAGTGAGGCACACACGTATCCGAGATCATCGCGTAATCTGAGACCTGATCCCATGTGAAGAGCGTCTCGTAGTCTCCTGAAATGCGTCGCGCTTCTCCAAACAGAAAGGTTAGCGTGTTCACTGCCATTCTTGAACTGGAAACTGGAGCAGGGGGCATCACAAGGGGGTCAAGCTCAGTCTTTGTTCTCCGCAGCGCCTCATAAAACATGAGGCGCGTTACAAACACGTAAGCTGTTAGCTTCGCAGCCCGCGTAACTTCTTCATTCCACCGCTCCGGATTATGGGTCCAGCCTTGGTCATCCACCATCCATTCGATCAGACGGGAAGAGAATTTTGGATCGGACTGCCGTCGTTCATTCATGGCATCCCGTATAGCGGAAACGGGCGCTGCCATTAGCTCCCGAAGCGCTTCGACGAAGAGTTCGTCGGCTGCCATCCCGGCCGGTTTGACCGCCCCTGTGATGATCGGGGCAAGCGTGTTGAACGCGCCTATCCAGTGCGTTCCGAGTTGGCGAAGATAGAGCGGATCGTCCAAGTCTTTACGCGCTAGGACGGGGCGAAGGTCCTCCTTGTGGACGATCCGGGTGATCAACGAACCGCTTTGCTGCGTGTCAATCAAGAGCAACGTTTTCGTGTCGGACGTGAATGCCCATCGGCATCCTCGCGCCTGCGCTTTGTAGACAGCGTCTTTTAGGTTGTCGAAGTCGAGGGGCGAAGATCGCGCATGATCAGGAAGTCTGATCTCTCCGCAGAGGGCTGCTTGGTCTCCAAATACGATCAGATCGCTTCGTTGGCGACTACCGGGAACGTGTTCTTCAACACGAACTGAGTTTAGCCGCCAGATCGGATTTGCTGCCGCAGCCTGCTCCCACCATTTGCTGATTTCGGACGCGAGTCCCCACTCATTCAATTAGAAACCCCTTAAAATTCCCCGCTTCGGGCAGAAGGTAAACGAAAGGTTCTTGACCAACCGTTAACCCTTTCTGGACCCGGCCGCCACCGCAGGTTCCGTGCCAGCAAGTTCCGGCACGCTGGACACGTCAACGTCACAAACGCGCGCATGAAAGCCGCCCGGCTAGCCACCGGTCGAATTGATCGGCCCGCACAGCGGTAAATTGCCCCGTCGAACGCGCACTCATCAAGCTACCCCGGCCATCGCTACTCGTTCAGGCCAAAAGGACGGTAAATCGAGATGTCCAGCTGCTTCGTAGCGACAGGCGATGGGATACCCTGGCGCGGCTTTCGCCGCTTGATTGGACCTGTGCTTCGCGGATTCCCTCCCCTTCTCGGCTAAATTTCCAAGCACGAGTGCGCCGCCGCTGAGCCGGCGTGCGTTTGGCGCCGCATCCCGCTCCTAAACCGTCAACCCCTTTGCCATGCAGCTAACAGCCCGATTTTCCCATTGAGGTGAAAACATCGGAACATATTTCCTTATCTCTATAGATTTTATAGAATATCTTTTGACCTGATTTGCTGCTGGCCTAGCGCGCAGGCAAGGTGTGGGAGATTGATGACTTGGCACGGCTATCGGTTCTCGGAATATCGGGCGGCGTAAGCACGCCGTCCCGCACCACGGCGGTGGTCAATGCGCTGGTCAAGGCGGTCGCGTTGCGCGTGCCTGCAGATACCAGTCTGATCGAGATCACGGAGGCAGCACCCTCGCTTTTTGCCGGGCTATCCCGCGGCGCACTTGGCGCATCTGGAGAAGCGATCATCCAGCGTGTCGAGAAGGCCGATTTGCTCGTGGTCGGAACGCCTGTCTACAGGGCTTCCTATACCGGCGCCCTCAAGCACCTGTTCGACCTCGTCGACTATCGCGCGTTGACGGGCAAGACCGTGCTTCTCGCGGCGACTGGCGGCAGCCCCTACCATGGCCTGGTGCTCGAACATCAGCTGCGGCCATTGTTCGGCTTTTTCGGTGCTGTCACCGTCCCGACGGGCGTCTACGGCGCGCCAGACGATTTTGTTGATGCCGAAATCCTCGGCGCGGCGATTGTCGAGCGCATTTCGAAGGCTGCGACCGAAGCGGTCTCTTTGCTTAATTCCAGCTACGCAAGCACCACCTTCGCCGCGCGCGTCGGCTGAGCCAATCAAAAAGGGGACAACAACATGACCTCGCATTCCGACAGCCTCAAATTCGCCTACTGGGTTCCGAATGTCTCGGGCGGACTGGTCATCTCCAACATCGAGCAGCGGACCGGCTGGGATATCGACTACAACCGCAAGCTCGCCCAAATCGCCGAGGCCAACGGCTTCGACTATGCGCTGAGCCAGATACGCTTTACGGCCGGCTACGGCGCCGACAACCAGCACGAATCGGTGTCGTTCAGCCATGCCTTGCTTGCCGCGACCACAACGCTGAAGGTCATCGCGGCGATCCTGCCCGGCCCGTGGAATCCTGCGTTGGCCGCCAAGCAGATCGCCACCATCAACCACCTGACCAACGGCCGCGTCGCCGTCAATGTAGTCAGCGGCTGGTTCCGTGGCGAGTTCGCGGCCATAGGCGAGCTCTGGCTCGACCATGACGAGCGCTATCGCCGGTCGGAAGAGTTTATCCGGGCGCTGCGTGGTATCTGGACCGAGGACAGTCTCACGCTGAAGGGCGATTTCTACCGCTTCACCAATTATTCAATGAAGCCGAAGCCGATCGAGCCATTGCCTGAGATTTTCCAGGGCGGCTCGTCGCGCGCCGCGCGCGACATGGCTTCGCGTGTGTCCGACTGGTATTTCACCAACGGCAACACGCCGGAGGAGATCCGGAAGCAGGTCGACGACATCTCCGCCAAGGCGAAAGCCAATGGCCACAAGGTCAAGATCGGCGTCAATGCCTTCGCCATCGCTCGCGAGACCGAGGCAGAGGCGCGCGCAGTGCTCGACGAGATCATCGCCAAGGCCAATCCCGAGGCAGTCCAGGGTTTTGCCGATCAGGTCAAGAATGCCGGCAAGGCCTCGCCGGAAGGCGAAGGCAACTGGGCGAAATCCTCCTTCGAGGATCTAGTGCAATACAATGACGGCTTCCGCAGCAACCTCATCGGCACGCCGGAACAGATCGCTGAACGCATCCTCGAGCTCAAGGACGCCGGCGCCGACCTGATCCTGCTCGGCTTCCTGCATTTCCAGGAAGAGGTCGAGTTTTTCGGCAAGCGCGTCATCCCACTGGTGCGCAAACTGGAAGCGGCTCGCGACAGAGAGCTTGTCGCCGCGGAATAGACAGGCGCGGCCTCGGACCGCGCCCGGACTACTTCAAAAAATCAGGGACGTTTCATGTTTGGTGCTTCGCTGGGAGCCGCCGCATACGAGCGCGCGCCCGAAATTTCCGGCATCCTCGCGGCGGCTAACCCCGTTGGCGACAGGCGTCCGGCATGCCTCTCGTCACGGCCGGATGCGGTTCTCGCACTGAGTGGGATCGGCATTTCCTTCGGCGGCGTCACGGCGCTGCGTGATGTCGACCTCGAGGTTAAGAGCGGTGAGATCCGCGCGGTGATCGGCCCCAACGGCGCTGGCAAATCTTCGCTGATCAACATCATCAGCGGCCTCTATCACGCCGACCACGGCACGATCGCGATCGACGGCCAGTCCTTCTCCCGGGTGCCAGCGAACCGTCTGGCGCGACTGGGCGTTGCACGAACCTTCCAGAACCTGGCGCTGTTCGGCGGTCTCTCCGTGCGCGACAACATCGCGTCCGGCCGCGTCTACGCCAGGCGCGCCAGCTTCGTCGAACACATTGCCAGTCTGCCACGCGCCCGGCGTGAAGATGCGGGAATCGCCGAAAAGGTCGATCAGACAATCGCCTTCCTGCATCTCGAGGCCGTCGCCGACCGCCTGGTCGCCACCTTGCCCTACGGCCTGCAGAAGCGTGTCGAACTGGCCCGCGCGCTGGTGGCCGAGCCGAAGATCCTGCTGCTCGACGAGCCGATGGCCGGCATGACGGCGACCGAGAAAGCCGAGATGGTCGGGTTTGTGCGCGCCGCGCGCGACCGACACGGCGTCACCATCATCCTGATCGAGCACGATATCGGCGTGGTCATGGGGCTCTCCGACCGGGTCGCGGTGCTCGACTACGGCCGCAAGATCGCCGACGGGAGGCCGGCCGAGGTCAGGGCCGATCCGGCAGTGATCCGGGCCTATATCGGCACCGCCGAGGGCGAGAATGGCGAGGACATCTGATGGGCTACTATGATTTCCTCTTCGTCATCGAAGTGCTGGTCGGCGGCCTGCTCTCTGGCGTCATGTATTCGCTTGTCGCCATCGGTTTCGTGCTGATCTACAAGACGTCGGGCGTGCTGAACTTCGCGCAAGGGTCGATGGTGCTGTTCGCAGCGCTCACCTTTGTCAGCCTCGTCGAACGCGGCATCCCCTTCGCGCTTTCGCTGCTCATCACCTTCGCGGTCATGGTCGCGCTGGGCTTCACCATCGAGCGGACTGTGCTCAGGCCGCTGGTCAATCGCTCGCCGATGACGCTGTTCATGGCTACGCTTGGGCTGTCCTACATCATTGAGGGCGCTGCCCAGTTGATGTGGGGCACGCAGGTGCACGGGCTCGATCTCGGCATAGACGACACGCCCTTCGAGGTCGGCGGCATCCTGATCTCGTCGTTCGACCTTCTCGCCGCGGGCATTGCCGCGGCGATGGTGGCGGGCTTGAGCGCATTCTTCTACTGGACCCGGATCGGGCTGGCGTTTCGCGCCGTCGCCGACGACCAGTTCGCGGCGCTTGCCGTCGGTCTGCGGCTGCCCCGGATATGGGGAACGGTGTGGACGGCCGCGGGGTTCGTGGCGCTGGTCGCGGGGCTGCTGTGGGGCGCGCGTCTCGGTGTCCAGTTCTCTCTGTCGCTGATCGTTTTGAAGGCGCTGCCGGTGCTGGTGCTTGGCGGCTTCGATTCCATCCTCGGGGCCATTGTCGGCGGCCTCATCATCGGCGCCAGCGAGAAGCTCGCCGAGGTCTATCTCGGACCCTTCGTCGGCGGCGGCATCGAAAGCTGGTTCGCCTATGCGCTGGCGCTGGTCGTGCTGCTGGTGCGCCCCTCCGGCCTGTTTGGCCAGAAAACCGTTGAAAGGGTCTGACCGATGGCCGTGCAAGCGCTCGATGCCGCTAGAGTTCCCATCGACTGGCAGAAGCTAGCTCTGCCGACCGTGCTGATCGTCGTCGCCTACGGCCTGATCCCCGCCTACGCGTCGAGCTATCTGGTCGAGGCGATCCTGCTGCCGTTCTTGGCGCTCAGCCTGGCGGCGGTCGGCCTCAACCTCTTGACCGGCTATTGCGGCCAGCTTTCGCTGGGTTCCTCCGCCTTCATGGCTGTCGGGGCTTTCGCCGCCTACAATTTCAACCTGCGGGTCGAGGGGCTGCCGCTGGCGGCGACCATGATCCTGGCCGGGATTTCGGCCGCCAGCATCGGCGTCATCTTCGGGTTGCCCAGCCTGCGGCTCCGCGGCTTCTACCTCGCCGTTTCGACGCTCGCCGCCCAGTTTTTCGTGCAGTGGGCGCTGACCAAATTCGGCTGGTTCTCCAACTACAACCCGTCCGGCGTGATCTCGGCGCCGCACCTTGCCGTCGCCGGGCTGTCGCTCGATGGCGCAACTGGCCGCTACCTGCTTTCGCTGACAACGGTCACCGTTCTCACGGCCCTCGTCTGGAGGCTGGTCAACAGCGCCACCGGCCGCAACTTCATTGCCGTGCGCGATAATGAAACGGCGGCGCGCGTCATCGGCGTGCCGGTGCTGCGAACCAAGCTGCTGGCCTTCGCCATCTCGTCCTTCATTATCGGCGTCGCCGGTGTGCTGTGGGCCTTCACCTACCTGCGCACCGTAGAGCCGGCCGGCTTCAACCTCGACCGCTCTTTCCAGATCCTGTTCATCATCATCGTCGGCGGACTGGCTTCGATGCGCGGTGCGTTTCTGGGCGCGGCGTTCATCGTCGTCTTTCCGCTTTTTCTGTCCCGGCTCGGTGCCTTCGTGTTCGGCGGCCTGTTCGATTCGGGTGTGCTCGACATGAGCCAGCGCATCGTGCTTGGCGCCCTCATCATCATCTTCCTCATCGCGGAACCGAACGGCCTGTCGGCCCTCCTGGACCGCGTGAAACGACGGATCGGTTCCAGGTCCAGCTGAGCGCCGCTCGACTTCCTCCCCTCACGGACCACAACCTCAGGAGACGCACTCATGACCTTCTTCAGTCACCTACGAACGGCGGCGATCGCCACGGCCTTCGTCCTCGGCGCGACGGCGGTTCACGCCGACGAACAGTATTTTCCCCTGCAGAGCTACCGCGTCGGACCTTACGCCGCCGGCGGAACCGGCTTCTTCGGCGGCTTCATCGACTATCTCAACCTGATCAACATCCGCGACGGCGGCGTCAATGGCGTCAAGCTGACCTGGAGCGAAGGGGAGACGCAATATGAGGTCGAGAAGGGCGTCGAGGTGTATGAGCGGCTGAAGAGTAACCCGGGTATCGCCGCCTGGAACCCGCTATCGGTCGGCATCGCCTATGCCATGATCGATCGCATCACCGACGACAAGGTGCCGCTGATCACCATCAATCACGGCCGCACCGACACCACCGATGGGCGCGTGTTTCCCTACGTCTTCCCGCTGCTTCTCAATCCCTACAGCGAGACGTCCGGAATCGTGAACTACCTTGCTTCCAAGGAGGACGGTCTCGAGAAGCTCAAGGGCAAGAAAATCGTCGTGCTCTATCACGGCTCGCCCTACGGAAAGGAGACGATCCCGATCTATGAACTGCTTTCTCAGAAATACGGCTTCGAACTCTCGCAGATCGAGGTTCCGCATCCCGGCAACGAACAGCAGGCGCAGTGGCTGACGATCCGTCGCGAGCATCCCGACTATGTGGTGCTACGAGGCTGGGGCGTGATGAACCCGGTCGCCCTGAAGACCGCGCAGAAGACCGGATTCCCGGCCGATCACATCGTCGGCAATGTCTGGTCGAATTCGGAAGAGGATGTGATCCCCGCGGGCGATGCCGCTAAGGGCTATACGGCCATCGCCACCCAGGCGTCTGGCGAGCAGTATCCGGTGGTCCAGGAGATCGTCAAAACGGTCTACGGGGCCGGCAAGGGCAACCTCGAGGACAAGAGCCGCATCGGCTCGGTCTACCACAATCTGGGCATCGTCAACGGCATCCTCAATGTCGAGGCGGTCCGCATCGCGCAGGCCAAGTTCGGCAACCGCACGCTGACCGGCGACGAAGTGCGCTGGGGCTTCGAGCATCTCAAGCTCGATCCGGCGCGCGTCGAGGCGCTCGGCGCCAAGGATCTGTTCCACTCGATCAATGTCTCCTGGGACAATCACGAGGGTGACGGGTACGTGACCTTCCAGCAATGGGACGGCAAGAAGTGGAACGTGGTCTCCGACTGGATCGCTCCCGACTGGAAGCTGCTGCGCCCGATCATCGAGAAGTCGTCCGAGGCCTATGCCAAGGAAAAGGGCATCAAGATCCGCACGGCCGAAGACGCGGATGCAGTGGTCAGCAACTGAGTTTGCCATGACGCGGCCGACAATCTGGCCGGCCGCGCCATCCAGCTTCCCAAGCGGAGTCATCGATGTCCATCCCGGAATACCCGATACTGTCAGTTAGCGGCGTGGAAGCTGTCTACAACGGCGCCATCGCCGCCCTGCACGGCGTCGACTTGTTGGTTGGCAAGGGCGAGATCGTCGCGCTGCTCGGCTCCAACGGTGCCGGCAAGACGACACTGCTGCGCGCCGTATCCAATCTCCTCCCGGCCGAGCGCGGCACTATTACCGCCGGTCGGATCACCTTCGATGGCGAGGACGTTTCAAGGGCAAGCCCCTCGAACCTCGTCCGCAGCGGCCTTGTCCAGGTGCTCGAGGGCCGCCACTGCTTCCGCTCGCTGACGGTCGAGGAGAACCTTCTGACCGGCGCGCTCGGACGCTCGTCCTCTCACACCGGCGTCAAGGCCGACCTCGATCGTGTCTATGCGCTATTCCCCAGGCTCGCCGAGAAGCGGCGAACCCGGTCCGGCCTTACTTCCGGGGGCGAGCAGCAGATGACCGCGATCGGCCGCGGTCTGATGTCGCGGCCGAAACTCTTTGTTCTGGACGAGCCTTCGATGGGGCTGGCGCCGCTGATCGTCGACGAGATTTTTGGCGCTTTGAAGCGGCTCAATCGGGACGAAGGTCTTTCGATCCTTGTCGCCGAGCAGAATTCTGCGGTGGCGCTGAAATACGCCGACCGCGCCACCGTGCTCGAGAACGGCGTTAGCGTCCTCGAAGGATCGGCTGCCGACCTGCGCCAGCGCGCCGACATCAAAACCTACTACCTCGGCGGCGCGCCGCTTCCACCGCAACATTTTCCCAAGGAGACAGCAGCATGACCATCCAATCGAAGCAGCCGTCGGATATCCGCAGTGCCGTCTCGCCGGTCGAGCGCCCGTCGGCCAAGGCGCATGTCATCAAGACCGATGCCGAGGCATTCGCCGTCGCCGAAAAACTGGCCGCCGAATTCGCCAAGGATGCCTCCAAGCGGGACCGTGAACGCCTCTGGCCGACGGAAGAGCTCGATGCGTTTTCGCAGAGCGGCCTGTGGTCGATCAACGTGCCGAAAGCCTATCGCGGGCCGGAGCTCTCCTATGTGACGCTGTCGAAAGTGATCACCATCATCTCGGCGGCCGATCCGTCGCTGGGCCAGATTCCGCAGAACCATCTCGGCGTCGTCGCCGCCATCCGCACCGTCTCCGACGAAGCCCAGAAGAAGCTGCTCTTCGCCGAGGTGTTGTCCGGCACCCGCTTCGGCAACGCGTTCTCCGAATTCGGCTCCAAGCGGGCGGCCGACTTCGAAACCAAGTTCGTCGACGCCGGTGACCATGTCGTCGTCAACGGCCAGAAATTCTATTCGAGCGGCGCGCTACTCGCGCATCTGGTCCCGATCGTGGCGCTCGATGACGAGGGCCGCGCCTGGTATGCCATCGCCGATCGCGGCGCGCCCGGACTGACGGTCATCGACGACTGGTCGAGCTTCGGCCAGAAGACGACATTGTCCGGCACGGTCTTGCTCGACAATGTGAAGGTGCCGAAGACGCATCTGGTTCCCGGCTATAAGGGCTACGATCGGCCGACGGCCGACGGAGCCATCTTCCAGATCATCCAGGCCGCGGTCGATCTCGGCATCGCCAAGGCGGCGATCGATGAGACGGTCGATTTCGTGCGCACCAAGTCGCGCGCCTGGATAGACAGCGGCGTCGATCATGCCTGGCAGGATCCTTATACGATCCAGGCGATCGGCGACCTTCGTCTGCGCGCCAATGCGGCAGAGGCGGTTCTGGAAAAGGCCGGGCTTGCGGTCGATCGCGCCGTCGCCGACCCGGACGAGAAGACCGTCGCTGAAGCGCAGATCGCTGTGGCGGAATCCAAGATCCTCACCACCGAGATCGCCATCAATGCCACGAACAAGCTGTTCGAGCTCGCCGGCACACGCTCGACGCTGGCCGAGCACAATCTCGACCGGCATTGGCGCAACGCCCGCACCCACACGCTGCACGATCCGGTGCGCTGGAAATACGCGATCTTGGGCAACTACTACCTCAACGACGTCAATCCGCCGCTCCATGCCTGGAGCTGAGCCAGGCGCGCCAAGTCACAGAGGACTATTCATGAGCATTGCCACTCCCGACAGGATCAAGGTCCTGTGGTTTCTTCCCACCCATGGCGACAGCCGCTATCTCGGCACCTCCGAGGGGGGCAGGGCGGTCGACTTGCCCTACCTCACCCAAGTCGCCAAGGCCGCTGATGCCATCGGCTACTATGGCGCGCTGCTGCCGACCGGACGCAGTTGCGAGGACAGCTGGGTCGTGGCGTCGGCTCTGGCGCCGCTGACGCAGCGGCTCCGCTTTCTTGTCGCCGTCCGGCCGGGCCTGCAATCGCCGACGCTCGCCGCGCGCATGACCTCGACGCTCGACCGCATTTCCGGCGGACGACTGCTGATCAATGTGGTCACCGGCGGCGATCCGGTCGAGAACAAGGGCGACGGCATCTTCCTCAGCCATGACGAGCGCTATGAGGTGACGCGGGAATTCCTCGACATCTACAAGGCCGTGCTGCGCGGCGAAACCGTCGCTTTCGAAGGTAAGCATTTCCGCATCGAGGACGGCCGGCTGCTGTTTCCGCCCGTGCAGACGCCACATCCGCCGCTCTATTTCGGCGGCTCGTCAGAGGCGGCCAACGCGGTCGCCGCCGAACAGATCGACAAATATCTGACCTGGGGCGAACCGCCGGCCGACGTCGCCGCCAAGGTTGATCATGTGCGCGGCCTTGCCGAGAAGGCGGGACGAGCGGTGAGTTTTGGAATCCGATTGCATGTCATCGTCCGCGAAGCAAATGACGAGGCCTGGGCCGATGCCGACCGGCTGATCAGCCGCCTCGACGATAGGACGATCGCCGAGGCGCAGAAGGTTTTCGCGCGCATGGATTCCGTCGGCCAGTCGCGAATGAGCCGGCTGCATGGCGGCCGTCGCGACAAGCTGGAAATCAGTCCGAACCTGTGGGCCGGCGTCGGCCTGGTTCGCGGCGGCGCCGGCACCGCCCTGGTCGGCGATGCGGCCACGGTGGCGGAACGGATCGACGAATACCGGCGTATCGGCATCGATACCTTCATCCTCTCCGGTTATCCGCATCTGGAGGAAGCCTATCGTTTTGGCGAACTGGTGCTGCCGCTATTGCCGCTCGATCACGAAATCTCGACACGGGCAACGGCCGTGAACATGGGGCCTTTTGGCGAAACGGTGGCCGGCGACCATCGACCGTCGGCACTGCGCGCGAGTCAGTCTTGAGCGCCAGAGAATCGGGCAGGGGGCCGGTCGTAGTCATCATCGGCGGCGGCTTTTCCGGTGCGGCGACTGCGTTTCATCTTGCGCGGCTTCTGCCCGCCGGAGCTGCCGATATCGTGGTCGTCGAGCCCCGAGAGGGGCTCGGCTATGGTCTGGCCTATTCGACGCCCGATCCTTCACACCGCATCAATGTGCCGGCGTCGAGGATGACGCTGATCTCCGGCCAGGACAGCCACTTTGCCGACTGGCTGGAGCAGACCGGCGCCATTGCGGACGATCCCGAGGCCATTGCCGCCAATGGAGCGCTCTACCCGCAGCGTCGCGTTTTCGGGCGCTACGTGGAATCCCATCTTCAGCCCTTTCTGTTCGGCAAAACAATCCGCCATGTCAGATCCGCGGTCGCGTCAGCCAAGCTCAGTGGCGAGGGCTACCACCTGATCCTCGCTGAGGGAGGAACGCTCGCAGCGGACGCTCTGGTGCTTGCGACGACGCATCCGCCACCGACTTTGCCATTGCCCCTGCAGTCCGTGGCTGGCGCAGCCGGGCTGGTGGCCAATCCCTATGATCTCGAAAGGCTGGAAGCGATCGGACGCTGCGACCATGTGCTCGTCGTCGGCACTGGACTGACGTCGGCGGATGTCATCGCAACGCTCGACCGCAATAGCCATTGCGGTCGCATCACAGCACTGTCGCGCCATGGCTACCGGTCGCGAGGCCATGCGGCTACGCATGCCGATCCCATCGGCGACTTCACCGGCCTGCCTTCACGCAGCGCCACAGTGCTGCTCAGGCGTATCCGGTCGACCATCGCCACCGCTGCGCAGCAGGGCGAAAGCTGGCACCCGGTGCTCGACGCCGTCCGGCGACAGGGACAGGTCATCTGGCGGGCCTTGCCTCTCGCTGAGCAACGCCGCGTCGTGCGCCATCTTCGGGCGCTGTGGGATGTGCATCGCTTCCGCGTGGCGCCACAGATCATGGACGTGCTCGATCGCCAGGTTGCGGAGGGCAGGCTTGCCTATCGCGCCGCATCGATTGTCGGCGCCGATCAGGTCGACGGACGCATTCGCGTCAGGCAGCGACTGCGTGGCCAACGCCGCCTCCTTGCCGAGGCCTACGACAGCGTGATCGTGACGACCGGGCCGGCACACGCCGATATTTTGCGGACCAACGCGGCGATTGCGGCGCTGGCGCGGATGGGATTGGTGCGGCTCGACCCGATTGGCCTTGGCTTGGAGACTGACAGCCAAGGCCGTGCGGTCGGCACATCCGGGCGGCCGACTGGCAGCGTTTTCGTCAGCGGGCCACTGGCGCGCGGCAGCGTTGGCGAACTGATGGGAATCCCCGAAGTCACCGCGCATGCCGAGCGCATCGCCGCCGAAATCCACCAATGGCTTGGATACCAGACGGCGTTGCGTCGTCAGGCGTCGTGAAGCTGCAAGACACAATGAGGCTGTCCAGATGACTATGACCGAGCGCGTTCCCCTGATTGAAACCCGTGTCCCGCTCAAATCTGCCATGCGGCACCTGGCTGGAGCCGTGTCCGTGGTTACCGCAGGTATTGGCGACGGAAGGACGGGCGCGACCGTTACGACCGCCCACTCATTGTCTGTCGAGCCGGAGGTGATGGTCGTCAGTATCAACCTGAACTCATCAACCTGGACAGCAATCAGGCGGCATAGGCATTTCTGCGTGAACGTGCTGCGAGCCGACCAGATCGCGATTGCCGATCGCTTCGCCGGACGCGGCGGCCTGAAGGGGGTGGAGCGTTACGAGGGGGCCCGCTGGCTTAGCCTTGCGACCGGCGCGTTGGCACTCGACGGTGCGCTTGCCGCCGTCGACTGCGCGGTGATCGTCCGCCACAGCCACGCGCTGATCCTCGGCAGCGTCCGATATGTGGCGAGCGGAGAGCCGGCCCGGCATTGATCTACCATCACGGCGCCTATGGATCGTCGTGAATGCCGATGTGTGACGTTGCGGGCCGCAACCTACTTTGATGTTGATGTCCTGATCTACTGACCGGTGGAAGCAGCGCGAAGAACTATGCGCTGCGGCGAGAAAGTTCCGCCGAGCGCCGCGTCCGGAGAACCATTTTCTGCACCCGAACCAAAATTCGCAATCGACAAAGTCTACTAATTTTATAGACTAACAGCAGTTGGAGGATGCTATGACCTATGTCCATGCCGCGAACCCTCGCAGGAGGGCTACACGATCAGGCACCGTGACGGTGCCAGCCTCAACCAAGGTGGCCGCGTACGCGGCTTTTGCACTCTCGTTCGGCCTCGCGTCCGCGATTGTGCTTGGGCTCATCCCCTGAGCGGCTTTCCCTTTAATCGCGGAGAGCAGGATCCAATCTTTTCGCCGACTGTGGCGGAGAACGAAGGAGAGATGCGATGTCCATCGAGTTCACTTTCGTCCCCGGTACCCATTCGAACGATCTTTCTGCAGCCGCGCCGTTCTTTTTTGATCCGCACGCATCCGCGGCAGCCCTCGCACAAGTCGAGGATGCGGGATTTCGACGCGTCGTGATCGATGGTGCCGCCGGCCTATTGACCAACTTCGATCTTGCGGCCAACGCGGCGGCGTTGACGTCGTCGCTTCAGATTGTTCTTACACATTGGGCAGGGGTCGTCGCACCGACGGTGGCGGCACGCCAGCTGGCGTCGATAGAAGCCGCCAGCGGAGGCCGTCTGGCTCTAAGAATTCTGCCCGACGGCATTGCCGAAAACGATGTCGCTACAGATTCGCACCCGAGCCATATCGCGACCTGCCAGCGCACGGACGAGTATTTGAGGCTGTTGAAGAGGCTGTGGTCGAATGACAAGCCGTTCGACTATGAGGGTCCGTTCTACAGCGTCCGTGGCGGGTTCGTTCCGAACAAGGGTCAGCGCAGCATCGCAATACCGATCCGGATGAGCGGGCTTTCCGGAACCTCGCTGAAGGTCGCCGGCCGGCATGCCGATATATTCGAACTGGCGCCCGGTGCGCCGGAGGATGTGCGGGTGCTGATTGCCCGCGTGCGCGCCGCAGCGGCTCAGTACGGAAGGTCCGGGAAGATCCGTTTCGCAATGCCTGTGAGCTTCACGCGCGAGCGGCCGCTTAGCCGCGCGGACGCGGTTCACGTGGCCGGTCCGCCCCCGCGATCGGCGCTTTCCCTGATCGCTTACGCCGATGCCGGCGTCTCGGAATTCATGGTGACCGGCCCATATGATCCGGAAAAGATCGAGAGGTTCGGCCAGGCAATCGCGCCGTTGCTCTGCAGCCCCCTCGCTCGCAAGGAACGGCGCGCTATAGCGCCCGCGCCGCGGCAGTCGGGGACATCGACGATGGGCAGACGGCTCCGCGCTTGAGTGGCCTCCCGCTGCTCCAAGGCGATTTGAAGGCGCCTATCCAGCCAGGTGCTCAGCCAAGCGTGCGCACTGGATCCGGATGTCGGGGATGGCGTCGATGTCGAAGAATGTGCCGCGGGTGAGCGGACCGATGGCGAACAGCTTGTCGGAGGGCGCGCCGTCCACATCGATTATCGCGCAGTCCGCAGTCACGTCGAGGCCGAGCCGAAGCGGGTCCGGACGCGCGAGCCCGCGATCGGTCAGCGAGCGGACGACGGCGATCGATCCGGTCGAGACATCCTTGACGATGCCGGTGCAGTCGTAGGCGACGGCGACTTCCAGGTTTTCTATCGCCTGCGACTGCCGAAGTTGCAGATTGACCGTCAGCGTTCGACCTTCCCGATGGACATCCAGAACCCGGCCGGCAATGAGCCTGAGCCGGCCCGACCGTACCGCCTCGCTTACTCTTGCGTGGATCTCCGGCGCCATCCGATGCCGGTGGATGTCCCACCAGGCCTTGGTGTATTCGAGAAAGCGGCGCTTTGCGCTCACCGGCCAACTTTGCCAGATGCGCTGATTGTAGGGCCTTAGTCCGTCGACTACGTCGCGCCAGTTTCCGCCGGCCTTCTCGGTTGCGCGGACGAGTTCGCGGAACCAGCCGACAAAGTAGGAAAGCTCGGTGCCGAGCAGGATATCTGCGCTGTCCAGCCGAATCGGGCTGCCCTTTTGGTGCGGCGAAGGCAACAGTCCGCGCCGGGACACGGCGGCGATTTCGCCGCGATGGCCGCGATGCTCCAAAGTAAGCCAGGCGTCGACCATGCTGAGCCCGGTGCCCAGAACGACCACGCGGGAATCCGGATCGATAGGTGTGTCTTTGGCCGAGCCGATGCGAACTGCAAAGTCCTGCTCCGATGCAGGCTCTTCGTCATGCCCGGCCGCGAGCACCGCGACATGCCCGACGATGCTCGTTCCATTCGCCAGCCGCAGTTCCACGCCGGCGGGACTGGGCGAGATCAAGACGCCTTCTTCCTGAACGAGACGGAGTCGGGTCTGTTCACGCTCGGCGATTTCCACGAGAAGCTCCTGGAGGTAGAGGCCATAGACACTGCGCGGCGCATAGATTGGGGAGTCTTCCTCCTTCGCCAGTCCTTTGTCTTGCAGCCAGCGCCAGAAATGCTCGGGGTCGTCCGCAACCGCACTCATGCCCATCGCGCTTACATTGAGCAGGTGATCCGGCAGCAACGTTGAATAGGCAATGCCAGGGCCGACTGCTGCGCGTTTTTCGACAATCGTGACCCGCAGCCTCGGATCTGGAGAACGCAGAAGATGTCCAGCCAGGATGAGGCCGCTAGCGCCCCCGCCGACAATGATGATGGAGCTGCGGCTGCGCTCCGTCATGAGCGCCGCCTGTAGCGGGACGCCGAAATCAGGCCTGATGTTTCAAGGTTGCGGCAAGATCGTTGTTCGCGGCGTCCCGCATCTCGGCGAGACTGCGGTTGTCCAGAACTTCGGCGATTGCATGCCGCACGTCCAGCATCATGTGACGGACTTGGCATGTCGCCTCATCGCAATCTTCGCAACGCGCGTAGCGCGTGCGGCTCGCACAAGGGATGGGCGCGAGAGGCCCGTCGAGAACACGCACGACATGGCCGACCTTGATATCCGTGGCTGGACGCGCCAAGCGATATCCGCCTTCCTTTCCCTTCCGGCTCTGTACGAAGCCGGCATTGCGAAGCTCGCCGAGAATGGCGTCGAGAAACTTCTTCGGAATGTTGTTGCTGGTCGCGATGTCGTTGACGAAAGCGAGTTGTCCGGTCGGCAGATGCGCGAGATGCACCAGCGCCTTGAGGCCGGACTTGCCTTTTCTGGTGAGCATTTGACGAGCGTCGTCCTGGCGTGCGGCAGCGGACTGCCACTTGTTGGAATCGCCTGGCTCCTCGGTTCGTCCCCACCGCGCCCGGCCCTGCATGACACATAAATTCTAGTGACATTATATACAACCCGACAACGTTGATTTCTCGTTGTTTTTCAGGCCGCCGTCGCTGCTCGTATGTTGAACTCCCGAGACGGGACTGGGCGAGCCTGCAACAACAATGCGGCCAGTTGTGCGCCGGCCGGCTCGATGCGCTCCTTCGCCCCGGGGTCGGCCGGAAACCCGACCGCAAATTCGTGTTCGCTCGCATAGCCCAAGTCGGAATGCAAAGCGCGGCAAAAAACCCGAAAAGCCGGCGAAGCTGGCTTCCGGCTGGCCAGCAGACTGGCTCTGCCATCCAGCCCACAGCGGCATGACGCAGGGGGCTTGGTCGCTTGCTCCACAGAGCCGAACGCATCGTCGGACCTCGAAACGGAAAATCCCAGTGGGCGCGGTACGGCGCTAGCACAATTTTTCGCAAGATTGCGGGATTTTGACATTTCATTCGTAGCGAAGCGCCTTGGACCAGTGCATTGATAAATTCATCAGCTGGCGGTTTTCCTCCCATCCCTGCCAGCTGGTGTTCCCCTCTGGAGGTTTGACTTGACCTTCACATTGCCGGGCCAGTTTGGCCCGGCTTTTTTGTGCAAGTTTTCCTGCTAACGACCATCGCAGCAAATCACGATCGGAGCGGTGCCGGAGTCGGGTCGCAATACGCGGAAAAGACGACTGTCATGATCGCGCGGGTCTCCGTGGCGGCCCCACAAACCATTGTGGTGTTGGCAGTATCGCTTTTAGGTTGCCCGATGCGCAGGTTGCTCAGGCGGTCGCCTTTTGTGGCCGGCTGAACGTATTTTCCGGGCGCGGCAGACCGAAATGGTCCCTCAGCGTTGCCCCGTCATAGTCGAGCCGGAAAAGTCCGCGCTTGCGCAAGATCGGCACCACTTCCTCGGCGAATATGTCGAACCCGCCCTGCAGATAGGGCGGCATGATATTGAAGCCGTCCGCGGCACCATTGTCGAACCATTCCTGGATCTTGTCGGCGATCTGCTCGGGCGTCCCGGCCTGGACCCAATGGCCGCGCGCCCCGGCAAGGCGGTGGAGCAACTGGCGGATGGTTGGATTCTCGCGCTCGATGATGTCAAGTACGACGTGGAAGCGGCTGCTCGCACCACGCTCGCCCTCGACGCGGATAACCTCGCGCGGAAATGGCCCGTCCAGGTCGTAGCTGGAAAGGTCGGCGTCTACGATGCGGCGTAGCTGGTGAAGGGAGTATTCCGGCTGCGTCAGCTCGTTGAACTCGTCATGCAGCGCGCGGGCTTCCGCCTCGGTGGAACCGATGAAGGGGCTGATGCCGGGCAAGACCTTGACGTGGTCAGGGTTGCGGCCAACCGACTTCACGCGCGCTTTGATGTCGGCATAAAATTCCTGCGCGTTGCCGAGTGTCTGATGTGCTGTAAATATCGCCTCGGCATAGCGGCTTGCGAATGACCGTCCGTCTTCGGACGAACCTGCCTGGACGTAGACCGGACGCCCCTGCGGCGAGCGCGGAAGAGTGAGCGGTCCCTTCACCCGATGATATTTGCCGATGTGGTTGATTGGGTGGATCTTGTCGGTGTCGGCGAAGATTCCGGACTCCCGGTCCGAGACGAGCGCGTCGTCCTCCCAACTGTCCCAGAGCTTAGTCACCACATCAACGAATTCGCTTGCGCGCTCGTAACGGTCGGCGTGGGTTGGATGTCGGTCAAAGCCGAAATTCAACGCTGCGGACGCATCGCCCGTCGTGACGATGTTCCAGCCGGCGCGCCCGCCGCTCAAATGATCGACGGAAGCAAACAGCCGGGCCAGAGGGTTCGTTGTAGGTTGTCGAGGCCGTGGCGACGAAGCCGATGCGTTCCGTCACAGCAGCGAGAGCCGAAATCCATGTCAGCGGCTCCAGCCTGAAGCGGCTTGCGTAGCGAATGTTGTCGGCAAGCGCGGGCCCATCGGCAAAGAACAGCGCGTCGAACTTGCTTGCCTCGGCCTTTTTCGCCAGTTCCTGATAATAGGCGATATCCAGCACTCTCTCAGGGGCGGAATCCTTGTAGCGCCAGCCGGCTTCATGATGGCCGCCAGGATAGATGAAAAGGTTGAGGTTCAACTGTCGTTTTTCGGCGGGCATAGTTGGTCCTCCTGGGTGGTGATGCTGAGCGACAAGTCTTGGGCCGCTCAGACGGGCAGCACAGGTTTTGTCTCGACGCCGAGATGACGCAGAAGTTCGGAGCGGATCTCGCCGAACCGGCGATCGCCATGATCGCGTGGCGTGGGGACATTGATTGCGATGTCGGCGACGATCGCGCCGTTGTCGAGCACCAAAACACGGTCCGCCAGCATCACGGCTTCGTCCACGTCATGTGTGACCAGCAGGACGGCCGGCTGGTGACGGGCGCAGAGCTGGCGCAGCAGATCGTGCATGCGCAGGCGGGTCAGCGCGTCGAGCGCGCCAAACGGCTCGTCCGCTAGCAGCAGCTCAGGATCACGAACCAGCGAGCGCGCCAATGCCACCCGCTGCTGCTCGCCACCAGAGAGTTCGACCGGCCACGCGTTCTCTCGGCCGCTCAGGCCAACCTCTTCGAGAGCTACCCGTCCGCGTTCGGCGGCGTCCGGCAGGTCGAGGCCAAGAACCACATTCTCCAGCACTCGTTTCCATGGCAACAGTCGGGCATCCTGGAACACCACCGATTTCTTGTCGGGTGTTTCGAGTAGGCCGGAGCCGGAGACTTTGTCATCGAGATCGGCGAGCGCGCGCAACAATGTACTCTTGCCCGACCCGCTACGGCCGAGAAGGGCGACGAACCCCCCCTTCTCGATGTCGAGGCTGAGGCCGTCGAGGATCGTTCGCGGCCCGAAACGTCTCACAAGGCTTTCGACCCGCACCACGGGCGCGCCGCTCAATCCGCCAAGGTGCGACGCCATGCCAGCGACCTTTCCTGGAAGAAGCGGACGATGCCGTCGGAGGCGAGACCGAGCAATGCGTAGACGACGAGGCCGACGATGATGATGTCGGTCTGGCCGTAGTTGCGCGCGAGATCGATCATGTAGCCGATGCCGCTGGTGGCATTGACCTGTTCGACCACCACCAGAGACAGCCAGGCATAGGTCACCGCGAAACGCAGGCCAAGGAAGAACCCTGGAAGGGCGCCGGGCAGGATGACCTCGCGGATGAATTCGCCGTAGCCCATTCGCAAGGTCTGGGCCAGTTCGACATACCGGCTGTCTATGCTGCGCAAGCTGCTGTGGGTCTGGATATAGATCGGGATCAGGACAGCCAGCGCGATGGCCGTCACCTTCATGCCCTCGCCGATGCCGAACCACAGCATCAGCAGCGGGATCAGAGCGAGCGTCGGTATCGCCCGCTTGATCTGAACGGGGCCGTCGATGATGGCCTCGCCAAGCCGCGACAAACCTGAAATGAGAGCAAGGATGGTCCCGATCAGCACTCCGAACACCAGCCCCTGTGCTGCCCGCCAGGCAGACGTCATCAAATCATGCTGAAGCCTCCCTTCGGCGATGAGATCGATGGCGGTTACGACAACCGACCAAGGCGCCGGCAGCGTTCTAGGATCGATCAGGCCGGCGATACTGCCGATGGACCAGATCACAAGAAGAAGTACAGGCCCGATCAGCGCGCCAAACGGGATCGTTCGCCCAAGCGCCAAGCGACGCCTCGTCCCGGTCTTGCGGGGCTCGGCCGCAGGCGAAATCAGCACCCTTTCATCCGATGGGTAGGGAATGTTGGGGGCAACTGCGGCGGTGTTGGAGAATGCGTTCATCGGTGTCGTCTCCGGTCTCGGGAAGCAGGCGTCAGGAGGCGTTCAGCGCGTTTGTGGCGATCGCCTCGAAGCGCCTGTCGAACAGGTCCTCGGCCTTGATCGCGGGCTTGTTCAATTCCTTGGCCAGGAGATCGATCGTCGCCTGCTGGCGCACGATCACGTCGTTCCAGTCCGAGGGGATGTCGAACTGACCATCAGCGTCGACCAGATACTGGCCATCTTCTGTGTTGAGGCCCTGGGTGGCGACGTAGTAGCCCTCGATCCACTCCTTGGGATGCTCTTCCACCCAACGGGCGGCTAGCGCCCAGTAGCGCACATATTCGCCGAGAGCGGCTGCTTTGGCCGGGTCCTCAAGCACGGCTTGTGGGGCATAGAGATGGGCTGGATCATCGCGCAAGCCGTGCGGGATGGTGGCAGCGCCGTCGGCGCCATACTGGCGCAGATAGCGCTTGATGAGGACGCCCGAGATCGGCGCGACGTCGACTTGCTTGCCGGAGAGTGCCACCGGATAGGCATCGCCTTTGCTGGGCAGTTCGATGAGATCTACATCCTCCTTTTCCAGGCTGGCGGCCTGCAGGACCCTCAGCACCAGCGCGCCTTGTGCCTGACCGGGGCTGAAAGCAATCCGTTTGCCGCGCAAATCCGCGAGCGTCTTGACCTCGACTCCCGGTGCAATGCCGAGTTGATAGATCGGATGCGCAACCGGATCCTTGCGGAACTTCGCGGCAATGATCTTGACCTTGAGCCCCGTCCAGGTCGCGTGGATGGGTGGAATGTCGGCAACCGATCCGACGTCCAATGCGTTGGCGCGAAAGGCTTCGATTGTCTGTGGACCGCCGCTGATATTGGCCCATTCGACCTCGAACGGCAGTTGATTGATCAGCCCCGATAATTCCAGCGCCCTTTGCGTCTCGGGATCGCCGATACGAAGCACAGTGCCCGCCGGGATTTTGGTCGGCAGTTTGCCAGCGTCCGGACTACCTGCCTGGGCAATGAGGGGGGAGAAAGAAGCGACCAAGCCTACCGCGAACGCGGTCACGAACCCACCAAACCTCCTTCTTGAAAATCTCTCCACAGCTAACACCATCGTCTTGCTCCAGTTTTGGGAAGGCTCCGAATTTCGCTGCTAGTATGTCCAGCGATTTGGTAGACTATAAAAGTATCAGGTGCTGTTCTTTGCCACTCAAGGGAAACGCTGTTCGCCTCCAATGCTCATTCGGAGCACGCGCCGCCCAACAACAGGCGGGTTAGGGCGCTGCAGAGCAGCTGGCGTTTCTGATCGGCGCCAACTCACGTCGTCGCCAAAAGCGGTTCCTCATGCCCTATGCGCCTTGCCAGCGAGTTCGGCTTGGAACAGGACCCAGCGTGAAGCTGTCAGCAGAAAAATCGCTTCGGCTCCGGTCGTGGAAGGACAGGCACTATGGCCTGCGATGATTACCGGCCGATCGGAACGGCCGGGCTCGCAAGGACCGGAAGAGCTGCTGTTTCCTTTTTGGGGGTTTCTCTGAAAAGTCTTCAGCTTAAACCTCATTATTGTGGTCCAGCCGTCGTATTTTCCAAGGCCATTACACTGTAGAGTCATAGCACTTTGCCGCCTGCGCGGCAGAGAAGGCTATGGCAAAGCCGGAACAACTAAGACGGCGCAGACCGTCAGGCTCTTCAAAAAATTCAGAGGGGATCGTCATCATTGGTCCGGCGATTGGGAGGCTCGGCCGGCTGAAAAGAGGACGTTGGCAATGGGGCGGCCACGAGATAGCTGGGGTGATCCACGCCACGCATTTGCACGGATCACCTACCAAAAATGGCGGACCGGTCCCGGAATCGAGCCGCCGTCGCGGGTTTTTTGCGGCCGTAGCGGCCTCGCTGTCTGCTGTGCGCCTGGCGAAGCCCGCAGCAGATGAGAAACCCTGCGTGCGTCGCGCTGGCGCTGATGGTGCAGCCGGAGATACGGCTGCTCGACGAGCCGTGAGGGGCTCTCGAGGCCATGACCGAGATTTCCATACAGGAAGAACTGGCGCGCATCTGAGCGAGAAAAACATCATCATGGTGGACAAGGCCAGCCGGCGCGGGCGTTTCGCGCCTCCAGCGCGGCAATCATCCCTGTGAATCAGGCTTGTTTATATGGCGAGACTTCGACAAAAAGTCGCCTCGACGCGGATCGGGAGAAGGGAGCGGATATGGTCTTTCGATTGAAAGAGCGCCTTGGCAAGAAACTTGAGGAAGAAGTGCAATTCTTCAAATGTTGGCAGAAGGATAAGAAAGGTGTGGGCGCACTCATGCCCACGTCGATCCATGCCGCGCGCCGCATGGCTAGTGTGGTCAACCCGCATTCTGGATTGCCGGTTTTGGAGCTTGGTGCCGGGACGGGTGTCATCACCAGGGCCATCCTGGAAAGAGGGATCAAACCGCATCGGTTGACTTCGGTCGAATATTCCAAGGATTTCTATGAAGGCCTGGTGCGACGCTTTCCAGGAGTGGATTTCCGCTTGGGCAATGCGTTTGCCCTGGAAGAAATTCTGGGGGAGCGCCGAGAAAAGTTCGATTGTGTCATAAGCGCAGTGCCGATGTTGAGCTTTCCGATGCAACAGCGTCTCACACTGCTCGAGGATTTGCTTGCACGAATGCCCGCCGGGCGACCTGTGATCCAAATCACCTACGGTCTTCTGTCACCGGTGCTCAAAATGCCCGACCGTTACATCGTTTCTCACTATGATTTCGTCGTTCGCAATGTTCCCCCCGCACAACTCTGGACCTATCGACGAGCAGTGTGACCACAGGGACGCAAGCGCAGGTGGCTTTCGGAATCCTTGTACAGGACTGCAACGCCGACTGAACTTGGTGTGGGGCCAGCCATTCGCGCCTTGGCAGGGCCGCCTTCCATTCCGCATTTTCTGAGGATCAATTGACCGCAGCAGAGAGATGATGTTCGGCTACAAGCATCGAGCGGCGAAGCTTCCGCTAGCGCCTATGTTCTGCGGCATTTCGGCGATGCATTCCTCGAGACGCGCCAGGCGGAACTTCGCGTTGCGAAGTTCATGTCCGGCTTCGAAACGTCGATGGCGTCCTTGAAGTGTGGGCGCTATGAGGTCGCGCTCCAGTTCCGCAATGCGCGCAAGCACCTCCCGAGCCTCGTCCTGACGCAACGCCTTGATCCATCCACGCCCGCGCATCGGTCTTCCTGGGGTCAGAACAAGAGCTGCTCGAAATCATACGCTAAGGTCGAACGGAACGTGAACTGTCGTCTCTGACGCGCATGATGGTCTGTCGGCTGGTTTGGAACTTTCTGGCGAGAGCTGAAACGCTCAGGCCGTTGGCCAGCCCTTTAAGAACATCTTGCTTCCGCGTTTCGTTGAGCCGCGCTGGTCGGCCAAGGGTCTTTCCTTCTGATCTTGCCCGTTTGAGGCCAGACTGCGTGCGTTCGATAAGCAGATCACGTTCGAACTGTGCGACGGCATTGATGACGTTCATGGTCATCTTGCCAGCGGAGCTTGCGAGATCGACACCACCGAGAGCGAGGCAGTGAACCCGGACACCCAATTCCTCCAGTTTTCCTACTGTGGTGCTCACATCGATGGCGTCCCGACCAAGACGGTCGAGCTTCGTCACGATGAGCACATCCCCGGCTTCGAGCTTATCCATGAGCCGGATGAAGCCCCGGCGCCGCGCAATTGCGATACTGCCGGAAATAGTTTCGGTGACGATGCGGCGCGGCTCGATGTGGAACCCGGCGGCCTGGATTTCCTGGATCTGGTTTTCAGTCGTTTGGCCGGTCGTGGAGACACGGACGTAGGCAAAGGTGCGTGGCATAGGCTCGATTCGTCCGAATAGGCTGTCCGAAATGTCGAGCATGTCCGTAATTATGTCAAGCTAATTTGTGGACAGTGCGATTTCACCCTGTACGGAACCGGTCGTTTTCGGACATGCCAGAGGCCATTGGCGCGAAGTTGCATGGAGTAAAGAAATGGCCCGGCGGAAGCTTCTCAAAATTCAGGATCGACAGGAGTTGTTCGACGTGCCGACCGATGAAGACAGCCTGATCCGTCACTATACCCTGTCTCCGGCCGATCGGCTGGAGATCGCAGTCCGGAGGCGCAAACATAACCAGCTTGGCTTTGCCGTTCAGCTTTGCCTGATGCGATATCCGGGTAGAACGCTCATGGCGAACGAAATACCGCCGAGGATGATGCTTCATTATATCGCTGAGCAACTGAACGCCGAACCGGAAAGCTTCAACTCCTATGCGAGGCGTGAGCCGACCCGGCTGGAGCACGTCTCGCACCTCCTCGCCTACCTTGGGATGAGAACCGCAGCAGCTCCGGACCGGCGGGCCGCCTTGATGTCGGGAATCGAAACGGCGGCGACGACCGACAAGGGGTCTTCGATTGCCAAGGCAATCGTCACCACCATGCGGGAACGCAATGTGGTGCTTCCCACGCCGGACACCATCGAGCGGATCGGGCTGGCGGCACGCGCCATAGCGCGACGGCGCGCGGAAGCGGCGTTGATTTCCGGCTTTTCCGCTGAGCAGCTCCAGAGCCTCGACGATTTGCTGAAGGTGGATCCGGCGATCGCACAGACGCGGTTCCATTGGCTACGATCTGCTCCGGACGCACCCGGCTCCAGCAACCTGCTCGCGATGATGGAAAGGCTCTCCTTCATTCGCACCCTCAATATCGATCCCCGCCTGCAAGGCCGCATCCATTCCGGGCGCTGGGACCAGATGATCCGGGAGGGCGATGTCACGCCGGCCTGGCTTGCCGCCGATTTCAACGCCAGCCGTCGGCGCGCGACGATCGTCGCCCAAGTCATCAAGCTCGGCCACAAGCTGACCGACGACGCGGTCACCATGTTCATAAAGCTGATCGGCAGGCTCTTTTCCCAGGCCAACAATCGCAAGAAGCAGCGCCATGCCGAAACGCGTAAAGAGACGGCGAAGGCGCTCCGGCTGTTTCTCGATACGATTTCCGCCCTTCAGGCCGCCAACGACAACGATGAGGATGCGATCGAGACGATCAACCGCTACGTCGGCTGGCATCGTCTGTTGCAGGTAAAGCCCGCTCTCGAAGCCATGGTGGAAAATGGAGATCCTGATCCATTGCTTGTGGCGGTGGAGCAATACGCGAACGTCCGCAAATATGCGGCGCTGTTTCTACGCACCTTCGCTTTCCGCTCGGCTCGCCGGAACGATCCCCTGCTTGCGGCGATTGAAACCCTCAAATCCCTCTACGAAGATGGGCGGCGCAGCCTTCCAGATCGGGTTCCGGTTGCCCATCTCGGCACGACGGCCCGCAAATTGATCTTCAGCGGATCAAAACCTGATCGTCGTCTCTACGAGATTGCCACGCTGGCGGCGTTGCGGGAGCGGCTTCGCTCAGCGGATGTCTGGGTCGAAGGCAGCAGGGTATTTCGCCCGATGGATGAGCATCTCATGCCGCGCCCTGCCTTCACCGATCTCAAAGATACCGACCAGCTCGGCCTCGGCGTCCAGCGCGACGGGGCGCAATGGCTCGCGCAAATGCAGCAATTGCTCGACTTCAATCTGAAACGCCTCGCACACCGCGCCCGGAACGGCAAGCTTGAGGGTGTCCGTCTAGAGGCCGGAACCCTGCTGGTGACGCCGCTGGCCAGCGAAGTTCCTGCCGCGGCCGAGGAACTGAATCTTGAGCTGAACGACATGTACCCGCTCGTCGAGGTGCCGGATCTTCTCAGAGAGGTGCATGAGTGGACGGGCTTTGCCGACCAGTTCACCCATGTGCGAACGGGCGACATGCCGCAAAACATCGCTGCTATGCTTGCCGGCACACTCGCGGACGCAACCAATCTCGGGCCGAAACGCATGGCGGGCGCATCGAAAGGGATCAGCGCCCATCAGATCGGCTGGATGCGCATGTTCCATGCCAGGACCGAAACTTATCGGGCGGCGCAGGCAAGCGTGACCGACGCCCATGCGCGTCATCCCCACGCTCTGCTCTGGGGAAATGGAACGACCGCGTCTTCCGACGGTCAGTTCTTCCGGGCCAGTGATCGTGCTGCAGGGCGCGGCGATATCAACCTCCACTATGGCAGCGAGCCAGGAACCAAATTCTACAGCCATCTCTCCGATCAGTACGGCTACTTCAGCATCCTGCCCATCAGTCCGACTGAAAGCGAGGCGGCCTATGTTCTGGACGGGCTGTTCGACCACGACACCATCCTCGACATCGAGGAACACTTCACCGACACGGGCGGCGCCAGCGACCATGTCTTTGCCCTCTTCGCCCTGATCGGCAAGCGCTTTGCGCCCCGACTGCGCAACCTCAAGGACCGGAAATTCCATACCTTCGAAAAAGCCGATACCTACCCGGCCCTCGCGGACCATATCGGCGTGCGGATCAATACCGCGCTCATCATGGAATATTGGGATGATCTGCTGCATCTGGCGGCGTCGATCCGTGCGCGTACCGTTGCACCCTCGACGATTCTCAAAAAGCTGGCTGCTTCGCCGAATCCGAGTCAGTTGGCCAAAGCCCTGCGGGAACTCGGCCGTATCGAGCGATCCTTGTTCATGATCGAGTGGTATTCCAGTCCGGCCTTGCGTCGGCGGTGCCAAGCCGGTCTCAACAAGGGCGAGGCAGCGCACAAGCTCAAGCGTGCCGTCTTCTTCCATGAGCGAGGCGAAATCCGCGACCGATCATTCGAAAGCCAGGCATTCCGCGCCTCTGGTCTCAATCTTGTCGTCAGCGCGATCGTCCACTGGAACACCGTCTATCTCAGCCGCGCCGTCACCCATCTGCGTCAGGGTGGCCGGAATATCCCCGACGCCTTGCTAAAGCACGTCTCGCCGCTGAGCTGGGAACACATCAATCTCACTGGCATCTATGCTTGGGACACGGCGCCGGACCTTCCGGAAGGCTTCAGGCCGCTCCGCTTGCCGGGGAAAATGCTCTTGGCGGCATGAGGTTCATGCTCCGTTCGACCTTAGCGTATGATTTCGAGCAGTTCTTGTTCTGGCCCCGCAATGGCGCGACGCAGGCGCAGGTGCGCAAGGGCGAGCGCTCAACTACTGTCGTGTTGTGGAAGCAGATCGCTTCGTCCGAGCCGGCAGACGACGATGACGGCGATGATGGTAGCCACCGGCGGATGGTTCCCGGGCGTTTTCGGTGTTCAACGTCGCCTAGGTGGACGGATACGAGCGGCCGCCGACTGACGTCCTGCCGGAGTGTAAGCGTCTGGCGCACGCGGAGGCCTTCACCGCCAACCTTGGGATCAAGACTGTAATCTCGATGAAGGTTCGATCATAGAGCAGGACATAGCATGCATTGCCCACGCCCAGAGCGGGGAGGATTAAGTTTCCATTGGCCGTGATGTCGAACGCCAGATTCTAGCACGCGCGATCCACGCCCATATCCATCACCGTGTATTCCTAAACGGCAACCCTACAGTCGTCTTCCGGCAAGCCCCGGGCTCCTATGCCTCCGACGTATGGGCTGATCGCTAAACCAGCAGTGAAGGTTGAGATGGTGACTTTGCAGGATTTTTCCGGCCGAGATGCGGTCGGCCGAAATTTCAAAACGGGCTTGGCCACCGACGATTGGGCTAATCGTAAGGAGGCTACCGGGGTTCTGAGTTCGATGAGAAAGTTGCGGCCCAATCGACGGTCTCCAACGCAAATCTTGGCAGATTGAAGCGCGTATGCAGGCCGAAATCGACAAGATGCTGCTCCTTGGGGTTGTGGGGTTTTCGCAAAAGCGACATCCATGGCCAATTTGAGCATCTCGGCCGGGTCTTGCGCGATAACATATTGAACGAAACGACGTCATCACGCATAAGCGGGATTGTGATGGAATTCGCTTCGTGGGTTACTACGCGAGCCCGGCCAGCCAGTTCAGTCTCCGTCAACGCCTTAGCCAAGCCCGCATTTCCGCCCGCGACATTGTAGATCGCAGCAATGTCTGGATGTTTTCCCGAGCTGTAGTCTCGGTATCGAACAGAACGTCTTCGAGGCATATGCCGTAGATATCGCGCGTGATGGCACCCGTTTCGCTTTCGATGAGAAGATCCTTCGACGGCTTGTCGAACCAGACTTTGACGCGGCTGCCGATCGCCGGTGATGCGTTCTGAATGTTCGGAATTGGCGGCTTCGCCGGCTTAAATTTTTTGGCATTGCTGAACTCGTTGTTGATCGTGGAAAAAACCATGATCCGTCCTCATCCCTTTCCTGCGGCGATTGAGGCGATGATCGCTGCCATTGAGCGGAACAGGACCAGGGGGTCGTCCTTCGATGGAAGGAATCCGCGCCGCCGCCAGAATTCTGCAGCCTCGTCGTCGACGGCGTTGACCATCAGCGCGCGACCGCCGACGAGCGCAGCCGCGGTCACGCAGCGCTCAAGAGCGTGCTTGAGCAGGCCTGTGCCGATCCCGCGCCCTGCCCAGCCGATGTCGGTCGCAAGTTGCCCGAGCAGAAGGCAGGGCACTGGATCGGGCGGTTGGCCGGTGCGGATGGAGCGCGGCAGGACGCCCGGAACGACTGCGGTCGGCGCGAGGCCATAGTAGCCGACCACACGTCCCGCCTCATGCACGACCAGGACGGCGGTGAAGCCCTTCTCCTGGTTGGAGAGCGCACGGGTCATGAGCCAATGGTCGAGAGTCGGTTTTCCGCAGGTGAACTCGGAAACGTCGTGAGCCGCGGTGAGCGGTTCGGGAGGCGAGAGGGCCAAGGCTCAGCTTTTTGCGACGTAGCCGGGTTCCCACGGCGCCGGACGCTTTGCCAGTTCAACGATCTCGGGCACCGGGGTCGCAGGTCCGGACAGGACCGCCATGAAGTCGGCGAAGCCCTCTGGGCTCATGCGAATGAGCCGGTTTTCCATCAATACGTCCTCGGCGGCGCGAACGGCAGCCTCGCGCACGAAGTCCGTGCGTGATCGGCCGCGCAGGCCGGCGGCGCGATCGATCATTGCGACGTCGGCCTCGGGGAGGCGCATCGAGATCGGGTGTTCCTTGCGTTCAGCGCTGGTGGTCATGGTTTTTCTCCTGCGTGTAAAAAGATAGACGGGTGTAGCGCAAATTACAATACATTAGTCTACCGGTTAGCGGGATCGCTCTTGATCGCATGTGCGAGACCAGGGTGGAGGAACGAACGAGCTCTTGACTAAACTCCCAGTTTGTGGATGTTATTAACTGACACTAGCTGGGAGTTTTTGAATCATGGCTCGCCCTGGACGCACCGCCGCGGAAGTTTTCACCTCTCGTGAAGTCGCCATCGCTGCGGGTCTGCCGCCCCGAAACTTCGCGTTGCTGGTGGATCAGGGGCTTGCCCCTCGGCCAACGAGCGATGGCTCCGGAAAAGCTGGCCATCGCACATATGACAGCGCTGGCGTCGCGCATGCCGCGTTGATCGGCGCGCTTCATCTCGCCGGATTTGAGCTGTTGGTATCGGCCCGCTTGGCGGCCGCATTCGCGGACGACTATGGCGCGAGCCATGGCAGGCTGCCGTCGAATCTCAACGCCTATGTCCGGAGCGAGTTGAACCCGAACAAGGGTTTGCCCTGGGGCGAGATGCCCAAGGACCTGCCACTCGATTTCGAGCAGGACTATTGGCTGCACTATCTGCTGCGCAACCGATCGACGATTTATCGGCGCGGGATCGCAATCCGAGGCGATTGCATCATCGACATTGCGGACCACGCGTTCGTCCTGACACATATGCTGGGGCTGGAGAAGATCAAGATTTTCTCTCCGGCTTCGGGAGAGGGACTTCCGGCGAGCCCTGACTACCGGATCATCGGACGAGGGCCTTCCGCGCGCATCGTTCCCATTCATGAGGAGGTTGATAGTCTCGACTTTCAGATCGACCCAAAGTCTGCGGAGAAAATGCGGCGGCTTGAGCGCGAATATATCGACGGGCGCAAGGATGCGGTGACCGTCGTTCAGCTCAATCTGTCGCTGGCAATCCGCAACGCCTTTGATCGATTGCAGGACGACCGCGAGAAGAAGGCGGCGTAGCGAATGGAAGCGACCGGTGACGGCCCGATCAAAAGAGTACCGCGACAGAGGCTGAGACGGATTGGCAAACATGAAGATGGGTGAAATCACTTTCTGCCACCAAAGCGGAATTCAAGCCCATCTTCGAGACATTCTGCGAGCGCTACAATGCCGAGAGATCCCTTCGATCTTTTGCTTGTGGTTGATGATGGCGGCCCTTCGCCACCCGCAGCCGCCTCAAAATGACCAATCACGCACGAATATGAAAACCTGATCCTCATATCCGATGACAATTGAAATCCTCTCCCTCTCCTAATTCTACAAAATTAGTAGCGTTACTCAGCAGTCGCGGATCAAGGAGAATGGGATGTCAGCAAAGCTCGTTTTGGGAATATCGGGCAACATAACTCGCCCCTCAAAAACCCGGACCTTCGTGGAACACATAGCCGGGCAGGTCGCGTCACGCATAGGCGCGGCCTCGGCCACATTCGACATCCAGGATCTTGGCCCCTCGCTCGGCCAGGCCCGGCGGCTGGGCGAACTCGATCCGGCCGCCCGAAACCTCCTTGATCGGCTCGGCGATGCCGATGTCCTTGTGGTTGGCTCGCCCACCTACAAGGGCAGCTACACCGGCCTGTTCAAGCACTTCTTCGACCTGCTCGACCCGTCTGCGTTGCGGGGCAAACCGGTGATCCTCGCCGCCACCGGCGGCGGCGAGCGCCATTCGCTCATCGTCGAGCACCAGCTTCGCCCGCTGTTCGGCTTCTTCGAGGCGCTGACAATGCCGACCGCCATCTACGCCTCCGACCGCGATTTTTCGGACGGCGTGCTTGTCTCGGAGGCGATCCGCGCCCGGGCGCAGCAGGCTGTCGCCGAGGCGTGTCGGGCCATCGGCGGAACTGAAAGCGTCAGCCTGGCCGCCTAGCCGGCCGCATTAACAAAAGCACTGACGGCCCGCGCCTGCCCGGCGCGGGACCGGTGGCGTGCGCCCGAAAATCCACGGAGAATCCCATGACCAGCCATCGCAAGTCGAAACAGATCAAGCTCGGCGCCTTCCTCCCGGGCGGCGGCCAGCACATCGCCGCCTGGCGCCATCCGGAGGCGCCGGCTGACGGCGCCACCAACTTCGAGTTCCACAAACAACTCGCCCAGACCGCCGAGCGCGGCCTGTTCGATGCCTACTTCCTCGCCGACAACCTGTCGGTCGGCCTCGGCGGCCGCGAGGGCGGCAACGCCAAGATCGCCGGCTTCGAGCCGGTCACCTTGTTTGCCGCGCTCGCCCCGCTGACCAGCCACATCGGCTTCATCGCAACCGCCTCGACCACCTACGAGGAGCCCTACACGCTTGCCCGCAAATTCGCCTCGCTGGACCTGCTGACCGGGGGCCGCGCCGGCTGGAACGTGGTCACCTCGGCCGGCGACGACACGGCGAGGAACTTCAACCGCGACACCCAGCCCGACCACGCCGACCGCTACGCCCGCGCCCACGAGCATGTCGAGGTGGTCAAGGCGCTGTGGGACAGCTGGGAGGACGACGCCTTCATTCGCGACAAGGCGAGCGGGCGGTTCTACGACACCGGCAAGGTCCACGACATCGACCATCGCGGCAAGCATTTCAGCGTCAAGGGCCCGCTCAACGTGCCGCGTCCACCGCAGGGCCATCCGGTCGTGGTTCAGGCCGGCCAGTCCGAGGACGGACGCGGGCTGGCGGCCGCCTCGGCGGAAGTCATCTTCACCGCGCACCAGAACCTCGCCTCGGCGCAGGAATTCTACCGCGACATCAAGAAGCGGGTCCGGGCGGCCGGGCGCAATCCCGACCATGTGCTGATCATGCCCGGCGTCGCGCCCTTCGTCGGCCGCACCGAGGACGAGGCGCGCGAAAAATACCGACAGCTCACCGACCTGATCCTGCCCGATGACGGCGTCGCGCTGCTCAACGGCCTTGCCGGCCAGACGCTCGACATCCGAGGCTATCCGCTTGACGGGCCGCTGCCGCCGAGCCGCGAGACCGAGGGCATGAAAAGCCGCCAGGCGCTGATCCGCCAAATCGCCGACGAGCATAACTTCACCATTCGCCAGCTCTATCAGTGGATCGCTACAGCGCGCGGCCACTACACGGTGATCGGCAGCGCGGTGCAGGTCGCCGACCAGCTCGAGGAATGGTTCCGCAACGAGGCCGCCGACGGCTTCAACATCCTGCCGCCTTGGTTGCCCGGCGCGCTCGACGATTTCGTCGAGCTGGTCATCCCCGAATTGCAAAAGCGCGGCCTGTTCCGCACTGCCTATGAGGGCCGCACGCTGCGCGAAAACCTCGGCCTGCCGCGCCCCGAAAATCCCTGGACCGCCGCCCGCGCGCTTGCGCCGGCCGCCGAATGACCCGCCGTCAGCAAAGGACACGACCATGAGTTTGCAGCAGATTGAGCGGCCGTTCCTCCTCGGCCGCGACCCCGAAGAACCCGGCTTTGCCGCCGGCCTCGCGCGCAGCGCTCCCGCCGCCGCCGGCGCCTTCCTCTCGCGCTACGGCGTGCTGCTTGGCTTCCTGGCCTTGTGGCAGATCGCCAGCAGCGCCGGCTGGATCAACGCGGCGGTATTCCCGCCGCTGAACACCATTGTCGCCGCGCTTTGGGACGGTCTCGCCGGCGGCGCGCTGCTCGATGACATTGCCATCAGCCTGCAGCGCTCCGGCACGGCCTTTGTCGCGGCGGTGCTGGTCGCCATCCCGCTCGGCCTGTTCATGGGCCAGGTCCGGGCCGTCGAGCGCGCGCTCGACCCGATCCTGCAGGTCTTCCGCCAGACATCGGCGCTGGCGCTCTATCCAGTGTTCATCCTGCTGCTCGGCCTCGGCGAGGCGTCGAAGATTTTCGTGATTTTCTGGGCGACGCTGTTCCCGCTGCTGCTCAACACGATCGGCGGCGTTAAGGAGGTGGACAAAAGACTCATCGAGATGGCGCGGGTTTACGGCGCGTCCAGGCTCACCGTCTTCCGCCGCGTCGTGCTGCCGGGTTCGGTGCCCTCCATCTTCGTGGGGCTCCGGCTCTCCGCCACGACGGCGCTCCTGCTCCTCATCGCCTCCGAGATGATCGGCGCCAACAAGGGCGTAGGCTTCCAGGTCATGAACGCACAGTACAACTTCCAGATCCCGCTGATGTTCGCGGCGATCCTGCTGCTCGCAGCGCTCGGCCTGATCGCCAACTACGCGCTGGTCTTGCTGCAACGGCGGCTCTGCCGCTGGAGCGAGGCGATCGGCTGAAACGCACCGGCGGCTCGCACCTCTCGCCTGCCCATACCCCCCGAAACCATCAACGCATCAGAACCCAAGGGACCCAAGACCATGACATTCTCGTTCCGCTTCCCGAAAATCGGTGCCGTCGTCGCCGCCGGCCTGCTCGCCTCGACCTTCGGCGTCACCTTGCCGGCGAGCGCGGCCGATCCGGTCAAGCTGCGCTACCTCGCGAGTCAGGGCGGCATCTCCCCGCACGAGCTCGCCCAAGAGCTCGGCTACTTCAAGGACCTCGGCATCGAGCTTGAAAACGTCGGCTACGCCCAGGGCGGACCGGCCTCGCTCTTCGCGTTAGCCGGCGGCAGCGTCGACATCGGCGGCGCCGCCACGGCGGCTGTGCTCAACTCCATCGCCGGCGGCAACGACTTCGTCGCCGCCTACCCGTCGAACGGCATTGACGATCGGGTCCAGAGCTCCTTCTATGTGCTGAAGGACAGCCCGATCAAATCGATCAAGGACATTGTCGGCAAATCGATTTCGGTCAATACGCTCGGCGCTCATCTCGACTACACCGTGCGCGAGGCGCTGCACCAGAACGACTTGCCGGAGAATGCGGCCAACCTGATCGTCGTGCCCGGCCCGCAGCTCGAGCAGACGCTGCGCTCCCATCAGGTCGACATCGCCGGCGTCGGCTACTGGCAGTCCACCTTCGAGGGCCCGTTGAAGGCCAATGGTGGCGTGCGCGTCATCTTCGACGACACCGACGTGCTGGGCGAGATCGCCGGCGGCTTCACCGTGCTGCGCCGCGACTTCGTCGAGGCGCATCCGGAGGCCGCGCGCAACTTCGTTGAGCAGTCGGTCCGCGCTGCCGACTGGTCGCGCGAGCATCCGGAGGAAGCTCGCGCCCTGCTGGCGAAGATCTTCACCGAGCGCGGAGAGAACGCGGATCTGGCGAAGCACTGGCGCGGCTTCGGCCTGCGCGCAGGCGCGCAAGCCGTGCCGCGCGATCTCGAATTCTGGATTGGTGTCCTGGAGCGCGAGGGCAGCCTGCCCGAAGGCAAGCTCAAGGTCGCCGACATCCTGTTCGATCCCAACGCCGCCGCCAAGTCGAACTGAGGCGAACATGGGCATCCAGCAAACCGCAAGCCGAGGCGAGGTTTCGATCCGGGACCTCTCCAAATCCTTCGCCATAAACGGCCGCTCGCTCAATGTGCTGAAGGGCCTCAGCCTCGACGTGCGCCCCGGCGAATGCCTGGTCATCGTCGGCGCCAGCGGCTCGGGCAAGACCACGCTGCTGCGCGTGCTGGCCGGCCTGGAACAGGCCGACGGCGGCCGCGTGCTGATCGATGGCGCGCCGGTCAGCGGCGTCGGCGCCGAGCGCGCGGTTATCTTCCAGGAGCCTCGCCTGCTGCCCTGGCTCACCGTGCTCGGCAACGTCGTCTTCGGCCTGGAGGTGCGCGGCGCGCCCAAGGCGGAGGCCGAGGAGCGGGCGCGCGGCTGCATCCGCCTGGTGGGCCTCGGCGACTTCGCCGACGCCTATCCGCGCCAGCTCTCCGGCGGCATGGCGCAGCGTGTCGGCATCGCCCGCGCACTGACTGTCCAGCCCGAGATCCTGTTGCTCGACGAGCCGCTCGGCGCGCTCGATGCCATGACCAAGATCACCATGCAGGAGGAACTCGCCCGCATCTGGCGCGAGGAGAACGTCACCATGATCATGGTCACCCACGACCTCGAGGAGGCCGTCTACCTCGGAGACCGAGTGCTCATCCTGCCCAGGGAGAAGGGTGCCGCCGCGCGGCTGATCGACATCGAGCTGCCGCGCCCGCGCGACCGCAGCGAAGCCCGGTTCGTGCGCCACCGCGAGGCGCTGCTGCGCGAGTTCGGCCTGCATTGAACAAGGGCGACGTTGCTTGATCTGAACGAGCCTATGCAATTCGAAAGTCTAGAATTGGCCAGTGAACCGCCCCTGGGTTTCTGGACCACCGGAGGCTATCGTCTATACGCTTCTTTCACGAAGACGGCTGGTTGCGCTCCCGACTTTATCCACGAGATCGGCACTTCGTTGCCGATCGACCCCAACCGGCCGCCGCTTGTCGGCACGACGAGCGTGCTGTCCCGACAGAATCTTTTGGTCTCGTCGGAAGGACGGTCCCCCGGATTCGCCGTGACCAGGTTCTGCCAGTCTCGATCACGTCGCTTTGCCGACCGCTGATTCCATCCCCATCTCTTCCTCGGAAACATCGTCGAACGACGCGTAGTTCATATTGTAGAGGCGCGCGTAGAGACCCTTTCTTTCCATCAGCTGTTCGTGGTTGCCGCTTTCGACGATCTCGCCGTTCTGCAGGACGATGATGCGGTCGGCGCCGCGGATCGTGGCCAGCCGGTGGGCAATAACCAGCCCTGTCCGGCCATCCAGCAGTTTTATCAGCGCCTTCTGGATCAGCATCTCGGTATAGGAATCGATGCTGGCCGTGGCTTCGTCGAGCACAAGAATCTTGGCGTCGGCGACCAGCGCCCGCGCGAAACTGATCAGCTGGCGCTGGCCGAGCGAGAGATTACCGCCACGCTGCTCGAGTTCGGTGTCGTAGCCATCGGGCAAGTTCTCGATGAAGTCGTGCGCGCCGACGGCCAGTGCGGCGCGGACCACCTCCTCGCGGCTGGCGCCGGTTTTATGATAGCGGATGTTCTCCAGCACCGTTCCTGAGAACAGGAACGGCTCCTGCAGCACCATTGCCACCTGCTCTCCGAGCGAATCCTGTGTCAGGTCGCGCACATCGTGCCCGCCGACCAGGACCTGACCCGACCAGACATCGTAGAAGCGGTGCACCAGCGCCATCGAACTGGACTTGCCCGATCCGGTCGGGCCGACAAGTGCTACGGTCTCGCCCGGATTGACGCGGAAGGAGACGTTCTTCAGCACCGGCAGGTTCTGCCGGTAGCCGAAGGTGACGTTCCTGAACTCGACCGAGCCGTCCATGTCGCGCGACAGCTTAACAGCATTGTCCTTGTCGCTGACGTCCACCGGCACGTCGAGCACTTCGGAGATGCGCTGGCCCGAAGCCATGGCGCGCTGCATCACGCTGTACTGCATGGTGAGCGAGCGGATCGGGTCGAAGAAGCGCTGGATGTAGAACAGGAACGCCACCATGACGCCGACGTCGAGGCTGTGCGACAACACCATCGAGCCGCCCACGACGATGACTGTCGCCATGGCGAACCCGGTCAGCGTGTCGACGATCGGCACCATCACCTGCGCATACCTGGCCGACCTCAGATGGGCATTGAGATTGGCCAGCACCTTCTCGTCATAAAGATCGAAATTGACATGCTGGCGTTCCAGGCTCTGTACCGTGCGCACGCCATGGATGCCTTCAGCCAGCGCACCGTTGGCGATCGAGTTGGTTTCATGCGCCGCCATGAAGGCGACCTTGGCGCGCGGCAGCCAGAACACGCGCACGATGAACAGCACCGGCATGGTCGACAGCGTCAGCAGACCGAGCCGGAAATCGAGCCAGAGCAGGACGCTGACGATGCCGAACAACAGCACGATGTCGCCCACCGACATCACCGACGTTTCAAGGAATTCCTGCATTGAATTCACGTCGCCCTGCAGGCGCGACATCAGCCGGCCGACCTCGGTCTTGTCCATGAAGCCCAGCGAGACCCGCTGCAGGTGGCTGAACATGGCGCGGCGCAGGTCGGAGAGCACATTTTCGGCCACCTTGCCGACGACGCTCTCCTGCACATAGCTGGCGCCGTAGTTGATGAGGATGATCGTCGCGAAGGCGCCCATAGCCCAGATCATCACCCACCGGTCGAGCCTGCCCGCCGCCATGCCGTGGTCGATGGCGTAGCGGATGACCAGCGGGATCGCCAGCTGCGTCAGCGTGAACACCAGGACCGCGGCGACCGAGATAAAAATCCGGCCCCGATACGGTTTCACGAAACTCCAGATGCGCCGCACGATGCGCGGATCATAGGCCTTGCCGAAGACTTCTTCCTCGTCCCGGTGCGAGCCGACGACCGCCTTTTTCGGCCGCCCGCTGGTGTCTTCCTTCTCGTCGCCGCTATTTGTCGACATCACGCGGCTCCCGTTACAACGGGTCGGTCATCGTCCGACCGCAGCTGCAGGTCGTATAGGGCGCGGTAGCGTCCGCCGAGCGCCAGCAGTTCCTCATGCGTGCCGCGCTCGACGATCCGGCCGCCCTCCACGAACAGGATCTGGTCGGCATGCATCAGTGAACTCAGCCGGTGCGAGATGATGAGCGTCACGCGGTCCTTGGCGAAGCGTTTCATCGCTGCCCGGATCCGCTGCTCGGTGCCGGCGTCGATGGCAGCAGTTGAATCGTCGAAGACCAGCACCGATGGCCGCAGCATCAGGCTGCGGGCGATGGTCAGGCGCTGGCGCTGGCCGCCGGAAAGCGACGCGCCGCGTTCGCCAACGACTGTGGTGTAGCCGGCGGGAAGCCCGATGATGTAGTTGTGCAATTGGGCATACTCGGCGGCTTGCCCGATGCGGGTCTCGCGCGCCCATGGATTGCCGTAGGCGATGTTGTTCTCGATCGAGGTGGTGAACAGGAATGCGTCCTGCTGCACCACGCCGACCGCCTTGCGCAGCGATTGCAGCGTGACCTTGCTGATGTCCTGGCCATCGATGGTGATGGCACCTGACGTCACATCGTAGAAGCGCGGGATCAGGTGCGCGATGGTCGACTTGCCGCTGCCGGGCGGACCGACAATGCCGATGGTTTGCCCGGATCTTGCCTCGAAGGAGATCCCGGATAGCGTCGGGCGGCCAGCGCCCGCGTAGCGGAAGCCGACATTGTCGAAGCGCAGCACACCGTCAGTGACGACAAGATCCCTGGCGTCGGGCGCGTCCTCGATATCGAGTTCGGTGTCCAGCAGTTCGAACAGACGCGTGCCGCAGGTCGAAGCGCGGGCGAATGAATTGACCATCAGGCCGAGCTGGCGCACTGGCATCTGCAAGATGGTCATGAAGGTGAGGAACTGGGCCAGCGTGCCGACGCTGATCTGGCCCGCAATCACCTTCTGGCCGCCGAACCAGAGCACCAAGCCCATGGCGGCGAGGAACGAGAAGTTCATGGCGCTGGTATTGCTGACGCGGATGCCGACGCGCTGGTTGGCGAGGTCCAGCGCATCCTGCTTGGCGCGGTCGAACTTTTCCAGCTCATGCCGCTGCGCCGCAAAAGCACGCACGACACGGATGCCACCGAGGTTCTCATCCATCACCCGGCTCAGCACCGACAGCCGCTCTTGCAACGTCAGCCAGGTGCTGCGCAGCGCCAGCTGCGTGACCGAGGACCGCCAAGCGACGAACGGCACAAAGCTCAGGCTGAGCAGCCCGAGCACGAGATCGGTGCTGATCAGCAGATAAGCGCCGACGCCGATCAGCACGCCGAGCAGCACGACGCGCAGGATGCCGGTGGAGAAGAACATGCGCACGCCGTCGAGATCGAGCAGGCCGAGCGTGATGAGATCGCCGGTATGGACCCGGTCATGGAAGGAGAAGCTCAGGCGCTGGATCTTCTCATAGAAAGCCAGCCGCAGTTCATAGCCGGTCCGGTGGCCGACGGCCTCGCCATAGTAATTCTGCGCCATAGTGAAGAGGCCGCGCAGGATACTGACGACGAGCAGCGTGAGCGCCGTGTTCCACAGCGCGTGCTCTGCCGCAGGACCAGCACCAGCAGTCAAGACGCCCTGCGCCTGGTCGATGGCGCGTCCCAGCAAGCGTGGAATGAAAAGCTGCAGTGTCGCGGCAATGAAGGTCGAAACGATGGTGATGGCGACTTGCCAGGGATGGCGCAGCGTCATTCGCACGATACGCAGCAGGGTGCTGAGGCCTTTGCCCCAGGAGGCTTCCGCCACATGGACAAACGATTTGCCGCGCTTCGCCGCGCCGCTGGTTGCATCCATACGCAAGGGAAATACCCAGACCAATCCGGACATTAGCCCGGACGAATGAAGCAGACTCAATTCAGATGGCGATGTTACGCGTGTCCGACTTGACCGTTCAAGGGGCCAATGGCGGCATCGCACTATGCCTGAAAGGCGTGCAGCCATTGGTCGTCGCGATCCTCCGCGAAAGGCAGCCTGGCGCGGCGAGGGCCTCACATCTCGGCCACGAAATTCGTCCTCAGATAGGCGTCGAGGCCTTCGATGCCGCTCTCCGAGCCATAGGAGCTCGGGCCGATATGCGGCAACGCCTATGCCGAGTTCGCATATTTCAAGCTCAGCCACTACGCTTGCGCAGGTTCCAAGACGTTTAGCCCTCGCTATCGACGTGCGATTGCCTCGCGAACGCTTCGTTCGACGCGTCAGCCGGGAAAAACGCCCACGACCAGTATTCCGGCCTCGCGGGCGGCCTCGACGAAAGCCTGCCGCGCAAATTCGGGCGGCTGCTCGCCCTTCAGGACCGCGATGCAGGCTTCGCGGGCCTGCTTGTGGCGCGGCCCCCACTCCGTCGGCCAGCTGCGCAGAAGACACTCGGCCGCCGCTCGGGTGGAAGGGATATTGATCCTATTGTCGCGCCCGCCCAGTTCCACACGGACATAGCTCTTCCAACGCTTCGTGTCCAAATCGCCCGCCAAGAGCTTCCCTCAGTTCACCAACGGTCTTGAAAGAAATCGTCCGGATGGTCCGGCCAAGCCCGGCCTGCCGAATCCGTGGCGAGAATGCCGATCATTCTCGAAAAGGCAACAAATGTCTTGCTGGCACCTGCCGAACCTGGACGAAATCCATGCCAGACCTACAGGCTTGGCACGATATCGAATTTTTGCTGACCATAAGGTGGTCCTGAAAGTGGTGTTGTTTCGGCGACGCTAGTGCATCAACCCTGCCGATCGCAGGGCGTCCTCGATGACTTTTCGTATGCCCGCGATGGAGTTGGGCTTCTGAGAAGGCGGGACGTTTGCACTAGCACTGCACCGGTTCAGGGCCAGCTCCCGACCATTGGCGAGACGGCGACCGCCTCGCCCGGGCTGCCCGAACGGCCCCAGCTCTAAAAGGCCCCGGCGCTGGGTCAGCCGTCCAGCCTCTTATGGCACCAAGAAGCTGCTGCACTTCTGCCATCGCCATGCCGTCGCCCTTGCGGCCGCGCGTGATGCGATGATCGTGATCCCGTCCTCGGCGCTCGCGTCCATGGAGACACGCTGCCAACGCTTCATCATGCCTCTACCCCCATCTTGTTCCAAGGCGGTCGGATCATCTCGACGAGCTCTGCCTCGAGGCCGGCGGCCGTTGGCCGGGAGCCCGTTCCACTCCAGCGCCGGCGGAACGGCGATGTAAACCTCGAGAGTGGTCCCGGCGCCCACCTGCTCGGCGGTGATCTCGTTCAGCCGCCAGCTTACCATGCATAACACACTAGGGCTCGCAAGGGCTTGTGAACAATCTCGAACCATTTGCTCACCTCCAAGCGGCGTCTATCAACTCACAACCAATATGACGCGTGGGACCGCAGCCTGACGATGTTCTGACACACAATCGAAGCAGCTCACTGACTGGCGTATGCCAGGATGACCCGAGACCCCGGGACAGAACTGTGGCCGCGAACATTTGATTGCTGTTGCCCGCGATGATTTGGAACATCTCAATATGTTGATGATAATCAGCTCCTTGGGAGCCCTGATTTACTGGACATATCGAATGTGGCACTGAGTAAATTGCTATCTGGCCGTGGGCGCACATACCGCCCTGGTTTCCTTGCGCGGATGTTTCCTTCCGGAAAATGGAAGCTGACCCTGGACCCCAGGCTGTCGGGGCACATTCGGCTGAGCCAGGGTGGCGATGTTGATCTCAGCTGCCTCGATATCGTGTCGATTTCGACCAGCAAGGCGCTGCTGTGGCATACCGTCGAAATCCGCGCACGCGGCAGAACGGACAATCTGTCGGGTCTGTCGGGGGACGCGTCCGAGCAACTGGCCGCAGACCTTCATGCGTTCATCAACACCCATCTCTTCGACCTCATCGGCACAGAGACGGATCATTTGCTCGATGTGGATGCCAGGCTTCGGGAGATCACCGAAGGCAGCAGACAGTATCTCGCGCAGGCCGATCTCGGCCGGGCCATCGCCAGCGTGCCCGGCAGCGCCGCTGCCGCACTTTCTCACCCGCTTCTGGATCCACAATTGATGCCGGCCGGGCTCAAGGCCTCCCTGCCGGCTTCGTTCGCCATGCTGACCGATCCGGGCGTTCGCCACGCCTATAATGAAGCGTTCGTTGCCGCGGAGTTGCGCAAATTCCAGCCATTTTTCGACGATCTCGACGGGCGCTCCTTTTCCGATCAGCAACGCGAAGCCTGTATCCGTCTGGAGGATAACAATCTGCTCGTCGCCTCGGCCGGGTCGGGCAAATCCGCGACCATGGTCGGCAAGGTGGCCTATGTCCTGGAAAAGCAGCTCTACCGGCCCGATGATATCCTGCTTCTGGCCTTCAATAAGAGCGCAGCCGATGAACTCAGGACCAGGATCGCACGACAGCTACAGGTCGAGGAAAGCGCGCTGAAATGCCGCGTCACGACGTTTCATGCGCTTGGACGCGGCATCATCGAGGACGTCGAGGGGCGCCCGCCCCAGCTTGCCAACTGGGTGGATCATCCCGCCGGCGAAGCCAGGGTCATCGAAGAGATCATCCAGAGCCTTGTCGAGACCGATCCGGAATTCGCGCGATTGTGGTGCGACCTGCTCGTGGTGCATCCCAAAGCGGACATCCCGGACGAGGTCTTCGACACGGAGGCTGACTACCGTCGCTATGTGTCGGACCGTCTCAGGAAGGGCGAGGCCACAATTGGCTCGCTTGCCGGCGTAATCGTCAAATCGCTGCAGGAGCAGAAGGTCGTCAACTGGCTCTGGCTGCATTCCGTCGCATTCGATTATGAACGGCAGATTGCGGTCGAGGACGATGACGGGACGGTCCGCCATCTGCATCCCGACTTCTACTATCCGCTGACCGACACGGTACATGAGCATTTCGCGCTCAACGCCGATGGGACCTCACCCTTTACGGATTATGTCCAGCACGCCGAGAGCAAACGTCAGGCCTATCGCCGCAAAGAGATCGATTTCTTCGAGACGACTTCAGCCCAGGCCAGCGACGAGACCCTGCTCAGCACACTTGAGGCAGAACTGGCGCGGCGCGCGGTTCCTTTCGAGCGCAAGAGCTATGCCGAAATCACCGAGGCGATCGAGCCTGTGGTCATCAAGCACTATCACAAGCTCATATCCACCTGCATCAAGCATATTCGCGCCAGCCATCTGACGCTCGATATGCTGCTCGAGCGCGCCAAGACCCTGCACGACAAGCAGCGCGCGAAGCTCTATGCGCGCGTCGTGTGGATGATCACGAAGGGCTATTCGCAAAAACTCGAAGAATCCCGGCGGATCGACTTCGATTCAATGATCGCCGACGCGGTCCGGCTGGTCGAGACCGGGCAATATCAGAGTCCCTATTCCCTGATCCTCGTCGACGAGTTTCAGGACATTTCCGAGCCGCGCGCCAACCTCATCAAGGCGCTCAAGCAGCAGAAGGCGTTCAGCAAAGTGTTCGCAGTCGGAGACGACTGGCAGTCGATCTATCGCTTTGCCGGATCGGACATCACGATCTTCACGCAGTTCGAGGCCAATTTCGGGGCAAGCTGGCAGGGACGCCTGGAACAGACCTATCGCTGCAATCAGCTCATTGCCGAGACGGCCGCGACATTCGTCCAGCGTAATCCCGAACAGATCACGAAATCGGTTCGTTCGACACGGCCTGCCATTCCGCGGTCAATTCGGGTCATTCCCATTGATGACGAACGCGGCAGGCCCGAATTCGCCCAGGCTTGCCATCGTCTTCTCGAACGGCTCGACATCGCCCTGGGGAGCATCGCCGAGCAGTGGCGCAGCGAACCAGACGCCAAACTCAAAGTGCTGGTTCTATGGCGGTACAATCTGCTCGATCCGTTCGGCGGGATCCCACCCTCCTTCGCCAATATCGAGGTTTTGGGCCAGTCCTTTCACCGGGCCAAAGGGCTTGAGGCGGACTACACGGTTCTGCTTGATGTGAGTGAAGGCGATTATGGCGTGCCGAGCCGCATCGAGGACGATGAACTGCTCAACCTGGTCATTCCCCAGCCTGAAACCTTCGCCTATGCTGAAGAACGACGCCTGTTCTACGTCGCGCTCACGCGCGCCAGCCGGGGCGTATATCTCATCACCAACAGCCGCCAGCCGTCCCGCTATATCCGGGAACTTTGCGAGATAGCCGGGGATGAGGTGCGCTACGAGACGATCGAAGGCGCTGTCTTGCGTCAATGCCCCGTTTGTCTGGTGGGCCAGATGGTCGGGAAGCGCAACAGGAACGGGACGGTGTTTCACGGATGCAATCAGTTCCCTGATTGCACGCACAGCGAAGGTGTTCGGGCGTAATCGACGGCTCGCCTACATAGGCGCGCCTGACGTCAGGAGCACCGCGGTCACTTGGCAGTTGACACTTGTCCCAGCCGTTTCCCAAGCGCGCTTGCTCTCCGACATGATCGATTTCGTCAGCCTTCGAACTGCAGGCGCAGGGCCCACTCGGGGAAATCGATCAACGGATTCCGATTGCCTTGAAGGACGTAGATCGCCGCATTTCGATGTTTTTCCCACTCGTCGGGGGCAAATTGTTCATGCCAAGCCAAAAGCGTTTTCAGCCGCTGGCCGGCATAGCGCCTGCCGACATAGCCGGCATATCGGAGCATGAAATAGAGCGTCGCCCGCGCAACTGCGCCCTTCCCACCTTTGGGCTCGAAGGCGTCGTCTTCGACCCGCCCGCAATCCTGCATCGTTCTTTCGAACTCGTGCTGGACCAGCGGGTAGTTCGAGCGGAAGCTGTTGCAGCGCGGCTCGCACGAGAAGAGATGGTGAAGGTCGCCTCGCATCGGCTCCTTCTTGCTGAACCAGCTTTGCGGCACGACATGCTCGCAATTGTACTGGAACTGCGCTTCCAGCATTGCTTCCATTTCCGTGGATTCCAGCACGCCGCGCTCCAGAAGCGCCTCGCGCGCCTCGGTCCGCAGCCGCTCCACTTCGGCGTCGGCTTGGATGAAGTATTCGGGTGTGGCTTCGAAGCCGGAATAGATGCTCTGTACCATCGCATTCGGACGGACGTCGACCCACGGATAGACGTGCTTTGAAGGCTCGTAGTTTAAGGGCGTGGTGTGGGTTTGCTTCAGAGTCCCGGCCACTGTTTGGGTGAAGCCCGCCGTACCCGCCGAAATCCCGGTCCAATAGGCCTCGCGGACGACCGCGTCGGCGGCGGCGTCATAGTAGGTGCTCCTGTCGGCAAGCCGTGCCCGAGCTTCCGCCAGTGTCGGAGCCCCGGTCACCGGCTCGTTGCGCCGGCGCAGACCGCGCGACAGGCGCCGCACCTCGTCTTCGGTCAATGGCTGACCGACAGACGGCGCGGCATCCGCTGACGCTGTGGCGGCCAGACGCAAGAGGATCGGGCGGTGATCTGATACTTCCAGGAATCGGTCGATGGTTCGGTCGAGCGCGACAATCATTAAATCGCGGCCATCCGGCACGAGATTGGGCGAGATGAAGACATGGTCGATCAGCGACTTGAAGGGCGCCTTGACGTAGGTGATCTGCTTGTCCGAAGCATCTTGCGCGGTGAGCGCGGTCAGGCCGACGGAGGTCAGCGCGTCGAGGTCTCCGGATGCCAGGGTCGCATTGGCGTCGCCGCCGATGATCCAGTCGTTGTCGAAGCCGGGGTCTTGGGCGAGCTCTGCGACCGCTTCGGCGAGCAGGCGCGCCGCCATCTGCCGGCGCAGGCTGCCCTCGTCCTTGGCCTTCAGATGGATGGGGACGAGGTTAAACGTCGAATCCGTGCCGTGAATCTTGGCCGTCACCTCGTACAGCGCCGGATAGCGGTCGAACACCTTGCCGTGGACCGCTTCGAGGCCGAGATCATCGAATTGACGGCTGTCGACCTGGAACCAGCGCTCGACTTTCTCAGGCCAGGTTTTCGCCGCCACCCCGACCGAGCTCTTGTTCCACATTACCGTCGTGATCTGTCGCTCCGAAGCGGCGTCCTGGCTGGCGAGCACACCCCAGGACTTGGTCTGATAGCTGGTTTCCAAATGCCGGGCCAAAGCCTCGGTTGCTTCGAGGCTCGATTCCACGAACACCCAGACGTCGAGGTTCATTTCAACAATGATACGCGCGACGGAATCGAGCTTGTCCTGCCAGCGTTTGTTGAACCATTCGATGTTCCAGAAGCCGATATCGAGATCCTGATCCTCGCCGTTGTAGGCGTCGACGACCCGCTCCATACCGCTGTCGTTCTGGACAACCGCGCGACCGAGGGTGCCGAAGAACCCGGCCAGTTCATCCGTGCCCGCGAAAAGTGCGAGAAGCCGCGCCGCATCTGCGTTGCCGGTTTGTGCCTCCAGCTCCAGAGCAGCGGCGATCGCGGAGAACTTGATGCCTTCGTTCGACTTGTCTTTCGCCGCATGGTGAAGCGCCACGAGCTCCCAACCGTCATTCATCACCGGCGCGCCCGAACTGCCCGCCTCGGTGTCGGACTCGTATTGGATGACCTGGGTGTTTTGGAACACCACCGTGTTGTTGCGGATCGCGACTTCCTTGAGGCGTCCATTTGGGTGCTGGATGACATTCAGCTTGTCTTCGTCAGCTACCACAAAGGCCTGCCGCAGAAGCGGAATGCTGCCGAAGGTCGAGCCGGGTTGGCCTTCGACGGCGACAAACGTGACATCGAGACCGCCCTTGCCGCCAGTGGCGACGACCGGGCTAGTCCAGAAAAGGAGATCGGGACGCAGGCGGAAAGTTGAGACCTGTCGCACACTCCCGTCGGGAAGGGCGGCGAAATCGAACAGCGCGCGACTGCGGGCGGCGACCTCTTTGCTGTTGAGGACGTGATGGTTGGTGCACAGTATACCCGGCGCGACCAGAAAGCCGGACCCGCTCCAGGTGCCGGAGCGCCCTTTGTAATCGACACCAGACGCGTCGATCTTGCAGACGGCGCGCGAGCGAGCTGCCCCCTCCTCCAGCCACCAGGCCGGGCGCAGATCGTTGGAGCCGACAACCTGTTCCAGGGTGACGGACAGCTCCTCGAACATGGTGCTGGCGTCGGCCGGCAGACCTTCGAACTTCGGGCTGCGAAGGCGTCGGGTCTTCTGGACATCACCAGGCAGGATGGCCAGATCCTTGATGCCCCAGTCCGCAGCGCTCTTGGGCACGGGGCCGGCGTCGGGCCGCTCCACCGCCATTTGCTGCTCGAACGAAAGATTTGGCTCTTGTGCTGAATCCGCCATCTGCCCCACCGAATCAGAAGTGATGCGGAACCTATAATCGACGGAAACAACGAAAATATTACGGTTGTGCAGGTGGTCGGCTAGACCCCTACGGCGGCTTGGGCTATCCCGAGGTGGCGCAGGACCGCGGCAACATCATCGCCGTTCCTTTCGCGGCTCATGGGCGTGTCTGCAGAGCTCTATGGCCGTGGCCTTCAAGGTCGATCGCGATGATCTGGCGCCGCCGCGAGAGGGGACCAGTGACCTGCGCCATGGCCGCGATTGGCATGAGCTTGCCGACAAGAACGACGATGGGTTCGTCCTCGCCGAAGGACTCAATGTAAATGCCCTTCGGCCGCATCAGAGTTCACGTTCATCCGACATCGCGTCCCAAGTTAGAGTACCGCCTCGGACCCATCAGCGGTCTGTATCTTGCCTCGGATTCCGTAGAATGTGAGCGGAGCCTTTGTAGTGCTGTTCGGTGCTTGTTCGACCAAAAGTCGCATAACATTGCAGTGCGGAACTCAACGGCGACCTGTGCCGGGGTCGCCCGATCACAACCCGTCCAAAGAGAAGATCCGGCCCTTTCACTACTCTTTCCTTCGCGGCCGCCAACGGCAGGCCGTGACCCCTAACCAGCCATTCCCGAGTCGAAATGTTACTCGAGAGCCGACGTTCGGCGGAACCGGTATTCCTTACCCCGTTGTTGACCTTCGTTCCTCGTGCCGCGGATGACCGCTTCGCGGCGCCTTCAAGACGTAGAAGCAGGCCTCAGCCCTTCCCAATACCTGCCTATCGTTCACGAGCACATTTCAGCGCGAGGCGTTGAAGGTGCACCGAAACCACCAACCTTCCTTACCAGACTTTCGCGACACGCGTTTTTGTTTTAGCACTGACTCGGCTGATAGTCCTCGCGACATCTCCTGATTTCCGCCTCCTCATCTTTCGAAGGACCCCGAATGGGCTTTGAGGCTATTGCTGACCAGCTGATCAGCTTGACGCGAACTCTTTCCGAGCAAGACCATGCTAATCGGCCCAAGCCGATAGGGAAGATAACTTGGCGCGAACTACCCGAGATCTATCCTGTCCAGTCGGATCTGAACTCGCGCGCCCGCGAACTAGTCCAGCAGCTCAACGAAGCGTTGACCGATGCGAACTGGAACCCCAAGCAGCCGATCAACGAAGCATTCTCCGACGAGGAATGGACGTTCGGCACTGCCGAGACAATTCGCGCGCCCATCCGGGAGATCCATGGCGGCTTTCTTGAGCCAACTCGACGGGTGCCGCTCGTGGCTCAATTGCCCCAGCAGGTCGTCTATTTCCTCATTACGATCGAGGAGGGGAGCGACTATTTGGAACGAGAAACGCACGGTATGGGCTGGCACTATCACTATCTGGACTGGAAGGAGCGGCGCTCGAACGTCGTGCTCTCCTGGGATACACGCTGGACCAATTTGGTTCCACAGACTAAGCCGCCACAGACGCGCGGCCTGTTCGTCGAAGAGCATGGCGAGAAAACCAACGCAGATTTTACAGCCAAACCTTGGCTCTGGGGATTGAACAAGCGGAAGACAATGTACGAGGCATGTTCCCCTGACCTCGTCACTTGGCCGATCGAATCGTTCAAATGCGCGGCGAACAAGAGTGAGGTCGTTTACCCACTGACAAGCTCGCTGACCCCTCATCCCTCCAGTGTCACTGGTCTGAGTACGGGCGCGGTAAGAAGCAAGGCGAAGCGTCGCCGCTATTAGATCAGCCCCGGGTGTTGCTCACTGATAGAAGGAGCCTCGATTCTTGTCTGGAGCCGCGCCTGCTCAAAGGCGGCCAGATGCAGATATAGCGAGTCCTAATCGGGCGAGGACTGCGGTGTGATGCGGTCGATGAAGTGTGTATAGCCGGCATCTATCCGGATACCGTTGGCCTTGCTCGTCTCGTATTTGACATTGTCGAAGTGAATCGCCTCGCCGCCTAGGTCGATGCTGACGAAGTAGTCTTCGTGCTGACTGTAAGTAGGCTCGAAGCAGAATGCCCGCTCCGGCAACTGGACGCTCCCGTCTGGCAGACGCTCGCCCATACCTGAAAACCGAGAGAAAGGCGTCGGATTTTCCCTGTACCGCTCGTGCTCCGAGTAGAACTGGATGGAGAAGGAGACCCGCTCGCCGTCGGAAAGACTGTAGATCTTGCGCAGGATTCGGTAGGCGTAAATTCCGCCGCCGCCGCCTCGACGGTCGGGCACGACGGTGAAACCCATGCGCTTCCAGAAGGGCTCCGCGGTCGATGGCGCGATCTGGATTTCGAGGACCGAACGCCCTTCGTTGTGGGCGACGTCGACCATGAAGTTCGCCAGGAGGCGCCCATAGCCTTCCCCCCGGAGGTCGGGCCTGATCTCCAAGATGTCCGTACCGTCAAGGAACCCGACGGCCTGACCGTCCACCATCAGGATATCGACACGGGCGTTGCCCTCGCTCCAGGTCCGCTTGACCGAGTCCCAATTGCAGCGGAAGCCGCGGGGCGGCTTGTCACCGACGTATCCACCGGTCACCCAAGCCTCGATAGCTGTCTTGTAGACGGATTCCTCCACGTCGAGCCACGCCTCGACCTCAGCCATCGTCGCTTCAGTCGCGGGTAAGATTTCATATGCCATTGGGACCCCTGTAGCAGCATTGGTGGCAGCGCTCTCCGTGATCTAAACAGCAGAGCCCAAGGCGGCAACGAGAGTGGGGTGCAGGGTGAGTTGGACACCCTCGTTTGCCTTGACCAAGGCCGCCAGATACTGGCGCTTATATCCCGAGTCGAAGATGTATTTTGGAGCGCCATTGTCCAGAACTCCGACGCTGCCATTCCACAGCATCACATCGAGCAGCTTCTCCACGTTGCCCGGCGTCTTCATCTGCTTTGTCGCTATGTACCGGAACTTTGCCGCCGTCAGCCCGTCGCGATGCTGTAGAACTTCAAAGAGTAGGTCCGATCCGTTCGGGACGAGATCGGCGATCTCGCGGTCCAAATCTTCCAACACCTGCCATCCTAGCTCCCTCAATGCGACGACATAGTCCTCTTCCTCCATCTTATTGCGTCCAAATGTCAGGGCGCGGCGACGTGCTGTCTCGAAAAGACGGATAAGATAGCGGGGTCTCATAAGGCAGCCGTCGATTAGGAAATCGAGGACAGGGCGCCCATTTACCGTCGCCACGGAGGCACGACCCCATAGCGAACTCCAGGACTCGTTAATGGCGGAGACACTCGATTGGAGGCGCTGTTCGAATAAGGCCTTCATCAGGCTGCGATCGGACCATTCAATGCTTTGGACAGCCAACTTGCCGTAGTCGGCCATCCCGCGTATCAGGAACTCGTACACGTCGCTCCGAATAAAAATGGCCCACCTAAATTCAAGCGACTTCCGACGGAACTTCCGTGCGATCTCCTGCATCGACTCCGTTAGTCCGACCACTATCAGGGCATCGTCGTCGGTGAAGCCGCCGGGCGTCCAAAAGCGGTCGAGATTGTCAAAGAGGAATAGAACGAAACCCTTGAGGCGAAGATACTCAAGAACTGTCTCCCGGAGTTCTCGGACGTCCTGCCCATAGATGGCCTCTAGCACCTTGGATGAATCTAGTTGGTGAAGTTCGACGTCAACGATGGCGCTGCTGCGAAAGCGGTCGACAACGTTTTGTGCCAGCCGTTTCAGTCGTTCGGAGAAGTCCCCGCTTCCTGTGTCGACACGCGCCTCAAATAGCGCCTTGAGCTTGTTGTAGCCTTGGAGAAGACGCATGTCGCGCAACGCCCTCGTTTCGTCCTTCTCCAAAAGCTTGTAGGTTATTTCGAGCCACAGCACGTATTCCCAAAAAGCCGCGATAACTTCCTTCCGGGTGCCGAAGCTGAGCTTATCCAAGATGAACTCTTTCATCTTGATGAGCTGGTAACCGTCTGGAATTAAGTCGATGACGATGTTTGCCTTGTTTGACCTAGTGCGATCTCTGACCTGCAGGAAAACCGCTGTCTTGCCGCTTCCTTTCCTGCCGACAAGAACGTTGGCTTCGCCGAGTAGAGTTCGCTGATAGCCGTCGGTCTCTAGGAAATGGTCGGCAAGCGTGGTGGCTTCATTCTCGGCTACGGGATCGCCGCAACTCAATCGCTCAAGCAGCTTTTCGTGGTCTGGCTTAACCGAGACGAACTCGTTGGCAACGTCTGCGACGCGCAACCTGAAAGCACTTATGATCTCATCGATGTCCGCTAGTTTCCACCACCGGTCGGCCTGGTCCTGTAGGTCTAGAGGAAGGCCGGACTTCTGGTGAGCGATCAACAATGCCGGAATGTTGCGACCGCGAGCAATGCCATAAATGAACGCCGCTCTTTGGTTGTTGCGAACAGCTTGCTCGCTATCACCTTCCATCCAGAAAGCGATGATGCCGAACGAGGAAGCAACCTGTTCATAGGCTTCGCTGGCGTTCAGTCGGCTGATCTCGCTCGAATTGAAGTTGCGGAACTTGATCCGCGCAATCTTCTTTACGGCGCTGGTCGTCCGTAGGGTGGATTCAGTGGGGGCCGGAAGTTGAAGGATGAAAACCGGCTGATCCTTATTTTTCGCCAGTTCAGCCCAGCGGGTCGTTTCATCTGGTTTTGACAGGGTGCGAACAAGAACGTGATCATAGTCGTAGCCGTCGTAGCCCAAGGTATCTAGCAAGCCGATGGCTTTGACCGGTTGGAAGTCCATGTGGGTCGAGCGGATCAGTCGCGTGGGCTTTTGCAATCCGATCGCAAATCCCAGCTCGTAGGTCACATTGTGATTGACGAGAGAGATGTCGGCGATGAAAGCGTCGGCGCCTTCTATCCAGCTTTCCACCGACCGCGCAACCGGTGAGCCCGACGTGTCAAGTGTCGACCAGGGCGTTATTGATCGATCGGAAGTTGAAGCCGATTTGCAGGCTGCGACAATCATGTCACCATGGAACTGATTACCGGAAGCGTATGCGACAAAAACCGACGTCACTTGAAGCTTACCCCCGAATCCCTGTGGCTGAGCCTATCGACAATAGACCGAACGCTCAACTGCAAGTTTCCGATATCTTATGCCTATCGCTGCTCAGTTGAATCACCAATACAGCATCGTTCGGGATCGAAGTAACATGCCGCTGGCATACCCGTTCGGGGCTGCCGGTACACCTCCCGCTTTGGGTAAAGTCACGACGATGCCCACGCCACACCGGAATGTCGGCTCTTGAGATTCGCAGCCCGAAGCTGCCGGTCCGCTGTCGGCCCCTTCGAGACCCTCAAGACCTCAATGCTGATCGTCGGCTCCTGGCGCAAACCGCGATCTCCAGCGTGGTCGCCGCTAACGTCGCTTTCAGGCGGTGGCAAAGGCCTCCTCAACGGCTGATGTGCGGCGCCAAGCTGACTTTGAGGTAGCAAGTTCAAACCTAATGCCACTGGGCTGCATGTTCATGGTTGGCGCTTCGAAAGTTGCGTAAGATTGCAGTGCGGAATCGAACAGCGGAGCTGTGCCGGGTTCGTATCCATCACGATCAGGCCCAACAGAGATCCTTCGCTACTCTGTCATTCGCGGCGACGCTACAGCAGCTTCGACCCGATGCTGGCAGCGAGACGGGTATCTTTGACATCCGCTCTTGCTCACATAACTGACAGATTATTGGGTAGGCACAGCCGTTCGGTCGTGTGCGCCTTCGTTGTATTCGCTCCAGGCCTGCCGCAGGATTTGCACCGATGAGGTTAGAAAGATTCCAGCCATAAGTCCGGCGACGGCCAGATCCGGCCATGCGCTCGACGTACTCCAAACGCCGAGAGCTGCGGCCATCACCACCATGTTGCCGATCGCGTCGTTGCGCGAGCACAGCCAAACCGAGCGGACATTCGCATCACCATCCTTGTAGGGCATCAGAAAACCAACGGAAGCGAGATTGGCGGCAAGGGCCAGAAAGCCGATGATGCCCATGACTTCCGCGCTGGGTACGCCGAGGATCAGCGTGTGATAGACGGTCGAGCCGAAAACCCAGAGCGCCATCAGGCTGAGCGACAGACCCTTGAACAGCGCAGCCGTTGCGCGTGTCCTCAGGCTCGCACCGATGACCGCGAGGCTCAGCCCATAGGTGACGGTGTCAGCAAGGAAATCCAGTGCGTCGGCCTTGAGAGCCTGAGAACCGGCAAGTGAGCCGGCAGTCATTTCGGTCAGGAACATGGCGCCGTTAATGGCGATGACCGTCCAGAGCACACGCTTGTAGCGCGGGTTCATGCCGTCGAAGACCGGCACGCCACCCGAACAGCATGAGGCTTCCGCTGCATGATCTTGATCGCGCAGCTTCGCCGGCAGAACCAGCTGCGGCGGTCCCGCGCAGCTTTTGGTTTCGTGATCGCAGCAAGCTTCAGACATCGGTGACTCCTTGATGAAGACACTGTAGTGTCTCTAGTGGCTAGAGGTTCAAGAGGTTTTTTTATGGATCTGTCGATTGGTGAATTGTCTCGTCGCGCGGCGGTGAAGGTACCGACGATCCGCTACTACGAGCAAATTGGCTTGATGCCCGAAACGGGTCGAACCGAAGGTAAGCAGCGACGCTATGGAAGGATGGCCGTGGCGCGGCTTGCCTTCATCCGGCACGCGCGAGAACTCGGGTTCGAGGTTGATGCGATCCGCACGCTACTTTCGTTGCAGGACAATCCGGATCAATCATGCGCCCGCGCCGACGAGATCGCGAAGGCGCGGCTGGTCGAGGTGGAGAAGCGCATCTCCAGTCTCAAGGCACTGCGCAAGGAATTGCGGAAGATGGTCGAGGAATGCGCCTGTGGGCGGGTCGGCGAATGTCGCGTGATCGAGACGCTCGCCGACCGAACTCATGCGCATGGGAAGTTAGCGGCAAGTTGATCCGACAGGTGATGGCAGCGTTCGCGGGACGCGAATGGCGACTGAAAATACATGACCGGATCGGAGGCGAGAAAATCAGCATGCCCAGGCCAAATTATCGAGACACCCGAACTCATTACGAATGCCTGGATAGTCAGCGTCGCGTCGAAGACCGTGTCCCTCTCGGGGATTTCGTCCAGCTCTGGGGGGAGCTTCTCGAACACGACGTCAACAGCCCTGACCATGGTACCAAGGCGCCGCGAGAACCCATGATATGCGAACTCGTGGCCACGCTCGGTTTGATACTTACGACCAAGAAAGCGATCCCGCAGTTCAGCGAACTGCCGATGCATGTCCCTCTCGGCCAGCGTGAAGTTTTTCGATGTCCTCGGGTTTGAAGTTGCAGACCATTTGCTCGACAACGCCTTGATGATGCCCCGGCGACGTGGCCAGGCGACTAGGAATGGGTGTTGATGTCCTGCTCAATCTGCCGTGCTGATCCAGAATGTCATCGAAACTCGGCGGAGTGCCGAAGATCATGGCCGCCGTATTGGCATAGTCGCGCGTGAGCGCGTCCACCATCTTTGGAGCGGGCGCGATCGCGAAGCTGCCCGGGACTGCTGAGGCGAGGTCATAGTCGGGACGGTCGAAAAACATTCGTGCGTGCCGCACACAATCGGCGCCAAGATCGAGATCGCCGAGCGCGGCCTTTCCGGTCTCGGATTCGAGAAGACAGTGCAGGTCATAATAGTGCCGAGACACCCGCTGACCTTCCTGCCGCAGTTCGCCGCGCCGCTCGTACCAGCAGCGCAATCCATGTGCGATCACCACCTTGTCCCAAAAGGTGCGGGTCGCTTCGATCGTGGTCACGTCGGCGACGGTGAGATCAATGCCTGCCGCTTCCTCCGCGACATAGGGCGTGATCGTGATGGGGCGATTGGGATCGAGCGCCGATTTCGCCCCGGACTCGAGGCGTATGGCCGGTCGCAGATAGGCGCCATCACGCGGCTCGACCTCGGGATACCAGAGCAGCAGGGTCTGACCATCGGCATCGGCTTCGTCGAGCTCCACCCGTCCGGCGCCGTTCGTAATGTCGGCAAGTTGGGCGGTGAGGAAGTCTCGCAGCGGCCCTGTGATATACGCACGGCAGGCGTCCCGGATGGCGTCGAGCTTGGCGCGGCGCTTCTTATTCGACAGTCCCTCAAGCTCTTCGACGGAGGCAGCCTCGTCGAGATCGTCGCGGAACACGGTAACGTGTAGAGTAGGTGGCGAGCGCGGTGCCGCCTTGCAGCGGTCCGTTTCTCACCACCCCTCGCAGAACCGGACGTGCACCTTTCGTTATGCATCCGGCTCGCCAGAAGACGTGGCGAAGTTTGGCGTTCCCATCCACGCCAGACGAAACCGGCAGACGAGAGTCCATGCGAGCATATATTGCTCGACGGACCCATCGCGCCACAGTCTCACCGTCGGACGGCGACTGCTACGCTGTCGGCCTTTTGCGATTTCGCTCGCGTTGGCGTTTGGGCGAACTTTCCGTTGCCAGCGCCAGAGCCGATCCCCGGTGTACCAGTCGAGGCTGGTAAACACGTTGCTGGCTCCGTAGCAAAAGCGGAAGTAATTCGCCCATCCGCGCAGGATGGGATTAAGCTCCTGAAGCTTTGCACCAAGGGTGCCTCTCGCGCTGTCACGCCCAGTGCACTCCTTGACTTTGTGACGGAGATCGAGGGACTTGGCCTTGGGGATTTGTACGCGTGCACAATATCCGTAGCGCCCGTCCCATTCCATGACGAAGCGGAATCCGAGGAACTCGAACCCGTCCGTCATTGCGGTGATCTTCGTCTTTTCCGGTGACAACTCAAGGCCCGTTGTTTCCCGCAGGTATTTTGCCAGCGCGGATTTCTCCTCGATGGCCTGTTCCTGCGTGCCGGAAACCAGCACCACGAAGTCGTCTGCATAGCGCACAGGGAAGCACACGCAGTGCCCTGCTTTGCGATCCCACATACGTCTACCCGATGCCGCCGAGAGTATCGATTGTCGTGAAGACCTCCCCGTCAGATCAGGATGCACCCACCGTTTATATCTCTCCTCAATCGCGCTGAGCGCAATGTTGGCGAGCAGCGGTGATATGATCCCACCTTGCGGGGTTCCGGCTTCCGTGCGGAAGAACTGCTCCTCCGCCAGCACGCCGGCTTTCAGGAACTGCCCGACCAACCGTACCACCCGCTGGTCGGCGACGCGTTTGCGTAGCCGTTCCATCAGATAGTGATGGTTGATGTTGTCAAAGGAAACATCTCCAGACTGCCCATCACCAGGACCTTCCCGCCTCGGCAACGATCATGCGGGAGGGCCACGCCTTTGAAGGGCGGCCTCTGGCCGTAATCAGCCGACTCAAACGCCGCGGCGAGCCAACGCTGCTTGTAGAATTGCCGGACGGCAGCCGGACCTACATTCCCGTGGCGTGGACGGATCTCGGGGGCATGGATGGTGGTTCCACAGCCTCGCCAGCAAATCACTCCAGCATTGGGCGGATTTCAGACCTTCTGCATCTGCGCCTTCTGACCGACGCTCTTCTTGAGCGGCGCGGCGAGTCGCCGCCCGATGACAAGGAGGAGCGACATGCAACTGAAGCTGAGATTCGCCGAGGAAGACCGCAAGCGGCCTCCCGACCCACCCGCCTGGGAGACGCTGGACGCCGAGGCGCGGGCGGAGGCGTTGCGCCGGCTCGCCCTCGTGATCGCGCGCATGCTGACAGTGAGGGAGGCCGGTCATGACTGAACACAGCAAAATCGCCGCCGGTCACCAGGCCCGGTTGGCTGTCGTCTACCTGCGCCAGTCGAGCGCCTCGCAGGTGGAGAACAACCGTGAATCGACCGAGCGACAATACGGGCTGGCCGAGCGGGCGCGCGAGCTGGGTTGGCCGGACGAGCGTGTCCTGGTCATCGACGAGGACCTCGGCCTGTCCGGCGCAGGCAGCGTCATGCGCGCCGGCTTTGCCCGGCTGACCAGCGAGGTGGCGCTGGCCCGGGTCGGCATCGTGCTTGGCCTGGAGGTTTCGCGACTGGCGCGCAACAATGCCGACTGGCACCGGCTGATCGAGTTGGCGGGGCTGACCGATACGCTGATTGGCGATGCCGACGGAATCTACCACCCGGCCCTGTTCAACGATAGACTTTTGCTCGGTTTGAAAGGCGCCATGAGCGAGGCCGAATTGCACGTCCTGCGCGCCCGCCTCGATGGCGGCATCCGCAACAAGGCAGCGCGCGGCGAATTGCGCCGCGGCCTACCGATCGGCTTCATCTGGGGGGACGAAGACGGCGAGATCCTGATCCATCCCGACGAGGCCGTCGCCCATGCCATCCGCACCGTCTTTGCCCGCTTTGCCGAGCTCGGCTCGGCGCGCCGCGTGTGGCTGTGGTTCCGCGAGCAAGGAATGAAGTTCCCGCTGTGGCTTAATGCACGCACAGAGCTGCGCTGGGGCGAGGCCAGCTACCACGCCATTCACAGCGTGCTTGCCAATCCGGTCTATGCGGGCGCCTATGTCTATGGCAAGAATCGCCGAGAGACGGTGCTCGACGAAACCGGCGCGCGGCGCAAGCGGATGCGCAAGCTGCCGATGGAAGACTGGCAAGTGCTGATCAAGGACCACCACCAGGGCTATCTCGACTGGCCGACCTTCGAGGCCAATCGAGAGCGCATGGCGGCCAACACCCAGCCCCGGACGCACGCCAAGGCGCAGGAACAGGCCGGTGGCGCCGCCAGAGAGGGCGGCGCCCTGCTGCAGGGCATTGCCCGTTGCGGCCATTGCGGGCGACGGCTGCACACCCATTATCGCGGCCGCACCGTGACGCCGGGCTACCATTGTCCCGGCAAGGTGGTCGTCGAGGGCAGAGGCGTCCATTGCCTCAATGTTGGCGGCGGGCAGATCGATGAAGCCGTGGTGGCGGCCTTCCTGGAAGCGCTGGAGCCGGTGTGCCTGACCGCCACGCTCGAAGCGGCCGAGCGGCTGGAGAACGATCGCGAGGCGGCCCTCAAGCAATGGCGGCTCGACGTGGAGCGCGCCGTCTTCGTCGTCAACCGCGCCGAGCGCCGCTATTGCGCCGTCGATCCCGACAATCGCCTGGTCGCCCGCAGGCTCGAGCAGGAGTGGGAGGAGGCGCTGCGCGCACTGGAGGCGGCAAAGGCGGAACTGGCGCGGCGCGAGGAGCAGCGTCCGCGCGTCCTGTCGGCCACGGAGCGGGAAAAGCTGCTTGCCCTCGGGGCCGATCTGGCGAGCGTTTGGCACGCGCCCACCACCACGCCGCGTGACCGCAAGGAATTGCTGCGCACTCTCCTCGAGGAGGTCACCCTCCATATTGATCGCGGCGAGGCAGCGGCGCGTCTGGTGCTGCGCTGGAAGGGCGATGCTACGAGCCGCCTCACCGTCGCCTTACCGCGCTCGCGACCGGCGACGGTTCGTACCGACGAAGATACGCTGGCGCTGCTGCGGCGGCTGGCACCGCATTACCCCGACGCCGTCATCGCCGGCGTCCTCAACCGCCAGGGTCGCCGAACGGCGTACGGCCACCGCTTCGATGCCAATCGCGTCGGCTATCTGCGCAACCACTGGAAGATTCCTGTCTGCAAGGCCAAGCCGCCGGCCGCCAACGGCGACATCGTCACCGTCCGTCAGGCCGCCGCCAGCCTCGGCGTGGCGCCGTCGACGCTCCACCGCCACATCAACGACGGCCTGATCCAGGGCGAACAAATCACGCCCGGCGCGCCCTGGCGCATTCGCCTAACCCCGGAGCTCAAGGCCCGCTTCCTCACCACACCCGGCCACGGCTTTGAACCGATCCGCGATGCCATGGACACCCTCGGGCTTTCCCGCCAAAGTTTGTTGCAGCGAATAAAACGCGGCGAACTGGACGCCGTCCATATCGTCCGCGGACAGAGAAAAGGTTTATGGATCAAGACCATAGATCACGATCCCACCCTCTTCGAACACACTTCATGAACCAGGGGGCATTATGACAATGGATCCAAGCAGCCCTTGATGTCTCCCTCGATGACCCACGGATATGGCATCCCGTGCCTCCGGGTATCCCCGCCGCGTTTATGCGACTGAGCAGCCCGTCGGATATGCTCCAAGGCGCCGTGCGTGCTCCGTCCGGGCCTGAACCCATAGGAAACATGCCAGAACTGCGCCTCGAAGATTGGCTCCAGAAGTGTTTTGACCGCGCTTTGTACGACGCGGTCCTTGACCGTGGGAATGCCCAGGGGCCGGAACTGCCCCGGTTTACCGGCTTTGGGGATGAGCTTGCGCCTCGCCGGGCTCGGTCTGTACGCGCAAGAGCGCAGTTCAGCCTGAAGCCTGTCGAGAAAGCGTAGCTCTCCTCTCTTCCGGATGCGTCCTACGGTCATCCCGTCGACCCCGGCCGTGCGCCCGCCCTTATTGGTGGACACGCGACGCCAAGCGTGACGAAGCATGCGCGAGTCTGTCAGCCAGCCCCACATGTCCCGCCACTGTTCGTCGGGATTCGCCTTACTCCACTGATACAGTTTGCGCTGAACGCCGAGTACCCAAGCTTCATCAGCCTGATGATCCATGTCCACAGATCACTCCTCCGTCATGCCAACCGATCGTCTTCCTGCCTCCCTTCGCCATGTGCCCAGCTTTCCTGGACTCGGACTACTACGGAGGCTCCGCCCCTGAACACGCCCGTCTCCGGTCGTCGCGGCTAGCCCGGTTCCTGCCGGGCAGACGGTTCAGGTTCCCGTGTTCCGATTTTCAACCTTCGTGCCTGTAGGTGGTGCGCTATACCCCTGGCGATACGGAGAGTGGGTTGAAGGAACTCGCCCACCCCGAGTGCGTATTTCTCGCACCCCTCAGCAGGGAACATTGAGCCCTGCCATGTCTGATCGCTCTGTTTGTCTCCCCCGCCATCACGGTTGGGAAACTTCTCGGATATTCAGAGGCTTCAGTCACGCACTTCGTTGTCTCACCATGAGCACTGCGGTAGCCCGGCCCGGTAGTGATGGCTTCCGTCCGGTACAGTTCAGACCGATCTGCTTATGGCACCGAACCGGCGACACCCGGTCCAGCTTTTCGGTCCCCTTCCTTTCGTTGTTCCCACGAAAGGGACGGCATTGCAGCCGTCGGTCGAAAATCAGCAAAGCTAGGAGGGGTTCTAACTATGTCATACTACCCTCCCGCGCCGTCACGGCGCACCGATGTCCTCGGAAAAACGCTGGATGAGGCCATAGCCTTTTGACAGCGACGTCCCGCCCTTGAAAAGCAGCCGTGGCTCCCCCGCAGGCCGTTCGTGGTAGACCGAATTGAGGGTCCAGCAGACCCAGAAATCCTTTTCGACATTGCCCACCGGAGCTCCGATCCGATTGGCCGTGGCGAGGAACAGGTCGAGCCGGTCACGTGGGGATGCCGCGATGACCTGGCGGTAAGCATCGGTACTCATGGCTTCGCCTCGTGCGGGTCCGCCCTCAGGATTTCGCGGAGGAACTCCTGCATCCAGATCGGCACGGCGGAGAGACCGGCGCGCAGATCCTCGCGAATGGCCTCGCCGTGCTTGGGGTCGGCAAACAGGCGGCGCAACGTCGCCTGGATACGCTTCCGTTCGCCCTTCTGGGTCAGCATGTCCTGCATCCAATGCAAGGCCTGGACGACCCGCATCCCCGGCCGATCCGCCCAATAGAGGCGGCTAGGGGCAGCGTATTTGAAGTGGATTTCCTGCGTGCCGAGCTTGATTGGCTTCAACCGCGCATCGACCAGCACTTCTATTCGGGCGGGGACGGCGGTCGTCAGGCCGAGGTCGTTGGCGGCCGTCATACCATCGATGACGGCGCGCGCCCGATCGCGGCGCGTGACGGCGCGGATCACAGCGCGATAGTCCGGCACGGTGGCGCAGCCAGTCAGGTTGTTCGTGCGCGGCCGGTCATAGAGGCCTCGGTCGATCCGGCGCAGCTCCCCGGCGGCTGCCAGGCGCTGCAGGGTTTTGTCCACGGCGGCGCGCGGGCCGAGATCGGCGAAGTCGCCGGGGGTCCAGACCTCGTCGGGTTTGGACTCAATGCGGGCAAGCAGGCGCGAGCGAAGATCGGTATCGGGCTCAACTATGGGCATGTCCGAAATATGCGACAAGTTTCGGACAAAGGCAAGGTATGAGTCCGAAGTATGCTACAAGTTTCGGACACTCCGTGGCGCCCGAAACTCCAAAAATCGAACTCGCATTTCGCATTGAAGGATATGGCCCGAGCATCGATGCCTCCTTCCGCAGGGGCACGACATAGGCACGACATCATCCCGGTTGACTCTTAGCCAAGACGAGAACAAATGTAGAACATATCACAGGCTTTCCGCGTTTCAAGGGTCAGATGAGTGTATCGGCGCCCCCCGCGCCTCGAAGGCGGAAACATGCGCGACCGCACGGTTTTGCCGTTCGGAGTGGCCGCGATCGACAGGGTTCTGCCGGGAGGCGGATTGGCTGTTGGCGCCCTGCACGAGGTCGCGGGCGGCGGGAATGGCGCTGTCGATGGCGCGGCCGCGGCACTCTTTGCAGCGGGAATTGCCGCGCGAACGGCTGGCAAGGTGCTGTGGTGCGTTACGCGGCCTGACCTTTTCGCGCCGGCAATTGAACAGGCCGGCCTGCGTCCGGGAAGAGTGATCTATGTCGAAGCCGGTGACGAAAAATCCGTTCTCGCCTGTTTCGAAGAGGGTCTTCGCGGCGGTTTTGGCGCGGTCGTTGCCGAGATTGCCCGGCTTTCGATGACGGCCTCGCGGCGGCTGCAGCTCGCAGCCGAAAGCTCCGGCGCCATCGGCATCGCCATTCGCCGCTGGCGCCGCCAGACGGAAGCCACGGATTTTGGCCAGCCGACCGCCGCCGAGACGCGCTGGCGGGTGTCGGTTCGGCGCGTGCTTCTTTCGTCGGCCATGCTCGGCGTGCGCGGCCGCATTCAGCGGGAAGGGGAGGTGGTGCATCTCGTCGCGCACGAGTTGACCGATCTGTCGGCCGAGCTGGCAAGCGTCGGAAACCGCGAGACGCCGTTTCCGTTGCCGCACGGCCGCGGCGACGAGGCGCATCGCGGCGGATCGGGGATCGATCCGCGCGGCATGCCGGAGGCACGCGATATCGTCGATCCCTACGAGCACATCGACCGCATCAAGGTGAAGACGCGGGATTTCCGGTGAGGTCAGGTCATGGAGATGCAGGCCACGATCCTTCATGCCGATCTCGATGCGTTTTATGCGTCGGTGGAGCAGCTGCTCAATCCGCACCTGCGCGGCAAGCCGATCGCCGTCGGTGGCGGTGTCGTACTCGCGGCCTCCTACGAGGCAAAGGCATTTGGCGTTCGCGGCGGCATGCCGGGACGGCGGGCGCGTGAACTCTGTCCGCAGCTGATTTTCGTCGGCGGCAACTTCGCAGAATACCAGCGCCTGGGCGACGCCGTGATCGCGATCCTCGGCGACTACACGCCGCTCGTCGAACGGATTTCGATCGACGAGGCTTTCGCTGATGTCGCGGGCTGCACGGATCTGTTCGGCTCACCGGCAGACATTGCAGCGACGATCCGACACCGGGTCCGCACCGAGCTCGGTCTGCCGATCTCGGTCGGCGTGGCGCGGACAAAACACCTGGCCAAGATCGCCTCGCAGGTTGCCAAGCCCGATGGCATGGTGCTGGTCGATCCGAAGACCGAACTGGAATTTCTCCACGGCCTTCCCGTCGAGCTGATGTGGGGTGTCGGTCCCGTCACCAAGGCGAAGCTTGCGGAGCGGGGCATTCTCACCATCGGTCAGCTGGCCAACACGCCGGGACGCTCCATCGAACGCCTGCTCGGCACGGCCGTGGGCGAAAAGCTTTCGGCGCTGGCCTGGAACCGCGATCCGCGCGCGATTCGAACGCAACATCGTGCACGGTCGGCAGGAGCGCAGTCTGCGCTTGGCCGCAAGCCGGCCGTCGAAAGCGTGTTCAGGCCGGCGCTGCTCCATCTCGCAGACCGCGTTGCCTCGCGCCTGCGCGCGAAGTCTCTCGCCGGTAACACTGTCACAGTGAGAGTCCGGTTCGCGGACATGCGGGCCGTCACCAGATCGACGACGCTGGATGCACCGATTTCGGCGACGGTGATGCTGGCGGAGATTGCAGAGGAACTGGTGCGGGTAGCGCTTGCCGATCATCCCGGAGAGCGGACAATCACGCTATTGGCCGTGTCGGTCTCGCATCTGAGAAAGCAGCCTGAGATCCAGCTCGATCTGCCCCTCGGGCTTCCAGACGAAAAACGCAGACCTGGTGCGAGAAAAGGCATCGCACGCTGGACCGCCGATCGCGCCATCGACACTATTCGCGACCGCTTTGGACGTGACGCGGTCGGCTATGCCGCCACAGCGCTGGACGGTCCGCGCTCGGTCCCCGACGGATTCCGCGAACTGGCCGAGAAGGAATTGTAAAGTGCGACCGCCTACCCCGCGCGGCGAATTTCCTCCCGCTTCGGAAGCTTCCAGTTCGGTCTCGGGAAATGACAGGTGTAGCCATTGGGATAGCGCTCGAGATAATCCTGGTGCTCGGGCTCGGCTTCCCAGAAATCGCTGACCGGCGTCACCTCGGTCACGACTTTGCCGGGCCAGAGGCTCGAGGCGTCCACGTCGGCTATGGTGTCTTCCGCGACACGCTTCTGCTCATCATTCGCGTAGAAGATCGCCGAGCGATAGCTCGCGCCGATATCGTTGCCCTGGCGGTTGCGCGTCGTCGGATCATGGATCTGAAAGAAGAATTCCAGCAGATCGCGATAGCTGATCGTGTCTGGATCGAACACGATCTCGATCGCCTCGGCGTGGCTGCCATGATTGCGATAAGCGGCGTTGGGCACCTCGCCGCCGGTGTAGCCGACGCGGGTGGAAATCACGCCGGGATAGCGGCGGATCAGATCCTGCATACCCCAGAAGCAGCCGCCTGCAAGCACAGCACGTTCGGTCGTCATGGTCTCTGACCTCCTGAATTTGGGTTCATCACCAATATAGGCATTGATGGCGTCTTCTTTCAGTCGCAGGCCATTTGACACAAACGCGTCGCCCGATAGAGATTATCCTGAACAGCTAGCGCAGTGCGCGCGCCATGTCAGTCGAGACGATCATGGGCAAATATCGAGACCATCGCGAGCCACGCCGGCATCGCCATGACGATGATCCCGTTTCCTTTTCGGAACGGGCTTCCGAGCCAAGCTACTTTCAGCGGCCCGCGACCGTGACCGCAGACCCTGTCGACGCCGAGATATTGTGGTTCAACGCCAGCAAGGGTTTTGGCTTCGTCAAACTGTCGGACGGCACGGAGGCCTATCTGCACATCCGAGTGTTGGAAGTGGCCGGAAGCCGCGCTGTTTCCGAGGGGACACGTCTCAAGGTCGCGGTTGAAGAAAGTCCAAGAGGTCATCAGGTCGTGCAAGTGCTGGAGATCAGCGACCAGATCGCGAAAACGCCGGCAGATACGCGCCGCGCTGGAGCGTCCACCGCTGAGACGGGTGCGCAGCTGAAGAGCCAGGGCACGGTCAAATGGTACAATCCCGAAAAAGGCTTCGGCTTCATTGCACCCGATAACGGTGAGAAGGACGTATTCGTTCATGCAACCGCGCTGACCCGCTCAGGGCTCAGCGTGCTGGCGGAAGGACAGAAGGTATTTGTCGAATGCGGGCAGGGCAAGAAAGGCCTGGAAGTCCGGAGCATTCGCCTCTCCTAGACGCCAATACGTTGGCCATGGCCGAAATTGCCCCTCAAACAAAGAAAAAGCCCGCTGCCGGGAGGAGGTGGCAGCGGGCTTGATTTGAAATGCGGCGCGGGAGGAGGTGCACAGCATTCAGCGCCGGCATCGCATCTGGGAGGAGTAGATGGCCGACAACAGGATCATATCGATCGCCGCAGATATTGCAATGCACAAATTGCATATCGCATGTGCGAAAGCGTTACCTGGGTGTAAGCATCGACATTGTCTCGAAAGATCCACCCACCAAATCGTTGCCATAGCTGGCGGGTGTAGAGATTAATGGTGCGGTCATTTCGCTCTCCTTTGCGTTGTTGCAAGGAGGGCAGAATACTATGCCGAGCGAGCGCGGCCGTTCTTATCGAAGTCCCGTGGCTTAGGCAGCTTAATCGGCATAGTCGCCGGCTCGGGATAAGATCCCTACGAGCATATCGACAGCATCAAGGTGAAGACCCGCGATTTCCGATAGAAGCTGCAGCGGGTATATACCGTCATCATGTGGTAGTCTGGCCCGCATGACGACGCTTTATCTCAATTGGCGCGGAAGACGGTGAATCCCACAACGCCGAATAAAACGCATCCGCCGAAATGGATCGAGCCTCAGCTGACGCGCCTGGTCGATGAAGCGCCCGACGGCCCCGATTGGCTTCACGAAATCAAGTACGACGGATACCGCATGCACGCGCGGATCGACGGCAGCGACATCCGCTTGCTCACCCGCACCGGCCTCGATTGGTCGCATCGCTATCAAGCGACGATAGCGGCCCTCCGCGCGCTCCCGGTGAAAGAGGCATATGTCGACGGGGAGCTGTGCGCCGTTCGGGCAGACGGCGTCACCTCCTTCAGCCGCCTGCAGGCCTCTATGGACGAGGGCCGCACGGGCGATCTTGCCTTCTTTGCTTTCGATCTTCTGTTCCTGAACGGAGAAAGCATTGGGAAGCTGCCGCTCATCGACCGCAAGGCGAGACTGGAAGGCCTGTTTTCGACCGACATGCCTGGCCTGCGCTTCAGCGATCACGTGATCGGCGACGGGCCTGCGTTCCGCAAGCACGCCTGCCGGCTTGCACTTGAGGGCGCTATCTCAAAGCGGATCGACCGCGCCTATGCATCCGGCAATCGCGGCCTATGGGTCAAGTCAAAGTGTCTCAACAGAGAGGAATTCATCGTCGTCGGCTGGACCGATCCGACTGGAAGCCGGCCGCACATCGGCTCGCTGCTTCTAGGCTACTACACCGATGATGGTCGTCTGATGTACGCGGGCCGCGCCGGCACGGGCATCACGGTTGCAGAGCTCAAGCGATTGGCTCGCCGGCTTGGGCCACTTCAGGCAGCTCGAATGCCCCTCGACGTTCCGCCGCCGCGCGAGAGCCGGTTCGGCTCGCCGCTTGAGCTGTCGCGCGTGCATTGGGTCAGGCCTGATGTGGTGGTCGAGGTCACCTATCTCACCTGGACGGAAGACAATCTCCTGCGCCAGGTCTCGTACCAAGGCGAGCGTCAGGACAAGCCAGCCCGGCAGGTGGTACGCTCCCCGCCCCATCCCTGATCGACATCGGGCGCCATTTCGTTTCAAGTCACCCGACTTGCTCTACCTGCAGTGTGCTGAGTGGAAGGGCCTTGATCAGCGACTTTGCCGACACCGAAGGGTCGAGCCAGTCCGCCCACGCGCTGCGATCGAGGATAACAATCTGCCTGTCATGATAGGGCGCGATATCAGGCCCAGGCTCCATCGTCAGCATGGTGAAGGCTTCGCCGACCTCCGGCGTGTCACGCCAGATTCCAGCAATGCAGAAGATCGGCTCGTCGTTCTTTGTGAAGAGCCACTTGTCCTTTCGCTTCTTGTTGGGGTCTATCGGATCGGTGAACTCGTAGAAGCCGTCCGCGACGATGAGGCACCGGTTCGACGAGAACTCCCGGCCCTCTGAACGGAAATTATAGACGGGCCGCTTGTTCGGTCCGGGCCAGCTCCAGCGCCGTTGCACCATGTCGCCTTCGCCTCCGACGCCCTCGATAGTCCTGATGATCGGCGCCACGTCCGTGATCTTGATGTCCTCGCGCGCCTGGAGGTTCGGCGTTCCTTCTCCGAAGCGGATCTTGATCTTCAGGTCAGCGAAGTCCCCCACGATCGAAGCGACATCCACCGTCAATCGATAGTCATTGCACATCAGTCCTCCGGCACCGCGGTCGCGTTCCTGTTACGTTCGCGTGACCATGAGCGCGAAGGTCTTCGATTCCGACGCATCGCTCGACGGCCGCCGCGTCATCATAAGGCGCTACGGCGGCGATGTTGAGATGGCAGAGCTGCCTTGGGTCCTTCAGCCAGCGAAGTTGGAGGCAGGCCCTTCACCGTCGTGCACGCTGAGGACAGGACGGCGCGCTGCTGCGGTACAGGTCCGTCGCCGCCCCACCATCTCGCCCGCCTGCACCTCGGCGCTAAAAACATGGGATCATTATTTTGACAGACGCGAACGGCCGCCTTGTGCCGCTCTGCCCATTTCCCCTACGGCTGGATAGCGATCATTCACCGTTTGTTCATTATAATAGCGCACGATCATAACTGGACATGCTGGTAGCTCGTACATGCCTAAAGGCCCCCGCGTCGGCCCAGCGCCGGGGCCTTTTTACTTCCGCAAAATCCATTCCAGCAACGCGGGCACTTCGTCGCAATCTAGTGCGGACACCTTAACCGGATTGGCTTTCATTTCAGCCCTCAATGCACAGGAGAGTTAGGACACACACTCCCCGCGCTTGGGATGATTCACCGTGCAGCGAATTCCGCGAGTCAAACGAATTTGGGTTCCTCAAATATACAATCGTCGACACCGATCCTGATGGATCGAGCCTCGATGACAAATCAACCATCTTCAAACGGAAGTGTTCAATATTGCCGAGAGCTACCGGTCCGACATTCGCGAGGTCGGCGGTCAGCAACGATCCTGGTGATCGCCGCATCTTTCGTGTTCACATGGCCACAGTCGACCGCATCGGTGCCGAGATCAGACCAGAAGTCGCTAATCGTTTATGTCAGTTGGCAGTTTTCGCAGCAACGTACGCCATGATGTGAGTCGTGTCTTCCAAGCGCCGATTTGGCCGGGTAGGTTTTGCAAGGGGGGGCGAAGAGCCGGATGAACGAACGGAATGATACTGGAAAAACTGCGCGCCTGTTGGGCGTTTAGCCCGACCGTCGATAGGAATGTCGCCCTGGTCGAAGGCTTTCTGAAGGGCAAGAGTTTCGCCGACCTGGCGCAGGAACATAGCCTGTCGAAATCGAGGGTGCGCCAAATCATCGAGAAGGCTGATCGGCTCGTGGGCGGCGGCATCCTGACCAAGGCTGAACCGTCCAAGGCCTCGCCTCGATCCGATTTCATGGTCGACTATCCGTATGTGTGGAACCTGGCCGAGATGCACCGGCTCGGTAGCGTCACGCCGCATCATTTCTTTGTGGAGTTGGAACGCGCCGGATCGCTGGAGCGGCTGGTTGACAAGATGAAGCGGTTGCCGTGGCGCGCACCAACGACACGTGAGCTGGCGCGCCTCGTGTGGCAAAAGGAGAGGGGCGAGAGCCCATGGCCTGCAATGAAGCGATCACGCGTTGCGATCGTGGAGCCAAGCTGCCCGGTCGACCATCCAGATCGCGGCCCTCAATGCCAGCTCGCCTTGGAACCGGCCTTTCAGGAATTGGCTGAGCGGGCAGCGGAATCCGGCTGGATCGAGGAAGAGATAGCCTACGCGCTCCTCGAGCTCGCCGGCGCGCGCCTCAAGAGCAACTCCGCCAATCGCGAGACTGAGAGGGCGATTGACCGTGCCAGGGCAACAAGATGAGCGGCACCTTCGAGAAGCTTCGCCTGACCCGATATGAACGTCGAGTTTGGCGGTCAGCGTCTGTCTGGTAACTCCGAGCTCGGCGCAAAGATCGGCGACCTTCGTCCTCGGCTGGCCCATGGCAGCGCGGGCGAGGCGGCAGTTTCGCCGGCGTCATTTTAAAAGGCACCCGCCATTGCGACCACGGGCACGAGCCGCTTCCAGTCCGGCTTTCGTACGTTCCACGATCAGCGCCAGCTCGAACTCGGCCAAAGCAGCGAATATCCCGAATACAAGCCGGCCGTTGGCAGTCGTCGTGTCGATTGATGCTCCTTCGCCGGCCAGCACCTTCAGACCGATGTTCCGCTTCGTCAGATCATCAACGAGGTTGACCAGGTGGCGCAGATCTTTTTGCTGACCCTACGGTGGTCCTGAAAGTGGTGTTGTTTCGGCGAGACGCTAGTGCATCAAGCCTGCCGATCGCAGGGCGTCCTCTATGACTTTTCGTAGCCCCGCGGCGGAGTTGGGCTTCTGAGAACGCGGGATGTTTGCACGTTTCGCAGAGTGAGGGACATTGGGAACCCCAGCCTTGGGCATCGAGAAAGCGCGTGTGAAACCGGGCGCGAGCGCCTCGTTGTTGGCTTTTGCCGGCTTGATCTTCGCATCTCGCTTTACACACGGCTTCGCTATTCCCCAGAACCGCGCGATATGCCGGGTAGAGGAGATACCGATGTCCAGCATGAACGGACCCCCAACCCCCAGCGCGGCGTCGCCGGCCGCGTCAAGTGGTGTACCGTGACCCATTCCGGCGATGCGATATTCCTCGATCAGCTCCTGCCCTTTGGCATTGCACCAGACATACCGCGAATGACCATCCACCTTTTCTGATCGGGTAGAGCGTACATCGAGCCCGTGAATGGCCCGCCATTGCGCAATGATCGCATCAGCGTTGGAAGAAGCTACGGTTTGATCGGAGGAGCCGTGCCAGACGGATATCGGAGGCCAAGGACCTTGGTGCTGCGAGGCATCGCGCAGGGCTTTCTGCAATTGCCGTTCCGAGGGCATGCCATGACCGCGCATGCGGTCGAAGGCCTCAGGGATGGTCTTTGCGCTTCCATACGGCAGGCCAGCGATGATCGCGCCGCCTGCAAAAATCTCCGGGTAGCACGCCAGCATGGCCGATGTCATGGCGCCTCCGGCGGAGAGGCCGGTGATAAAGATGCGCCCACGGTCTAGGCCATGGGCCAGGACCATTGTTTCGATCATTTGGCGGATGGAAAGTGCCTCTCCGCCGTTCCGCTTTGTATCGCTGGGCACGAACCAGTTGAAGCAGAGGTTGGCGTTGTTTGCGCGTTGCTGCTCGGGAAACAGCAGCGCAAAACCTTCCTGATCGGCCAGTTGCGACCAGCCGGAACCATGGTCGTAACCGGCCGCGGTCTGCGTGCAGCCGTGCAGCACGACGACAAGAGGCGCCGCTTCAGTCAAATCGTCGGGAACGTGGATCCTCGCCCGCAAGGCGCCCGGATTAGACCCGAAATCGCCCAGATCCGATAACCGATCGCGGCCTTGGCAATTGGTCTGAAAACCCGGCCCGGCGCGGAATGCGGCAAGGCGAGTGATGGTGTCGGAGATTTTTCGCAAATCAGTATTCCTTGTGGTCGGCCGCTAAGATGGCCACGACGCTGCGCAGAACGCACGTGCAGCAATATCGTTGCTGCACTGCACAATAACAAGTTTTGATTTGAACTGTTGCGGAGCGCCTCCAGATAACTCCCGCTTTGTGCGTAAGCCTTCGCTTCTGGTGACAAATCGTGACGAACTGGTTCGTGGCGACATCCCGCGGGCCGCTCGTCCTCCGCCTGGCGCAGGATGTGCGAGCCAGCGCAAATTCGTGAACTTCGACTTCTAATCGGTCCGTCTCCGCTTCCCGGCCCGGTCCTAAACTGCAACATTCCAGTTGCTCAAAGCGCTCCAGGAAACCGTCAGCCGGTCCGTGGCGGCCTTGGCGGGTCGCTGCGCAAGGTCGCCCATTTGAACGATGGTGACGGTGAGTTTAGCGGACCGTTCGACCACTGGGTCTGATCTTCGAGCGCGACCGAAATATGCTTTAGCCGCATCACGACACTCCGGCAATCACGACCGGTGGTGATCATCCCCGATAAACCTGACTATTGCGAACAGGGTCTTCCGCCTTGAAGGGTTGAAGAAGGAAGATCAGATCCAGCGCAGGCGGTCAGCGACGAGCAGTCATCGCGATCCTCAAGGAGCATGCGGCGGGGATCCCGTGGCGGATTTGGATCGCCCGCCTTTCTCAGCGCCACCGGTTACTTGCGTCTCAGCGTGTCGAATAGGGCTTGATCACGACCTTTCTAGCAGCAGCAATCAAGGGCAGCACAGGGTCGCGAGCGGCCACCGAGTGCTCCCATGCGAAACGACCGAGTTGCAGACAGACCATACGTGGGCCGAGTTCTTTCAGCCTTCCCCTTTCATTTCTGAGCTGCCCTTCCTCAACCAGTCGCGCATTTGTCGCGCGGGCCGCGACAGGTGCGGCGTGTCAGGGGTGAGCAGATGGTACTGTTCTCGCCCTGGCAGCACCGGGCCGGGAAGCTGAACAAGACGCCCCGACCGCAGATGCTCGCCGCAGGAGAGATGGTCGCCGATGGCAATGCCAAGACCGCGCAGCGCCGCGTCGATGCACAGATGCATGCGATTGAAGAACAGGTGGCTGTCGAGATCGTCCAGCATGATGCCTGCCGCTTCGCAATAGCGCCGCCACCAGTAGAGCCCGCGCTCGTGGATCAGCCTGTGCGCAGCGTAGAAACCAGGTGAGGCCGGATCGGGGCCTTTCGCGATCAATGCGGGCGAGGCGACCGGGAAGGCACTGAGGTCAAGGAAGGGTTCGGAGCGGAAGCCGATCAGGGCCGCCGGTCCCCAGGTCAAAACCAGGTCGACATCGCCGGGCAGGCTGCGCGGAGGGTCCGGGCGGCACCGTAGATCGACGTTGAGCCGCAGCGCGTCCAGCGCCTGCGCCGTCAGGCGTGGCATAAGCCACAAGACCGCCAGATCGGATTCCACATCCAGAACCACTGTTCCCTTGGCCGTGCCGCGCTTCAGACGTCCGACGCCAAGCGCCAGATCGGCGAAGGACCGGGCGACGGTGCGGGCGAAGAGGCTGCCGTCGCCGGTCAGGACGACGTGGCGGGCGTGGCGCTCAAAGAGTTCCACGCCCAATTCCATCTCCAGATTACGGACATGGCGGCTGACGGCGGCATGGCTGACGCCCAGTTCCTGCGCCGCCGCAGCGAAGCTGCCATGCCGGGCAGCGGCCTCGAAGGCGCGGGTGGCGTTGAGGTTCGGCAGTTTGCGCATGAGATCAGCATAACAAAAGCGTTCGCTTGCGGCAAAAGAAGTCGTTTGAGCGAAAAGTAGTTTTGCGGCATGTCCTCAAACATCCCGTCGCCGCGAGGATACCATGACCCGACTGCAGAACCCCGAAGCCCGGATGATCGTCGCTCTGATTCTGGGCGTGACGATCTACGGCTTCGCGATGGGCACCACCTATCCGCTTCTGGGTCTCTTGCTCTCGGATAAGGTGTCAGGCGCGCTCATTGGCATCAACACCGCAGCGACCGGCCTCGGCCTCATGACCGGCGTGGTGCTGCTGCCTGGCCTCGGCCGCCGGTTGGGCGCGGGTCGAACGGCGCTGGCAGGTGTGGGGCTGCTGGCGGCGGCGCTCGTTGCGTTGGCCCTCCTGCGCGACTTCTGGCCCGTCTTCGCGGCGCGCCTGGTTCTGGGTTGCGGTGCGGGTCTCATGTTCATTGTCGCCGAAACGGCGCTGAACGCCGCCGCAGCGCCAGTGCGGCGCGGCCGGATCATGGGCGTCTATACCGCCGCCAGCGCCCTTGGTTTCGTGCTCGGTCCGGCGATGATCGCGCTGATGCCCGACCGTCCGGCCGCGCTTCTCCTCGGCTGCGCTGCGATAGCGCTGATGGCGCTGATCCCGTTCGCCGCGGTGGAACGGCCGGTGAGCCGCTTGGTCGTGCCGGGATCGGCGCGCCACATCCTGCCTGCAATCGCAGCCTTTCCCTTGGCCTTCGGCTTTCTCTTCATCGCGTCGATGGTTGATGCTGTCGCCATCAGCCTCATGCCGGTCATCATGCTCGATCGCGGTTTCGACGTCTCGCAGGCAGTGCTGCTCGCCACGGTGTTTCATATCGGCCTGGTAATCGGGCAGCCGCTGATCGGGCTGGCGCTGGACAGGGCTGGCCGCCGCCGCACGGTGCTTGGTTGCTGCGGCCTATCGCTCGCCTGCACCCTGCCGCTGATCTCCGGATCAGGGATGGGGTTCTGGCCCGTGGCCGGGCTGATGCTTGTCTGGGGCGGCGCGAACTATGGGCTCTACACCGCCGCGCTCGCGCTGATTGGCGACCGCTTCCAGGCCGGGATGCTGACGGCGGCGATCGCCGCGCTTGCCGCTGTCTATGCTCTGGCTGCCATTATCGGCCCCGCGGTCGCCGGCGGCATGATGGATGCGCTCGGCGCGAAGGGTCTATTCGGGACCGTAGCGGTTGTTTATCTGGCGGCGCTCTGCGGCGGGGGCTGGCTATTCCGGCCGGTCGAGCCGGAATGGCCGAAGCATCAAATCCGCTGATGTCCGCAATGGCTCGATCGTGCCATTCGCAATGCATGTCGAAGACAACTACAACCGCTCGGCTTGGACTGCGGGCGACTGCTGCGCGTGTCCCGCCTCGGACCTCGAACGTCTTATGGAAAGGGGCCTCTCGCCGCGAAATCTGTCAAGTCCAGCTCGTGTTCAATGTGCGAGCCGATCGGGCTGCACGCGGGCTCTGGCGAGCAGCCCAGTCCCGCTCTCTTGAGATGGCTTCCTGGTCCAGCTCCGGATCTTCCACGATCAACGTAAGCGGTCAGCCGATAACGTCAGGCCTAAAGTTCCAAGGCATGAGCATTTCGATTTCGGATGCCGGCCAGCCTTGAGCGATGCGGGTCAAGGTCTGCGAGAGCCAGTCGAGCGGATCGACGCTGTTCATTTTGCAGGTTTGCAGCAAGGTGGCTACCGTCGCCCAGGTTCGTCCACCGCCGTGGCTGCCGGCGAATAGACTATTCTTTCGCGTGATCGTCTGGGGCCTGATTGCACGCTCGACGATATTGGAGTCGATTTCGATGCGACCGTCCATCAGAAAGCGTTCCAGCGCCTCCCGCCGGGTGAGCGCGTAGCGGATCGCCTCGGCGGTCTTGGATTTTCCGGAGACCTTGCCCAGTTCCGCTTCCCATAGATCGAAGAGGCTCGCGACAATGGCCACGGACTTTTCCTGACGTAGCGCGGCGCGGCTTCCGGCATCCTTGCCGCGGACCTCGTCCTCGACCTTCCACAATTCGGTCATGGCGATGATCGAATCCGTCGCGGCCTGCGAGACCCCGCTGATGTGCAGGTCGTAGAATTTGCGCCGCAGGTGAGCCCAGCACCCGGCGAGCCGGATTGTTTCATTGCTGCCGGCTTTGGCCCGTGCCTTGACCAGGTTGGTATAGGCCGAGTAGCCATCCACTTGCAGGATACCGCTGAATCCGGCGAGGTGGCGCGCCACGCAATCCGCACCTCTGCTGTCTTCAAAACGATAGGCAACCATTGGCGGACTGGTTCCGCCATAGGGTCGGTCATCCCGTGCGTAGGCCCACAACCAGGCTTTCGTGGTTTTCCCGGAACCAGGGGCAAGGGTGGGCAAGGTCGTCTCGTCGGCGAAGACCCTTTCGCCCTCCTTGATGCGCTCCAGTATGTAATCAGCAAGCATCTGCAGCTCGAAGCCCAGATGCCCCATCCACTGCGCCATCAACGACCGGCTGATCTCGACGCCGTCGCGCAGATAGATCGCCTCCTGCCGATAAAGCGGGAGGCCGTCGGCGTATTTGGAGACGGCGATATAGGCGAGCAGCCGCTCCGTCGGCAGCCCGCTTTCGATGATGTGCGCCGGCGCCAGAGCCTGGACCACGCCGTCACGGCCCCGGAAGGCGTATTTGGGACGGCGCGTGACGATGACCTGGAACTTCGGCGGCACGACGTCCAGCCGCTCGGATCGATCCTCGCCGATCAGAACCTTTTCAAGCCCCTCGCAGTCGGCCGGGATTTCCGGCTCGACGACCTCCTCGATGCGTTCGAGGTGGGCAGCAAAGCCCTTGCGCGGACGCGGGGCGCGCTTCGGCTTGTTCCCGACCGCGCGGTCGAGTTCGCTCCGGATTTCCGAAAGGCCGGTCTCGACCTCTTCGAAGGCAAAGGAGGCCTGCTCGTCGTCGATGGCCAGGCGTAGCCGCTCGGAACGCGTGCCATGTTGCGTGCGCTGTAAAACTTTCAGGATTGACGTGAGATTGGCGATCCGCTCGCTGGCGCTTTTCTCGACAGCTTTCAGCCGGGCGACCTCCGCCTCAGATGCTGCGATCCGAGCGTCGGCGACTGCGATCCGGGCCTCGCTTGCAGCCTGCTCGCGAGCCATGGAAAGGATCATCGCCTTCAGCGCATCAACGTCGTCGGGAAGGGCAAGACCCGGTAGAACCATGGCAAGCAACAGAGCACAAAAACAGCCGCTTTCCCAACCGTTCCAGCCGCATGATTCATCTTGCCGCAGGCCGGTTTCAGCCCGTCGATAACGGCCGCCTGACCCTGGCCGGACGAATCTTTTTCCAGTCCAGTCCGGCCAGAAGCGCCATCAACTGGGCGTGGTCGAGACGCATGCGCGCGGCCGATATCCCCGGCCAGCAGAAGCTGTGATCTTCCAGAGTCTTCGAATAAAGACAAACCCCGCTGCCGTCCCACCACACGATGCGAACCCGGTCCGCACGCTTCGAACGGAATACGTGAAGTGCCCCCGAGAATGGGTCCAGGCCGCCATCCCTGACCAGCGCCATCAAAGATGCCGCGCCCTTGCGGAAGTCGACCGGCTGGCACGACACGTAAACCACCACACCGGAAGCGATCATGCCTTACGAACCGCGCGGATGATCCTCGCCAGGCGATCGGGATCGACATCGCCGCCGGCGCGCACCACTGCGTCGCCAATGACGATTTCCACCGTGTCGCTGCCCACCGCTTCAAAGCGCGTGAACTTCGCCGGCTTGCTCGCTCCCTCCGTCAGTGGCGCAACCATGCCCGACGAAAGCGCCTTGCGGCGCCACGCATAGAGCTGCGAGGGGTCCAGCCCCTCGGAACGCGCAACCGCCGAGACATTGCCCCCTGGCGAGAACGCTTCGGCGACAAGCCGTGCCTTCTCTTCGTCCGACCGATGGCGCGGCTTGCGTCGGGACGGCACAGGCTCCGCCGTCAAAATCTCGAATGTTCGATGATGGCTCATACTGTCGCTCATAGGATTCTCCGCATGATTCATGCTGAAAATGAGCGATCAACCGCCTGCACGCTACGTGGGGACGCCTACGCGCTTACCGATCAACCCCTGAAGGGGTCCGCTCACATGGGAAAGTATGTGTCAAGGTGATCATTCATAACGCATAGGCATTCTCCAACGTAGCGGTATCCAGGTTCTGAGCCAAACTGCATGACACGGCTCATCGCTGAGCCTAATCAACCTCACATCCGGTCGCCGTTGAAATGCGGCTGCACCAATATCCCGCTTGCGGCGGGCAAAGCTCAGGACGACGAGACCATTCTAGCAAAACGGCATTGCGCCATGCGGACCCACGGTTCGTCGGCCTGGATCCGCCAGGACTGATCAGGCCCTGGTAGATTTCCAGAGGGATTAGCGAAGCAGTCAGGCGTCCTTCATCATCGCGCCTTCAATGACAACGCCCGAGGTTGCGTACTTCCACAAAGCAACCAGTAGCTTGCGCGCCAGCGCTACGATTGTTGACTTCTTAAAGCGCCCCTGATTGCGATGAACGCGTTCCGTGAACCATCGAGCCAGTGCCGAGCGAGGCTGATGTCGCAGCCACAGCCAGGCCATCTGAACGAGCGTCACTCGGAGCCTTGGATTGCCTGCCTTTGACACTCCTTGCTCCCGGTCGACGGAGCCGCTCTGCCAAGGTGTCGGCGCAAGGCCGGCATAAGAGGCAACCTGACGACGGTTATCAAAGTGCCGAAACAGGCCTTCCGCCCATAAAACGGTGGCAAATTCGGCTCCGATCCCCTTAATATTCAGCAGCATCTTGACGGGTGCCGGTGTTGCGTTTGTGGCTTGTGCTGCAATAAGTGCGTCGCGTTCGGCCTCGACTGCCTTGATCTGTTCGAGCAAGAGCTCAAGCCGATCCAACTCCCGGTAAAGCTGGCTTTTTATATGGGAAGGCAATGCACGTCCGTCACCCGTCTTGAGCTCTTCAAGCCGTCGTCGGCGATCCTTGTGCAGCGGTTCGTAGTTCGAAATCCCTTGGGCGAATAGCAGCCCTTTGATGCGGTTGACGTGGGTAACACGCTCACCAGTCAACACCTTGCGCTCGCGGGAAATTCGACGACGATCTTCTTCTTCGGGCGATGGAGGCCGCACCATTGCACACACGCGAGGCTCTCCTCTTTTGTAGGCCATTAAGGTCCGCAGCAACGTTTCACCGTCAATACGGTCAGTTTTGGCCCGCCGGCGCCGGCGTGATGTTGAGATCGATGCCGGGTCAACGACATTGCTCTCGACGCCTTCCTTTTCCAGCACGCGATGAAGCCAGAAGCCGTCGAGACCGGCCTCCTGAACGGTGATGATCGGAAAGCTGTAGCCGGTTCTTTGGCGGCATTTCTCACGCAGGTGCGTGAATCGCGCGAACAGCCCGGCTGTATCGCCAGCTCGTACGGAATGCTTTGACATCTTCTCTCCGTTCGCCGGCGACAACGAGGTTACCAGCCAGGTTGATCGGCTGAGTTCCAACGAAACGAATATTGCGCCGAGATCAGTGCGGATGGCGGTCGGCCTTACGGGTTGGTCTATCATATGCATGGTCGCCTTCAGAATGAGTGGGATGAATCAAGCAGCCTCATTCTGCAAAAACGCCGGCCGCCCTCCACCCATGGGATCTAGCAAGCTGCGGCCGCGCCGGCTTCGCCTCTGCGGTGATCGCGCCCGGAGCCCGACCTTTGAGGAACCATCGAGCGGGAATTGGCCCGCTCCAAAGATGGAGCCCTCAGATGTCGCAAGATCTTTCCCTCGCCCAAAACCACGCCTTCCACCTCGCCCGCACCCTCATGGTCCCGATCACGCTCTTCCGCTCCGGCGACGAATACGGCGTTCTTCCCGCCGACGACCTCGACGACGACGAGGTCGAGGCACTCTTCGAGTACTGCCCCTATGCAGGAGGACGGCCGGTTCATTGAACCGGCTTTGCCGTCCGGCGTGCCGCTTGCGAGCGGCAGGCCGCAAGGGAGGCTACGCCGCGGCGGAAGCCGCGCCCTTGCGCCCTTTGCTCTTCGCGGCGGTCGCGGAGTGTTCCGCGATTTATGTGGAAGAGATAGACTTGGAGAAAGGCCGGCCGAAAGGTGGCCGGGAGAGAAGAATGGAAAAAGCGGACATAGAAGAGCTGCGCGGCCGGGTTGGTTGTGCGGCCGTACTGGAGACCGGCGGCTTTGCTATCGACCTCAAGGAGAGCACCCGCAAGGCGGTGAAGTACCGGCGGGGCGACGACATCATCATCGTCATCCATGACGGCAAGGGCTGGTTCGATCCGCTCTCGGACGCCAAGGGTGATGTCTACTCGCTGGTGCAGCACCTGGACGGCGGCGATTTCGTAGAAGCGTTCGTGCAGGTGGCGTCCCTGGTCGGTTTCGAGCCGAGCGGGCCTGAATGGAAACGGCAGTCCCGGGAGACCGAACCCGACAGGTCGATCCCGGAACGATGGGCTGTGCGACGCAAGCCCTGGCGTGGATCGGCGACCTGGCGCTATCTGCGCGACGAGCGGCATATCCCCGAGCAGGTCATCCGCGCCGCCATTGCCCAGAACGTGCTGAGAGAAGGGCCGCGCGGCAGCATGTGGGCCGCGCACACCGACGCGGCCGGTATCGTCACCGGCTGGGAGGAGCGCGGCCCGGAATGGCGTGGTTTTGCGGCCGGAGGCGGCAAGGTGTTGTTCCGGTTCGGGACGATGACAGCCACCCGCATCTGCGTCACCGAAGCGGCGATCGACGCCATGAGCCTGGCCGCGATCGAACGGATCCGGCGCGACACGCTCTATGTCAGTACCGGCGGCGGCTGGTCACCCGCCACCAACGCCGCCATTCGCTTGCTGGCAGAGCGGCCGCACGTACGCCTTGTCGCTGCCACCGACGCCAACCCGCAGGGTGACGCGTTCGTGTCGCGGCTGCGTGAACTTGCCGACGAACTCTCCTGCGACTTCGAGCGATTGAAGCCGGTCGCCGAGGACTGGAACGCGATGCTGCAGGCGGCATCCGCATGATCGAGCCGATCGCCGCCGCTTACTCCATTGCTGGCACCGGATTGAGGATCGCCGGCACGAGCTTTGCCATGGTCATCGCCACCCGCAGCGGTGCGCCCAGCCGGGATTCGGACTCTCGCCTGAGAGCCTCGACATCCACGCCCCCCGCTTCCGCCGTGTAGATCTCCAGCACGATCTCGCCCGTGCGTTCGTCGGCATAGGTTCCCTGTAAGCCGGGAAACTTGCCGCGGAACCATTCGAGATTGTTCGAGTGGAGCTTCTCGAGCTCTTCTCTCGTGTGCATCTGGCCGGAGATGAACTCAACGGTCAGCGGTTCGCCGCACATTGTCAGCTTTCGGGTCTCGACTAGCTCGCCGCCGGTCAGGCGCAGAACCAGCCGGCTTTCCTCGCTTTCCTTCTGGTCCCAGAATAATCCGGCCAGGCGAGAAGCGAATGTCTCGGGGATCGAGCAGTCGAAGAGCGGATCGATCCTGTCGGGGGATTCCGGCTCGGCGGCGATGGCGGGGATCGTTCCGAGGCAAACGAGCGCAATGGCGAGAGTGTGTTTCATCCGCGCATGACAGCCGGTACGTGCGGCCAAACTGGGGAGGGGGAGGGAAGAAATGGGAAGAACAAATGAAACCTGGCTGCCGCATGCCCGCCGGTCGCGTCAAGGGTGAAGCTTCGCCCGCGTTCCGCGGCCCTTGACGCGGCCGGACGGAGAGGCGGCTGCGGAGGAGGGTCAGGAAGGGCTGAAGATGATGGTGATCCGCGAGGGATGACCGCGCTACGGCCCGACGAGGCTGAAGGAGCCCGCCAATGACCCTCTCTTCCATCCGCAAGGTTTACCAGGGCATCGCCGACCGTCGGCAGATGTTCCGCATGTTTGACCGTCATGCCCAACGGCCCAATCGTTTCGAAGGCGATGCCGGCCCCCTCTATGCAGGGGAATGGTTTGAAGTGGGTCGTGTCGAGCATGACTACATGTTGAAGATCCTGCCGCCGCTGTGGATGCGGGGCGAGATGTTCGCGCTGCGCGAATTCCTCACCGACTCGATCATCAGCGTCTTCTACACGCTGCGCATCGACGGCAGGACGCGCTACTTCCACGCCTATTGCGATCTGAATGTCACCAGATCGCCGGTCGAGATGCGCGACGCCATCGTTGAGCGCGAGTCCTGGCCGGTGAAGGCGATGACGCACAACGAGCGACTTGAGCACATTTGGAGCGCGACGCATGACGAGTATCGCGGTTATGCTGGTGATCAATGGCTGCCGGAGCATCGTGGCAAGCGCACCGTGCTCTATTATGGCGGGCGCCGGGGCACCACGCTGAAGCTGTTGGAAGATCTCACTGATGATGAGATCGCGGCGAAGCTGCCTGTACATCTGCGCCATCTCCCCGAACCCATCGCGGCGTGAGGTGGAACGATGTTCACCTTCCCACTGCACAAGATGCGCGAGATCATCGCGCGCGGACGTGCCGATGCGGCTGCCAATGGCGGCTTCCGCAATCCCTACTACGGCCTCCGGCCCGGCGAGGGCGAAAAGCCTGGCCTCTGGTTGGTCGGCGACGAGGGGGTGTATTTGTTGTCGAACGGCATACTCGCCGAGGGCCAGAGGGCTCTCGTTTGCTATGCCGACGAGTGCAATCCTTCCACCAATCCCGACTACTGGCTCTACAAGCGCCAGCATTTCGGGGGCGATGACGGGATCGACTTCATCGACGCCGAGAGCCTCGACGCCTTGATCAAAGCCACTCGCGGCTGTGTGCAACTGCGTATCGTGTGCCTACGCAACGAAATGCAGATCTACGTGATCTAAACGGGCTGATTATCCGTGAGCCGCGCCCATCGGCTCCGCATCAGCGCAATCCCCACAATCCGCGCACGCCTACGGACTGGACCTCTCCAGCAGGTCCAGCAGGACGTCGACGTGCGCCTTCACTCAGGAGAAAACCTCATGTCGCATGACGACCCCTTCACCCTCGATATGTTCGGCGGCACGTCGCTTTCGTCCGGCTTCGGCCTCGATGTTACGGCTATCGCCAGCGATTTCGCGGCGGATGACGACGACGATGATCCCACACCGTCCTCACCGGCGCCCGGCGCGCCGGCACAGACCATCGGGCGGGGAACCACTTCTGGTTCCCGACGCGGCCAGAATTTCTATCTCGAGGCCGAGCGAAGTCTTGCCCGCGGATGGAAAGAGCGCGCCCGGGACAACATTGCGGCAATCCGGCTGGCCGCTGAGATCGAGGCGGAGGAACGCCCGGCCACGCCGGAGGAGCAGGGACGGCTGATCCGCTTCACTGGCTTCGGCGCGTCCGATCTCGCCAATGGCGTCTTCCGCCGTCCGGGCGAGGTCGATTTCCGCGAAGGCTGGGATGAGATCGGCTCGGCGCTCGAGGACGCCGTCAGCGAGATGGACTACGCCTCGCTCGCCCGCGGCACTCAGTATGCGCATTTCACGCCGGAGTTCATCATCCGGGCGATCTGGATCGGGCTGCAGCGCCTCGGATGGCGCGGGGGCCGCGTGCTGGAGTCGGGCATCGGCACGGGCCTGTTTCCGGCGCTGATGCCGGAGATCCTGCGCGATGTGTCTCATGTTACGGGCGTTGAGCTCGATCCGGTCACGACGCGCATCGCCCGGCTGCTGCAGCCGCGGGCGCGCATCCTCACGGGCGACTTCGCCCGCACCGAGCTGCCGGCATATTTCGATCTTGCTATCGGCAATCCGCCGTTCTCGGATCGCACGGTGCGCTCCGATCGGGCCTATCGCTCGCTCGGCCTGCGGCTGCACGACTATTTCATCGCGCGGTCGATCGATCTCCTGAAGCCGGGCGCCTTCGCTGCCTTCGTCACCAGCTCAGGCACTCTTGATAAGGCTGATAGCACCGCCCGGGAGCATATCGCGAAGACGGCCGATCTGATCGCCGCGATCCGCCTGGCCGAAGGAAGCTTCCGCTCGGACGCCGGTACGGACGTCGTGGTCGACATCCTCTTTTTTCGCAAGCGCAAGATCGGCGAGCCGGAGGGCGACCTGTCCTGGCTCGACATAGAGGAGGTGAGGCCGGCGACCGACGATGAGGGCGCTATCCGCGTCAATCGCTGGTTCGCCCGCCATCCGGATTTCGTCCTCGGCACGCATGCGCTCACCTCCGGACCGTTCGGCGAAACCTATACCTGCCTTCCTCGCAAGGGTGAGGCGCTCAACACGGCGCTGTCGGCCGTTCTCAATCTCCTTCCGGAAGCCCGCTACGACGGCGAACCCACGCCGATCGATCTTGATCTCGAAGATACAGATGACCAAGCTGTCGTTGATCTGCCTTCGGATCGCCACGTACGCGAGGGCAGCTTTTTCGTCGACAACGCCAAAGGCCTCATGCAGGTCATCGACGGTGAGCCTGTCGCCATCAAGGTCCGCAAGGGCCGCAGCGGCGACGGCATCCCGGAAAAGCATGTCCGGATTATCAAGAAGCTGATCCCTGTACGCGATGCCGTTCGTGAGGTCCTGAAAGCCCAGGAGCTCGACCAACCATGGAAGGGCCTTCAGGTCAGGCTGCGCATCGCCTGGTCGAGCTTTGTCCGCGAATTCGGGCCGATCAACACCACGGTCGTCTCCGTTGCCGAAGAGACCGAGACCGGTGACGTGCGCGAAAGCCATCGGCGACCGAACCTTCAGCCGTTTGCCGATGACCCCGATTGCTGGCTGGTGGCGTCGATCGAGGACTATGACCTCGAAAACGACACGGCCCGGCCCGGCCCGATCTTCACCGAACGGGTAATATCGCCGCCTGCACCACCGGTCATCGCCTCGGCTGCCGATGCGCTTGCCGTCGTGCTCAACGAACGCGGTCGTGTCGATCTCGACCATATCGCCGAGCTGCTGCATCGTGATCCTGATGATGTCGTTGCCGAACTCGGCAGCGCCATTTTCCGCGATCCGTCCGACGGCTCCTGGCAGACGGCCGACGCCTACCTGTCCGGCTATGTCCGCGACAAGCTGAAGGTCGCGGAGGCCGCCGCCGCGCTCGATCCCGCCTATGAGCGCAACGTCACGGCTCTGCAGGGCGTGCAGCCCGCCGATCTCCAGCCCTCGGACATTACCGCGCGGCTCGGCGCACCGTGGATTCCCGCCGCCGATGTTGTTGCCTTCGTCAAGGAGACCATGAACGCCGACATCAGGATCCACCATATGCCGGAACTGGCGTCGTGGACGGTCGAGGCACGTCAGCTCGCCTATCTCGCGGTCGGTACGTCCGAGTGGGGCACGGGCCGCCGCCATGCCGGCGAACTGCTCGCCGATGCCCTCAACAGCCGCGTGCCGCAGATCTTCGATACGATCAAGGAGGGTGACAGCGAGCGCCGCGTGCTCAATGTCGTCGATACCGAGGCCGCCAAGGAGAAGCTGCAGAAGATCAAGACCGCCTTCCAGAACTGGATCTGGTCCGATCCCGACCGGACCGATCGGCTGGCGCGGGTCTACAATGATCGCTTCAACAACATTGCCCCGCGAAGATTCAATGGGGACCATCTGCAACTTCCGGGCGCCTCTGGCGCCTTTTCTCTTTACGGCCACCAGAAGCGCGGCATCTGGCGCATCATTGCCTCGGGCTCGACCTACCTTGCCCATGCCGTCGGCGCCGGCAAGACGATGACGATGGCGGCCGCTATCATGGAGCAGCGCCGGCTCGGTCTGATCTCCATGGCGATGCAGGTCGTGCCCGGTCATTGCCTCGCGCAAGCGGCGCGCGAATTCCTCGCGCTTTATCCGAATGCCCGGATCCTTGTCGCCGACGAGACGAACTTCACCAAGGACAAGCGGGCGCGGTTCCTGTCGCGGGCGGCGACGGCGACCTGGGACGCAATCATCATCACCCATTCGGCCTTCAAGTTCATCGGCGTCCCGTCGGCCTTCGAACAGCAAATGATCCACGACGAGGTCGAGCTCTACGAAAAGCTCCTGCTCGACGTCGACGACGAGGACCGTGTGTCGCGCAAGCGCCTCGAACGGCTGAAGGAGGGCTTGCAGGAACGACTGGAGGCGCTCTCCACCCGCAAGGACGACCTGCTCACCATTGCCGAGATCGGCGTCGACCAGATCATGGTCGACGAGGCCCAGGAGTTCAGGAAGCTCTCCTTTGCGACGAACATGTCGACGCTGAAAGGTGTCGATCCGAACGGCTCGCAACGGGCGTGGGATCTCTACGTAAAGTCCCGCTTCATCGAGACAAAGAACCCGGGCCGGGCGCTCGTGCTCGCCTCCGGCACGCCGATCACCAATACGCTCGGCGAGATGTTCACGGTCCAGCGGCTTATGGACCATGTGGCCCTGATGGAGCGCGGCCTGCACGAGTTCGACGCCTGGGCGTCGACCTTCGGCGATACGACGACTGAGCTCGAGCTTCAGCCGTCCGGCAAATACAAGCCGGTTTCTCGCTTTGCCAGCTTCGTCAACGTGCCCGAACTGATCGCGATGTTCCGCTCCTTCGCGGACGTCGTGATGCCGGAGGACCTGCGCCAGTATGTGAAGGTGCCGGCGATCTCGACCGGCAGGCGGCAGATCCTCACCTCGAAGCCGACGCAGGCGTTCAAGCGCTACCAGCTGGTGCTCGATGCCCGGATCAAGGCCATAGAAGAGCGCGAAAGGCCGCCGGAGCCGGGCGACGACATCCTGCTCTCGGTCATCACGGACGGTCGTCATGCGGCGATCGACCTGCGTCTGGTCGATGCCGACAATGACAATGAGCCGGACAACAAGCTCAACAATCTCATCTCGAATGCTTTCCGCATCTGGAAGGAGACGGAGGAGAACGCCTATGTCCGGCCGGACGGCAATCTCTACGAACTGCCTGGTGCGGCTCAGATGATCTTCAGTGATCTCGGCACGATCAGCGTCGAGAAGACGAGAGGATTTTCCGCCTACCGCTGGGTACGTGACGAATTGGTCCGCATGGGCGTGCCGGCGAACGAAATTGCCTTCATGCAGGATTACAAGAAGACCGAAGCCAAGCAGAGGCTCTTCGGCGATGTCCGTGCCGGAAAGGTTCGCGTCCTGATCGGATCGTCGGAAACCATGGGGACAGGCGTCAACGCTCAGCTCCGGCTGAAAGCGCTCCATCACCTCGACGTGCCCTGGCTGCCCTCCCAGATTGAGCAGCGCGAAGGCCGCATCGTGCGCCAGGGCAACCAAAACGATATGGTCGATGTCTTCGCCTACGCCACCGAGGGTTCGCTCGATGCGACCATGTGGCAGAACAACGAGCGCAAGGCCCGCTTCATTGCCGCAGCACTTTCCGGCGACACGTCCATTCGGCGGCTGGAGGATATGGGTGAGGGCCAAGCCAGCCAGTTCGCCATGGCCAAGGCCATTGCCTCCGGTGATCAACGCCTGATGCAGAAGGCTGGGCTCGAAGCCGACATTGCCCGGCTGGAGCGTCTACGCGCCGCTCATATCGACGACCAGCACGCCGTGCGTCGCCAGATCCGCGATGCCGAACGCGCCATCGAATACTCGACCCGGCGAATTGCCGAGATCGGTAAGGACATCGAGCGGTTCGTTCCGACCGCAGGCGATGCCTTCGCCATAAGCGTCGTGGGCAGGGCGTACACCGAACGCAAGGAGGCGGGCAGGGCGCTCATGAAGGAGATCCTGACTTTGGTGCAGCTTCAGCACGAGGACGATACCGTCATCGCCTCGCTTGGCGGCTTCGAACTGGAATATTCCGGCGAGCGCTTCGGCAAGGATAGCTATCGCTACACCACAATGCTGATGCGCAATACGATCTTGCGGTGACGGTTACGCCGCTTGGAGCCGTCTCCCGGCTCGAGAACGCGCTCGACGGTTTCGAGGGCGAACAGGAGCGCTATCGCCAGCGTCTTGCCGATGCGCGCCGCAGGCTTGCCTCATACCAGTCGCGTAATGGGGAGGCCGAATTCGCCTTTGCTGGCGAACTCGCCGACAAGCGCCGGCAGCTTGAGGAGGTCGAGGAGGCGCTCGCCGCGAAGAGCAGGTCGATGCCGATCGCCGAAGCTCAACAGGCTCTTGCGGATGGATGCGACATTCACCTTGCGTGACACGTCGCCCCAACTGGCGATTACCCTTCCGTCCTGCAACACCATGACCGCGGTAGGTTTCAAGCTAGTGGCGTACGTCTGCGCCGCTTTCAACCCTTCGACGGACCAGCCGGATCGGCGCTTTGCCAGGGCTGCGCTGACGCGGCGGCCCCAAAGAAAAGAAAGATGATGATGAAGACAACGAAGCTCATGAACGACCTTGGGATCAAAGCCTGAAATATGCCGAACCGTGGAGCACTATTGTGATGCCAGAATGGCTTCGTCAGATACTCCACAAGAACTTGGTGTCGTGCCTCAGTTGTCGGCCCACCGAAGGCATTGAGCGAGATCACACTTTTCGCTGCCATCTGTACATGAGGCGCAGCTGAATGTCGTAATGGCCGTGTGTTCCCAGTGTGAGGGAAGGAAGCTTCAAAAAAGGGGAAGAGGGAAAGGATGAAAAATGCCCGCTCGCAGATCGGGCGGGCCGCTGACGCTTGCGCTCAACCGCGCCGCTCGCGATCCCGGCCGCGTCGTCCTTCGCAGGGCTGAGAGCCCTGCTTGTCCTGCCGGGCAGGGATGCTCGGCCGCAGTTGCTCCGGCCCGTCCGCTCCGCGGGCCGGGGGGTGTCTTCGGGAAGAAGACGGAAAAGGACCGGCCAGATGCCGCGTCTGCAACCGCTTGAAGGAGCATCCCCATGGAACTGAAGTTTGTCGATCCGCGCGCGCTGAAGGAAAACCCGGACAAGGCGAGGCATTCGAAGTCCAGTCCGCAGGCTGACGCCTTGCTGCTGGCGACCATCCGCGCCGTCGGCATCGTGCAGCCGCCTGTCGTGGCGCCGGAAACGGATGGTGGCAATGGCTATGTCATCGATGCCGGTCATCGCCGCGTGAAGCAGTCGATTGCGGCAGGCCTCGAAGAGATAGCCGTGCTGGTGATCGAACGCGCCGAGGATGGCGGGGCGATGCGCTCGCTGGCCGAAACGCTGGCGCATGAGCAACTCTTAGGTTCTGTGTCGCAACTGTCCTGTTTGGTTCGCATGGCCGTCATGGTTCCGGGCGATACTGGCGGGGCATATCGAGGAAGGCACGTAGACGTCCGGGTCAAGCGTTCCCGCAGCGTAGCGAGGACAACGCTTGATGCGGCGGCGACACCACAAGCTATTTGATGGGGTGTAGACGAAGTCCTGCACCCCTGCCACGTGGCGAACGGGAGAGCGCGAGGGGAACCCCTCGCAATCAAAAGAGAGAAGTGCGCCGAAGGCGCTCCGCTCAAGATAACATCCGGTTCGGGAAACTGTCTTCTTTGTTGCTGTGCAGGGGGTTGCGCCCTGTTCTGTGTCTTTTGCCGTTTGGGACGGCGGCGAGCAAAGAGGACAGATGTGGTGCGGATCATCAAGGCAGCGATGGGCTATGCCGCCATCCCGGCGGGCTTTCCGATTCTGGTATCGGAGCGGATGGCGATCATCGAGCCGGCATTCGCCTGGCTGATGGAACTGGCGACGATACCGGGCCGCAGCCACGCGGCGGAAACGGTCCGGACCTATGGCGAGCATCTTCACGACTGGTTCGACAGTCTGGAACAATCCGGTCTCGATTGGCGCGGCGTGAGCGAGGCTGAGATTGCGGCCTGGCGCAACCGGATGCTGTCGCAGCCGAGCCCGCATACGAAGCGACCCTATGCGCGCTCGACGGTGAATGACCGGGTTCGCACGGTCTGCCGATTCTACGGGTGGGCGCAGGGCCGCGGCTGGATCGAAGTCTTGCCGTTCCACTTCGTCGACGTTCGCGTGGGTTCCGGCCGGAGGCAATCGTTCCTCGCGCATGTGAAGGCGCGGCCTGGAATCGCGGCGGCGAACATCCTGACGGTTGCCGAACACGAGCGTTTGCCGAGGCCGCTGCGGGTCGACCAGTTGCGCCGGGTCTTCGCGCATCTGGTCATGCCTTATCGGCTGATGGCAGAATGGGCGCTGGCGACGGGATTGCGGCGCAAGGAGCTTTGCGGCCTGGCCGTCTTCCAGGTTCCGGAGACGGCGCATCTGGACGACGAGGATCATCCCCTGATCGGCGTCCCGCTGACGATCACCAAGGGCGACAAGCCGCGCACGATCTACCCGCCGATCCGCCTGGTCGACCGGACGCAACGCTATATCGACGAGGTTCGCACGCCGCAGGTCCGGGCGTTGCGTCGTCAACGGCCGGACTATCGGCCGCCGTCGGCTCTGTTCCTCAACACCCAGGGAAACGCCGTCAGCAAGGCGCGATTGACGGCGGCGTTTGCAGAGGCGTTCCGCGCGGCCGGGGTGACGGGAACCTTGCATTACCTGAGGCACACATTCGCGACGACCATGCTGGTGCAGCTGCAGCGGCAGGCAGTGACCACGCCCGACCTCAATCCGCTGAAGATCGTGCAGGTCCTGCTGGGGCACAGTTCGATCCAGAGCACGTCGATCTACCTGCGCTGCGTCGAGCTGAATGCGCGGGACCTCGCCGACAGCATTGACTATCTCTATGGCGAGCTGATCCCAGATGGCCATTAGACGCGAGCGCATCGACCGGAGGCTGTCGGCTGCGGCGCCGATCGTTCTGGATCAGCCAGCCGATACCATCGTCGTCTTCCGTGACGGCTGGGGCGAGGTCACAAAGCGCTACGATCTCGGCAGGCTCGGATTGCCATCGGACATCACGATGCTTCTGGCCGACGCCTTCCGTCATCATCATGCCGCCTCGAGCCGGGACACGCAGCGTCATTGCTGGATGGCGCTGCGGGCGTTCGCGCGCTTCGTGTCGGAAGACGGTCTTGTTGTGTCGGTCGACGATCTGACCAGTGCGATGGTTGGACGCTATATCGCGTGGCTGGATCGCCAGGTCGCAGGACAGACGAACCAGCCCTGGTCGAAGGGCTCGCGGGCGAATGTGCTGATGCAGCTTCGCCAGATGATCGACTGGACGAAGCGCCGGCATCCGTCCCGGCTGCCGTCGCGGATCGACTTCCCCTGGCGGGTCTGGCCGAACCGTAGTGCCGATCCCCGGGCTCGTCTCGGCGGCGATGACCTCAAGGCAATCCTTCGTGCGTGCTACGAGGAAATTGACGAGGCGTGGGATCGCTTCGAAGCGGGTCGGACCATCCTCGCCACGAGCGGCCCGGTCGATGGCGTCGATCCCGAACTTTGCGACATGGTCCGGGCGCTTGCTCGAGTGAATGACGGCGTCCTGCCGTCCCGCACGCTTGCGCTCCGCAGCCAGGTCAGCATATCGGCGGTCAACCGCCATGGCGGGCTTCGTCATCTTGGCGGCTATCTTCACCTGACCGGCGAAACGGTCGTCGCGTTCTTCATCGCCATTGCGATCCAGACGGCGGGCAATCCGGACGCGCTGCGGATGATGGCGCGCGATTGCCAGGTGGCGCATCCGCTCGACGAGCATCGCGTCATCGTCGAATGGGCCAAGCCCCGGGCCGGCGCGAAGGTGAAGCGCGCGCAAAGGCGATCCTTCGATTGCCGTCGGCGACATGCGGCGCCGAACCTGATTGACCGGTTGCTGGCGATGACGGCGCCGCTCGTCTCCCGATCCAGCCGGCAGGACCGCAATCGTCTGTTTCTGGTGAAGAGCGAGAAGAAGGACGCGGTGACGCTGATTGCGGAGGCGACCTTGTCGCATGCCCTGAAGCCGTTCATCAAACGCTCCAATGCCCGCATCGCCATCTGGAACAGGGCCGCACCGGAACGCGCACGTCAACTCTTGCCGGATTTTGCCGCCATTCTGTTGCGGGGCAGCGTCGCCACCGAATACTACAAGGCGTCCGGCGGCGATATCGTCGCGACACAGGACGTGCTCAACCACGCCCGCGTCGATACGACCGAGCTTTACATCAAGGGACCGCAGACGCGCCGCATTCAGCGCGAGACCATCGCCCGATCGCAGGCGCTGATGCTCGGCTGGATCGTCGGCGCGAAGGCGGACGGCGAGGATCAGGCGCAACGCGACCGGATTGCGCTGGCGAGCGATGCGACGGTTCCGTTCAGCCATGATTGCCTCAACCCGGCCACGGGCATAGCACCGGGATCGGCGGCTGGCAGGATCTGCCGGCACTTCGGCGGATGCCTGCGCTGCCCGGGACTGGTTATCCCGATCGATGCGGATCACATGGCGCGCGTTCTTCAGGCCAAGGAGGAACTGGAGCGCGCGCGTGAACGCATCGATCCACGCCGCTTCGAGCTTCTGTATGTGCCGAGCCTGCGCATTCTCACCGAGAACATCCTGCCTGACTTCCCGGAACGACTGCGCGAAGAGGCCGAACGTCGAATGTCGACCCTGCCAACCCTTCCGGCGCTGGAGTGAACGATGCAAGCGTCCACAGCACCCGATCCTTTTGCCGCGGCAAGGCCAGCACTCCGGATATCGGCGCGCTCGGTGTGGTCGGATCAGGTCTGGCATCTCGACGGCCATCGTCCCGGCGCAAACCGGAGCGACTTCTCGCTCGACTGGGGCTTTGCCCTTGCCGACGACAGCCGGTTCAGCGATCCGCAATGGGCTGACTGGCGAGAGGCGGCCAAACTGTTCCTGTGGAGCCTGAAGCTGGACCCGCCTCCAGGTCGCCGCAACGTTCACGAGTCGACGATCGTCCGTGTCTTCAACACGCTGCGGATGCTGATCCGCTGGATGGCGGCGCAAGGATACCGCAGCTTCGCCGATCTCGATCGCGATGCCTGCGACAGGTTCCTGGCATCGATGGCGCAGCGTCCGGGCAGCAAGCCGGGCAAGGCGGTGATGACCGTGACCCTGCAACATTATGCAAACTTGCTGACATGCCTGTATCTTCAGGGTGCGAAGTTCCCCGAAGTGGCGATCGACGATCCATTCCCGGGGATCGCGCCCCCGTTCGTTCGCCGTGACCGGGGCTGGCTGCCCTATACGCCGGACGCGATCGCCGTGCCCCTGGTCTCGGCGGCGCTGCGGCTGATCGGGCAGGCGGCCGACGACGTCATCGCTTTGCAGCTGCAGGCGCAGACCACCTATGACGACGCGCTTGCCAAGGGGATCAGCCAGACGAAGGCCGGCTTCATCGTAACCGACGCGATCGCGCCGTTTACCTTCTCGACGCTGCCCGGGGAGGAAACTCCCTGGTATGAGGCGCCCGTCACGAGCACCAAGCAGGTGCGGTATCTTGCCAATCGCATTTACGACGCCTGCTTTGTCGTGATCGCTTATCTTGTCGGCGCCCGGGTCTCGGAGATCCTTGGCCTTCAGACCGGCTGTATCGAGCAGCATCGCTCCGGCGATGCCGGCGAGAACTTCGCCTATCTTGCCGGACAGATTTACAAGACGGCGCGCGGTGTCGATGGCCAAGCCCATCGCTGGGTTGCTCCAGCGCCGGTCGAGCGGGCGGTCGAGGTCATGGACCGGCTGTCCGCCCGCCTGCGGGCACAAAGCAGGCGATCCGAGCTCTTCCTGGTGACGGCCTGCACGGGGCTCGTCGGCCCTGCCGCCCGGATCAGCCTGCCAATCGTCAACACGATTATATCGCGGCTGAACAATCAGTTTGCGCCGTTCATCGGCCTGCCGGACCACGAGGGCGAACCCTGGCACCTGAACACCCATCAGGGCCGAAAGACCTTCGCCCGCTTCGTCGGCAAACGCGACCGGACCGGCCTGCATGCGCTTCAGGCGCACTTCGGTCATGTCACCCGGGCCATGACCGATCGCGGCTATGTCGGGACCGACTTCGCGCTCGACGACCTGATCGACCGGCATGCACAGGAGGAAACCCGCGCTGCCCTGGAAGAGGTGCTGACGGCGACTGAGCTTGCAGGCAAGGGCGGACGGATGATTGCCGAGCGCTCCCGCTTCCGCGGGCGCACGCGCGACGGCGATGTCCAGGCCTATGTCTCCTTCCTGATGGCGGAGACCGACCTCAGGCTCGGTGTCTGTGACTGGGGTTATTGCGTCTACCGTGTCGAAACCGCGGCCTGCTTCGGCGATGAGCGGGGACCGAACCCTGTGCTGAGAACCGAAAGCACCTGTCTGTCCTGCGCCAACTTCGCCGTCACAGCCAGGCACAGGCCGGTCTGGCAGGCGCGCCGGGATCGCAATGCCGGCCTTCTCGATCACCCTGGGCTGGACCCGATCAGCCGGAGACTTGCGGAAGTCCGGATTGCCGAATGCGATCGCATTCTTGGCGATCTGGATCATGGAAAGGATGATCGCGATGGCGCGTAAGACCAGCAAAATGCCGGCGCTGACGCCTCACGAAAAGCGGCTACGCAACACGAACCGCAAGCTGCGGGAAGCTCTGGAGCGGTTGGTAAAGGGGATCCCCACACATCCGGACCTGCAAAAACGATCCTACCGCCTCACTGTTGCGACGCTCGCGCGCGAAGCGCACGTCGGCCGCAACGCCATCTACACCAACCACCGGTCGATGATCGACGAGTTGCGCCGCGCTAGCGATCGCAAGATCGTCCCCGAGAAGCTGGCAGCCTGGGAAGACAAACTCGCCCAGCAGCGAGCTCTGATTCAGGTCTTGCAGATCGAGGAAAGACGCAGGGTTACGGAGAACGCCGTACTGCTGAAACGTATTCTCGAAGCCGAAGCGGAGGTTGCGCGGCAGAAGCATCACAACGCCCGCCTGATTGCCGAACGCGATCGAGCTGTGAAACCAGTGCCGCTCACCCGCGGGCCAAAATCCTGACGTCGTCTACGGTTGCCACTTCGTGTCGCCATGCTCGTCGAAGGAAAATTGTCTCCCCATCGATTGCCTGCGACCATCGTGCGCGGCATGATCTGCGGCATGCTTGACCCCTTCGATCCAGACAGCTTCATTGTGCGCGCCGAGGTTCATATCCTCGACGTCGAGCCCAAGATCAGCCGCACTCTCGAACTGCCAATCACACTCAACCTTGCCCAACTCCACGAGATTCTCCAGGCCGCCTTTGGCTGGACCGACAGCCATCTGCATCAGTTCAATATCGGCGGCCTTATCTACGGCGCCCCGGAGTTCGATGAGGACGGTCTGTTCGACAGCCGGATCTTCGAGGCGACCGAGGTCAGGATGATCGACCTTCACTTTCCCTACGATCCCGACGAAAACCCTCTTACGATCCTCTACGAATACGACTTTGGCGATAATTGGCGTCATCTGCTGCGCCTGGAACGCGTCGCGCGTGAGGAGAGCGTCAAATATCCTCGCTGTGTCGCCGCTACACGTTCAGGACCTCCCGAAGACTCTGGTGGGCCTTCAGGCTATGCCAGCTTCCTGGAGGCTTGGCTCGACCCCGACCATGAAGAACACAAAGCCATGCACCGATGGGCTGGCCGCAAGTTCCACCCGGAGTCCTGCAATCTCGACGACATCAATAAGACCATCGCCAAAGCACTCCGCGCGTCAAAGGGCGACTATCGCTTCCGTCGAGAAAGCCATCGTGATTGACACCAGAGGGCTGCGCTTCCGCGCCAAAGATACATCCAAAATGCAAGGCGCAGCCAAAAAGATTGAAGAATCAGCGCCATCCGGCCAACAGGACACTTGACGCATAACCTAACCGCTGAACCCCGTCGACCAGTGGCGGGCCATCGAGCGTCTCGTGGCGCTCGACTGGACCGAGGAGGCGATTGGCATTGCGCTCGCGCAGTCGGTGCGCCAGATCAAGAAGCTGAGGCTGCTCGCCAATGTGCTGCCGGCGATGCTGGATCATATGGCCAAGGGCGACATGCCCGACGAGCGCCAGCTCCGCACCATCGCGGCCGCCTCGCTCGAGGAGCAGAAGGAGGTCTGGAAGGCGCATAAGCCGACCAAAGGCGATCCACAGGTCTCGTGGTGGGCCGTCGCCAACGGCCTCGCCAAGACCCGCATGTATGCGCGCGATGCCAGCTTCGGCGACGATCTCGCTCAGGCCTACGGCATCGCCTGGGTCGAGGACCTGTTCGCGCCGGCCGACCAGGACAGCCGTTACACCACCGATGTCGAGGCGTTTCTCGGCGCGCAACAGGAGTGGATGGCGAACAGCCTGCCCAAGCGTGGTGTGATCGTGGAAGCCGGTCAGTGGGGCGAGCCGAAGCTGCCGCCCAAGGCCGAGCGCGTGTACGGCAAGCCGGCTAAGTCCGACCACACCGCCGTGTATCTCGATCGCGACGGCAAGGTGCAGAGTGTGGCCTATCGCATGCCCGAGGCGAAGAAGCCCAAGGGCAAGAGGGGCGAGGACGGGGTCGTCGACGGTGACGATGCGCCGATCGTCGTGAAGACCCGTCCCGATGTTACCCGCAAGGGGATGGAGATGATCGGCGACCTGCGCACCGACGCGCTGCATGAGGCACTGTCACGCGCTCCGATCGAGGACGACACGCTGATGGCCCTGCTCGTTCTCGCCTTCGCCGGGCAGAACGTGACGGTGGCGTCCGGCACGCGCGACATGTCGTATTTCGGGGCGGCAAGCCTTGCCGAACATTCCGTGCCGCTCTTCAATGAGGAGGGCAAGCTCGACTTCGACATGGACACGCTGCGCATTGCCGTGCGGTCCCTGTTAATCGACGTGCTCTCGTGCCGGGAGAACCGGTCCGACAGCGGCGTCGTGTCCCGCGTCGCCGGCGACGCCATCGGTGCGGACAACTTCCTGCCCAACATGGGCACGGAGGACTTCCTGTCGTGCCTGTCGCGGCCGGCGCTCGAGGGTGCCTGCGCGGACACGTCAGTCCTGCCCCGACAGAAGGTCAAAGATACCCGTGCCGCCCTGGTCGAGTACTTCAAGGAGGAACGCTTCGTCCACCCCTCGGCGCTGTTCGCCCCCGATGCGGCAAAACTCACTGCCTGGTTGAAGAAGAATGTGGCCAAGCCCGACGAGGACGGCACGCCGGCGGACCAGGACGAGCTCGATGGCGATGCGATCGTCGAGCCGGCGCATGACTACGTCGATGAGGACTCGGCCGCACAGGACGAGAACCTCACCGACGAGCATGTTGAGGCCTACAAGGTGGCCGCCGAATAGATCGGCGCCCCTTCATTTTCTTCCGAACGATCTTCCCGCCGCCGGCACATCACCGGCGGCGGTTTTGTTTCCACCAAGAGCACCACGGAGAAAACCATGTCCGCTCAATTGATCTATGACCTCGTTCCCCTCGCTTCCATCGTGACTTATTCCGATGGATCCCCACGCCCGCCGGAGCGGCATCGAAAGAAGCTCGCCGCCTGGGAGAACCGCAACTCTGGCGGCCGCCTGATCCGCAAGCAGGCGGAAGCCCGCATCGGCAACACGACGATCCCGGCTTCCATCACCTTGCACAAGGGCGACTATGGCAGTGAGGGCACCATCGTCCTGCGCGTCCACCAGTCCTTTTCGGTGAACAGCGACCTGAAGTTCGCAGTCAAGGAGCGGCCCGCTATCGGCTCGGTCCTTGTCCTCGATCGTGCCGGCGACGATGCCGAGCTTGTCCATCTTGCCGCCAACCGCGCCGCCGCTGAGGAATGGCTCACGCGGCATGGCTATTCGCGGGCAGTGCTGCAGGAGGTGACGGCCGACGCTGTAGCGGCGGATACCGTAGAGGGGAGGGCGGCGGCATGAATGCGCTCACCTCGGAGATCCACGACAAAGAAACCCCCGGTTATCCGGGGGTTTCTTTTGGCCGAAGCGCCGATGGCCTGCTGGTCGCTCTTGTTGGTGAGACTGCATTCGCCATGGCGCCGGGGCGGGATGGCAAGTCCTATCTCGCCGCCGGTTGGCGCATTAGCCGGCCGATGGCGGAATGGACGCGCAACGATTTTTACGGTCATTCCGGTGAACTGGCCGACGAGGACGCCTTCCGGGCGAAGATTCTGGAGAACGCCCATCATCAGCAGCAACGCGCAGCACTTGGGCGTCGCGAAATCCACTCCCGCGCGAACACGCCGTGGGGAATTTCGCAGAGGGCGACGGTCTACGCCGAGGGCGTGACCGTTCATTCCACCGCGTCACATGGTGGATTCCACCTCACTGGCGGACGCAACAGCAAAGTCCATGGCTTGTTGCGATCGGTGGGCGGCTGGTACGAAGAGGACTGCCACTGGGCCGCTGTCGCCCAGGCCTTTCCCGACCTGTTCACGGATTTCGAGAAGGCGTGCGCGGAAAAGACGATCCGCGACTGGTATCCGGACGCCTGGGAAGCGATCCATGGCAGGGTGCTCGAACCCGGCCAGTCCTCGATGAAGGATGAGCGCGAATTCCACAAGCGCCATGCCGATGGCTGGATTGTGGTCTCCGCCATTCGTTCGGACCATGAGGCGGGGTTCACCGAAGTGGTGGCCACCCTCGGCGGTGACCGTGCCGGAGCGCGGTGCGCCCGGCGCTTTCTTGTGCCTTCCAGTGAGTACGGCGTCAGCGGCGGCCGCTTCGGCTTTGTCATCGATGAGGTGCGGCACCGAGAGTACGACGGTCCATCGACCTTCGTCGGCTGGAACCGATAGGGGGCTGCGATGCACTGGAAGATCATTGCCTCCGCCTTCGGATGGCAAGCCGCCCATACCAGGCCGACGAAAACCTGCTTGCCCCTCTGGCATCCGCGGCTCAAGCGTCACTTCACGGGGAGGGACGCCTGGAAGCAGGCCGTTCTCCTCTCCATCCGGGCGCCGTCGCTGCGCCCGCCCATGTGGAGGGAGGGGCGGCCATGACAACCTATCTGGTCGCCGTCCATCTTCTTGTCGAGGCCGGCCCCGATCCGCGCCCGGTGGTCGACACCGCACTGCAGGACATCCTCAGTGACGCCACGCGCTTAAACCGCGGTCCCAGATCGAACCTGATCGACTGGGCCGTCGCCGGCGAGGACCTGGCCGCCTCGATCGCGCCGGTCGAGCTTCCGTCCGGCTACACGCCTGACGAAACGCCGTTTCCGGATTGGCCACGCCAGCGAGGACTGGGGGCGAGCCATGGCCGGGCTCGATGAGCGCGTGTTGCTGTCGCGTATGGAAGCCGCCTGCCGGCAGACCAGCAACCATCTCAGCCGGATCGAGCGGCGGATCGAGCGTCGCGCCGAACGCTTGACGGTTACCCTTCGTGCGAAGCGGCGATCGTTCTCACGGCGTGGCCCGAAGTGGAGGCCAGAGGGAGACCGGCTGCTTCGCGATCAGGTCGAGCGCCTCACATTCGAGCGCCGGGGCGAGATCGATGCGCTATCGCGTAAGCTCGCCCGCCAGGAACGGGCGATCGCCGTCTTTCGCGACCGGCGCTGCCCGGAAGGATCCCGCGCCGCGTGAACACGCGGCGTCGCCCTCTAGAGGGCGACGCCCATGGGATTCTTGTCGAGGGGAGATGGACGACCGGCGCCCATATGTCATAGTATCCGCGAATACTTTGGAGGGTCCGCCGATGGACGAGAACACACGGGGAGCGTTCGAACGCCTTCTTGCCATTGCGCGTAGTGACACCGGACAGGCTCGCCGCGTGGCGAACTTCATCCTGGCATGGTGGAACGCGGAGAGCCTCGGCGGTTTCGATCTCGCTGATCTGTTCGGCGTTGACACGCAAATCGCCGCCGACATGGCCGCGGTGTTCTCCTGGCTCGCCCGGCAAAACAATGCTGCCTATCCGACGGAATACCGTGCCGCCATCGAAGCCGTGATTGCGGAGTGGCGTCCCGACATATGGACAAAGGCGCAGGAACCGGCGTAACGCCACTCAAAGTCAGCGCTTGCGCACGAACTCGGTGCGCAGCACGAGGCCCTTGATCGCGTCATGCCGGCAATCGATCTCTTCGGGATTGTCGGTCAGCCGGATCGACTTGATCGCTGTGCCCTGCTTCAGGGTCTGGCCCGCGCCCTTGACCTTGAGGTCCTTCACGAGGACGACGGAGTCGCCGTCGGCGAGCACATTGCCGGCGGCGTCGCGAACTTCGATGCGCCCGGCAGAAGCTGCAATGGCAGCCATCTCCGAAGCCGGTCGCCATTCCCCTGTCGTGTCGTCATAGACGTAGTCGTCGTTCTGATCTGTCATTGCTGCCCTCACCGCGGGATTGAACACCGTGCGCTGTCAGTCCGATGTGGGAGCAGGCCGAAGATCTGATCCGCAGCGGCGGGCCGGCGCAGGTCTACCTATGCCAGCAGGAGCCGAAGTTCAAACCACTGGCGTCCCTCCCGCAGCTTCGCGGGCAAGCGGATTGCCTGGTGTATCGGATCGAACAGGCGCTTATCCCTCCGCATGCCGGTGTCCGCGACCACCCCCTTGCCGATCTCCCCGGCGGGTTTGCTGCGGTCTGAACCGGCGGCTGGCCCCTTCAAGGCCGCTATCGCGCCGCGGAGCGGCCGGAACCCGCCGATCTCGACAAGGCCGGCCCGCGTCCCGCGCAGGGACCAGCGAAGAGCTGGCCCCGCTTGTTCGCAAGCCGACCTCGCTCGCCTGGCAGGATCCGGACCCTGAAGCGTCCAGCTTCCGCCGGTTCCTTTCGACCGCACCCGCAGGAAAGACCGGCAAGGGCCGGATCACCTGAAGGGCATCGCTAGAAAGGATCGCTTAATGTCCAGTCCATCCCGCTCCACCAAGACCAAGGGCCGCGTCGTCCAGCTTCGCAAGGGCACAACCCTCGAAATGGTCCGCCTCTGCTGCCCGGACGGCAATCAGGCCACGCTCATCTCCGAAAGCTTCGGCCTTCCCGTCCTCGACAGCGACGGCATCCGCGAATTCCACGAGCGCAGCCTGACCGAAGGCGCCGACACACTCTCCGAGGGACTTTCCGACAAGGCGATGCAGATCCACCTGCAGAGGATCGTCGGCTCCTATGTCGGTTCCGCCTACGGGGCAGGCCAGTTCTACTCGAAGGCCGTCACCGAGGCCAAGGATGCAACGGCGAAGCTCGCCAACGATACCCGCGACGAGGACCTCGACGGTCCGGTCGGCTTCGACAGCAACGCCCAGCGCAAGCGCGAATTCGCGGCCGACATGGGTCTTCAGGCCCACGCGCTGCGCATGGCGGCAGAGGGCGCCGTCGCCGCCTACGAGCATATCGTCGGCGAGAGCTGGAAGCCTTACGAGCGCCAGGCCGAGAACCCGGGCCAGACCGTCAGCCGGCAGGCAGCCGACCTCCAGATGGCGGCCCTTGGCTAACCGCCACCCGGCGGAGCTTCGGCTCCGCCCACCCGTCCTGCACTAGGCTGGCGTCCTTTGGGACGCCGGCCTTTTTGCGTGTCTCAGAGCATCCGAATCCGAGGGATGGAAATAGTCGTCGAGGCCGCGCCAATCGCGGCCGTCACGAGTGTTGGTCCTGCTCCGGTCCTCGTTCCACGAAACGGCTGCGCCGTCCTCCACTGACGTTGCGGCCCTCAAGCGACGTGTCCCTTCCTTCCGATTGCTCTTCTGCGGGTTCGCGGACCTGCGGTCCTGCGCTGTCGGACCTCGTGACGGCCGCGATTGGCGCGGCCTCGAATGGAGGTCCGGAAAATGGACAGGAAGAGCAACAAATCCCGCGTCGATATCTACGCGAAGATCACCGACCGCATCGTCGCGGAGCTGGAAAAGGGCGTGCGTCCGTGGGTGAAGCCGTGGAGCGCCGCGAACACCACGGGGCGTATCACGCGCCCGCTGCGCCACAATGGATTGCCGTATCAGGGGATCAATACCCTGCTTCTCTGGTCGGAGGCGGTTTCGAGGGGTTTTGTTTCCCCGACCTGGATGACGTTCAAGCAGAGCGTCGAGCTGCGCGGTCATGTCCGCAAAGGCGAGACCGGCTCGATGGTTGTCTATGCCAGCCGCATCGTACGCACCGAAACCGATGCCCATGGCGAAGAGGTCGAGCGCGGGATTCCGTTCCTCAAGGCCTATACGGTGTTTTGTGCCGACCAGATCGAAGGCTTGCCCGCGCAGTATTACGGCAATCCCGCGCCGATGTCCGATCCGGTGGAGCGGATCGAACATGCGGATGCCTTCTTCGCAAATACCGGGGCCGTCATCCGCCACGGTGGCGACAAGGCGTATTTCAATCCGGCTCTCGATATTGTGCAAATGCCGCCGTTCGAGAGTTTCCGCGACGGGCCCGGCTACTATGCGACCCTCGGACACGAGTTAGGTTTCATCGCAAGTGTCCTTCTTGCTTCAGCACCTGCAGCAGGGAGGGCATGACGATGGCTTCTCTGAACCGAGCAGATGTTTATGCCCGCATCACTGAAGAGATTATCGCTGCCATCGAAGCCGGTGCTGGCGAGTATGTGATGCCCTGGCATCATGATGGAACAGCCACTGCCCGGCCGACCAATATTGCATCCGGCAAGGCCTACCGTGGCGTGAACACACTTGCCTTGTGGGTCGCGGCGCATAGCGCTGGATATCCTGCCGGCCTCTGGGGAACGTATCGCCAATGGCAGGCCCTTGGTGCCCAGGTGCGCAAAGGTGAGAGATCCACAACCGTCGTCTTCTGGGGGCAGATCGGCGGCAAGACTTATGAGGATGATGATTCCAATGATGGTGAGCGTCGGCGTCTATTCGCCCGCGGCTATTCGGTGTTCAACTGCGCCCAGGTCGATGGTTATGAGCCAGAACCGGCGGTTGCCCGCTCGGAAGAAGAACGTATCGCACACGCTGATGCTTTCTATGCGAACCTTGGGATCAGCACCGTATATGGAGGCAACGAAGCCTACTATTTGCCTTCGGCTGATCGGGTGCATATGCCAGTTTTCAGCTCATTCCGCGACGTCGCGTCTCATTACAGCGTGCTTTTCCATGAAGGTCTTCACGCGTCAGGAGTAAAACACAGACTCGACCGCGATCTATCCGGACGGTTCGGCTCCGAAGCCTATGCCATGGAGGAGATAATTGCTGACGCTGGAGCAGCCATGGTTCTCGCCGATCTATCGATATCGGCACGGCCAAGGCCGGATCACGCCGCCTATATCTCCAGTTGGTTGAAGGTCCTTCGCGCCGATACCTCCGCCATCTTCACGGCCTCAAGCAAGGCTCAGGCCGCTGTCGACTGGATGCATGCGCAACAGCCCTGCCAGCAGATCAGCGCGGTAGCGGCCTGACAGGCAACGCAGCGGCAGGCGCCAATGGCGCCCGCCGCTGCGAGGATGCCAGTTTGTCCTCCGCCGTCCTCGCCCGGTGAAGGAGTGCTAGATTTTCGCTCGCCAGCTTCCGCTTTTCTTCGCTGTGCCGGCGGGCTTCGGAACGGAGCTGTGCAATCTCAACCTCCATTTCCGTCACCCGGGCCGCGAGGTCTTTGGAAGGACCTGGTGCCTGTACGGCGGCCTCGATCTCATCGAGGATGTCGCGATGTGTCGTGTAGAGCGGATTTCGGCTTTTCCCCGCTTCACGCGCGACCGAAGCGGGACTGATCCTCACGATGCGCCCCTGATGATCCGGATGGCGGCCCTCGCCACGAACCAGTCGAGCCAGCGCCGCACGATAAGCGCGCGCCGCAGACAAGGCGGAAGGCGAGCGTGGGTCATCCATCATGTTCTCCGATCCTGATCAGGACATTGTCGCATTGTTCGATTGCCTCGGTGAGAACCGCGACCGTCATTTCGTTGGCGGCAGGGAGCAACACCTGGTTCCTCGTCCGACGGTCCTGCCAATAAGGCGCATGCTGCGGCTCGATCACCATGTTCGCGCAGCCCAGGCAGACAGATGGACTCCGGCCGGCCTCGCTGGGTGCTATTTCACCTCCACAACGACTGGTCTCCTGCTGGAACACACACCAGCCGTAATCGCAGGCGTGGATGCGCAGGTCCGTTTCGGCGAGGACAAACTCGATGTAATCCTGACGGACCTGCTCGCCGGCGCGTCCCCGGAACCGGGCGTTGCCCGCGACAATGCGCTCGCCCATGCGCCCGGCAAGTCGATCGCTGACCAGCATTCGTTCCAATGCCGTGGCTGTTTCCGCCCGGTTTTCATGATCGACGAGTTGCCGGAGATCGAAGTCGCTGCCGACATAACCACGCGCGGTCATCGCGACCGATGCGTGTTTGTAATGCCCCGCAAGGCCAAGAAGTTGCGACCGGTCCTTTCGCGCGATAAAGCGCGCAAACGTCTTGCGGAACTGGTGGCTGCTGAATGCCCAAGGCTTTCCCTCGTGCATGGGCACGCCAACATGTCGGGCAAAATCGTTGATCCGCCAGCCGATATGCATCTGGGTGACCGGGACGATCTCGCCGTACTGGGTATTTTTGACGAGGAAGAGTTCTCGCCTTCCGGACGCTTTACGCAACGGTGCACTCAGCTGCTCAAGTAGGCTGACCGCCTTCACCACGGGGTCAGGAGCAATCCAGCGCTCCAGTCGTCCGCCATGCTGGTCGACGGTCTTGAACAACCGCGCGACAATGTAGGCTTGATCGACGCCGGTATCCCCGATGGGGTGGAACTCGATGGCACCGACCTCGGTCGAGAGGATTTCGCTCACGCGCATGCCGACGAAGCCGGCAATGATGATATAGCAGGCCTCCGCGAGATGCGTGGCAGCGTGGCGGACCGCATACGCGCCGGACAGTGCTTCGCCCGCAGGGCCTTTCAGATCGGCACGCCGCAATGCCTTGCGTACATGGTAGGAAGCTTGCCTTTTTGCCCCTTGGGTCAGTCCGAACGCCCGTGCCTCGCGTCGGATCGTCTCTGCTTTCACGATCGTTGGACCATGGTCCTCCACCCATTGCAGAGCGGTATTCAGCAAGGAGATCGCAATGGCATCGGGAATGAACGGGATCGCACCGCGCGTCGCGGGCGTCAGGCCTGCCGCCTCATAGGTCGTCTCCTGCGGCAGAGGATCGATCAACGGGGCATCATCAAGCTTGGTTCGCTGTCGATAGAGATCCTTCAGCACCACCATGTAGTTGACGATGGTGTTCGCCGTGATGGGCTTTCCCCGGTATCCCACTCGTGTCAGCAGCCAGGCTCGCAGCCGCTCCACGGCCGCGGCATCAATGCTGCTGAACGTCTCCAGTCCGTCGAGCACCATCCACCGGATCATGGTTTTCAGGGTGATGGCTTTGCCATGCACCGACGTTGGTGACAGCCGCTTGCGACCGGCTGGTGGATTCACGGTCATCGACCATAAGAACTGCTTCGCGGTTTCATGGAGAGCACGCCACGCGTCTTCACTGATGACAGCTCCCTCCGGCAAGGCGATCGTCCAGCTCATTTTGTTCTGGTCGGCGCGCCGGCCGGCGGTCCGGATGTCGAGCAACCATTCATCATCGCCGAACCGGCTCCATTGCGAGAGCGGTGCTTCGGACCACTCGGCGAGAACAGGTTTTCGAGCACGTCGCGCCTTCATTCGATCACCGGCAGAGCTGGTGCCGCTTCCATGGACGCGGCCAAGTGAAGCTCCGGCGAGAAGCGCGGCAGGATGTCGTGCTCGAGGATTTCCAGTTTCGGCGCGTAGAGGAGCCGCCAGCGGTCCGGAGCCAGCGCTTGACGTGCCGCGACAAGGGCATCTCGCGTCGACAGCAACCGGATTAGAACACCAGGATCGAGAGGAATCACCGCGTTCGGGCAGGTGAAGCAGCCCAGCCAGGCCGTGCATAGACGGCCAGTTTTCTGGCCTTCCCCGACGCCCGCGAGTGGATCCTTGCAGATGAAGCCGGCAGCCGTGGCATATTCGGCCTGGACTGTCGCTACGTCGGCATCACGTTCGTCATCAGCCTCATCGTGGGGGCTGCGAATGGCTTCGACGAAGCGTAATTGCAGATCACCGATAATGCGCTCCTGGGCCTTTCGCACGATCGGCCGATCGATATAGCGCTGCGTTGTATCCGGCGTGGCGTGATTGGCGAGGATCTGGGTCTTCAGGATATCGTGCCCGAGCGTTTCATGCGCGAGAGTGAGCCCCGTAGTTCGCAGCGCGGCCAGGGTGAGCGCGAGCGGCGCGCCTTTTTCGTCAACAAGGCCGTGACGTTGGGCGAACAATCTGACGTGCTTACTCATCAAGTAGTCGGGGATCAGCTTGATCGCACGCGTGCCGTTTATGCTCGCGACCAGAAAGAGCCGCTCGCGATCATGCGCCGGAACATGGGGCATCAATAACGCCGTCATTTCCACTACCTGATCGATGAGGTGAGGCACCGACAAACTTTTGTCACGCAGGAAGCTTCGCCGCTGCACTCGGTTTGAGCGGCCCTTCGACCACGTCATGACTTCCCGGCCATCTAAAAGCAGATGATCGCTCATGCAGTCCCGTCGAAGTTCTCGGAGGGCCTCGGGGTTCGCGTAGCTCTGCGCCCCGATGGCGATCATGTATGGAATCAGCGTTTCGGGCAGGGTGTGAAGATAGCTCGCGAGCTTCTGGTTCCCGCCATGCTTAAGCGAGGCGAAGTGAAGCCGCCATCGACCAGCACCGCGCTCCAGCGTCACGTTCTGGGGAGGAACCAACCCGCCGTAATGCTCGACGATGACAGCGAGCATCACACCGAGATCATCAAGGTCGAGCCGACTGAGATCCCGTTCCCGCGCGATAGCCTCGCGGTCGACCTGGGAGAGCAGGGTTTTCCCAGCCTGGAAGGTCGACCAGATTGCTTCTATGTCTTTGCGAGCCGCGGAGAGGATCGCTTCCATCTCAGACCGGCTCAGCGCCTCGCGGGGACGCGTCTCTGCATTCTTGCGAGGAAAGGCGTTGAACGGGATTTCCAGATCGGTGGCGACGAGCTCAGGCCGATTGCGCTTCAGCCAGCGAACCATCTGTTTGAGCACGGACCAGGTGCCATGGCGAGAACTCTTGGTCCACGGTTTGGTATCGAGCCACGCAATAAAAGCTCGTAGCGTTGTTGTATCGACATCCCGCATCGATGTGATGGCGGGATTTTGCTCACCAAGGAACACAAACCAACGGCGAAGCGCATGGAACGCTCCCTCGCGCGTGGCCGGACTGTGACCGGCATGGTGGTTGCGGAAGGCAAGCGCGATTTCGGCAGCGACTCTTGGTGTCATTCCATAGATCGAGAAGTCGAAGCTTTTTTCCAGTCGACCGTTGGGATCAAGGAAGTTGACCACCAGCGAAGTAGGCTCGCCAGCGAGCGGTATAGGCGATGGATCGAGCCGATAATCTTTGCGTTGCCGCTTCATTGTAGAAGAGCCCCGTAAAGTTCGTCGACAGAGGATTCCACCAGTGTCAGATCTGTCGCCAGCACGCGCAGATAGATTGCCGTCGTAGAAAGATCGGCATGTCCTAACACCACCTGGAGGGTGAGAAGTGGATTGAGCTCCGGCTCGTCTTGCGCCCGCCGTTGCAAGAACCGGAGCATCGCTGTCGCAAAGGTATGTCGCAGCGCATGGAAGCTTGCCGTCACACCTGCTGTCCCGGCCGCGGCGGCGAACATTGCACCGACACGGCGAGCACTGATTCCGCGACCGGCTTCCGTCAGGAAGACAGCATCTGGTTCCGCGTAGTCGGCGTGCCGCAATTTGGCTCGTCGAACGATGACCGCTCGCTCTTCGCGCGCATAGGCGAGCGTGCGATCGATCAGGGACAATGGCGGATAAACCGTCCGCGTTTTGCCCCCTTTCGTGGCTTCGATTCTGACGACGACCAGAGCATCCAGACTGGATCGTGGAAGTGACCGCAGTCTCAATCCGGCTACCTCCATCCGGCGCATGCCGGTTGTGACAGCCCATTCGATTATCAAACGGTCGCGAGACCCCAGGCCAGCCATCACGCGTCGCAACGCGACCGGCGACAGCGGTTTTGGCAGCGCCGAGGTTTGCCGGATAGTCAGTTCATTGGCGAGCTGTCGCCCGCCGGTGGCATCAACATGAGTGAGGAATCCCTGCGGCTGACGTCGCGACAGCGCAAGTTCGCTCGTGTTGAACGGTGCAGTATCAGTGAGACCCGCAGCAACACACCATCGATAGAACAAAGCCAATGTTCTGAGGCGACCATTGACGGTGCTGCGGGCATAGGCCCGTCCGGTGTGATCGCTGGGTCGAAAGAGCATCCGATCTCGGTACGCAGCGATTTCCGCGACGCCGACCTCATCCCATATCCACTCATTCGCTTCGAGGGTCTGCCACCAGTCGTAAAGGGCTTCACCATAAGTGCGCCATGTCTGCCGGCTGCGTGTTCGTCCTCTTACGAGCGCAATGTGCAGCAACCAGGCACAAGCCGGTTCGACCAGACGCATCTCTCGGTCGAGGAGCATCGGCACGCCAGGGACTGACATACCGTTCGGTGCAAACTCATCGGAAGTGAACAATAGCTCGGCCAAAGGCTCTCCAATTCGGGCGACCCGCCTTTCGCGGGGAGCAGGCCCTCGGGCCCGCTCCCCGCGAAAGGCGGAGCAGCGTCTCATACGTAGAAACTGTCCTGATTCCCCATCAGGGAGATGACAGAAAGGACGCCATGGAGATGTGACCTAACACGAGCTTGGCCACTGGACCGGCCACCCGGCGCGGCTGGCGCGCGACCTCTCCAGCGCCTTCGGTTCCAAGACCTATGCGCGCGAGGAATTGGTTGCTTATCTTGACAGTCTGCACCGACTCTCCGTGTCTTGCTGGCGTCGATGCAACAGGACTGACGGAGGCGTTGTCCAGGCCGGCCGCAGCGCTCCCACATAGCTGGCGGAGGCCGGCCTGGATAGCGCCGGGCAAGTTGAACTCCTTCGTTGATGCTGGCTCCCCGGATGGGGGTCCGGGGGAAGGTTGAACAACTTGTGGACAGCATAATTCCAGCTTCAAGCATCACCATTCAGGAGCGCAGATCAGCGGAGGGCCTTGACGCCCATGTCCCAATGATCCTCCGGGACGGGGCGCTCTACGATCCTGATCTGGATCGTTTCTTCCGCGACCTGCCTCTCAACGGCGTTCGCTCGCACCATTCCCTTCGTGCCTACGGCTATGATGTCCTTGTCTGGGTCCGCTTTCTTTCGGAAGCCTGCGCCAAGACCGTATGGCAAGCTGGTCGGCAAGACGTCCTTGCCTATCACCGGGTTCGGCGCCGTGCGGAGGTCGGACAACGCATCTCTGCTGCTTCCTGGAATCGTGCCGTCGCCTGCCTCGACCGTGTGTATCGGTGGGGCGCCCAAGAGGGTCTCATCGCGGAAGCGCCGTTCACGCATCGATCGGTGTGGAGGCAAGGGTACGCTGGCCGGCGAGCTCGGATTGCGGCTCGCAACGATGCTTATGAACCTGCCGCACGCCGCTCGGATGTCAGCTTCGTCACGCTCGACGACTACCGGAGATTTCGAGATGTTGGCCTGAGAGGGCTACTGCCTGATGGCGGAACGCGTCCTGGCGCCCGAGATCGCAATGGCATTCGCAATGCGCTGTTTTCAGATCTCCTGGTTACGACGGGCCTCCGGCTGGAGGAAGCTTCATTTCTCTTCGCATCCGATCTTGCTGTCGTTGGTCAGCCACCAGGCCGTCAGGTCTGGCTCGAACTGCCCGATGCTTTGACCAAGGGCGATCGCGGTCGCCAGATACTTGTTCCCGCTCGACTGATCGAGCAGCTGCGCGCCTATATCGCCGTCGAGCGTTCCCATGCGATTGCAAAGTTTCAGCGCCGTTCGGGGTGGCAATCGTTCGACCGCCCGATCCTCGTACACCGGGAGCCGCGCAATTCCCGGCTACGACTGCGTGATGGCGGCGACATCGCGCTTGACCTACTCAGCCCCGAGGAACGCGGCCGGATCATTATCTGCAACGACGACGGCGCACCGAGCGAACCGGCCGTATTATGGCTCTCGGAGGTCGGCTTGCCGGTACGGCCGAACTCCTGGGAAGTCATCTTCGCCCGTGCTTCCGAGCGATGCAAATCCTTCGGCTTCGACGTCAACATCAGTCCGCATCAGCTCCGCCATTCCTTTGCCGTTCATATGCTGGCGATGCTCATTCAGCATCGCCTCCGTGATGCGGCGCTGCCTGCCGGACCGATGGAGGGATACCGGCAAGTCCTCGGCGATCCTCTTCAGCAAGTCCAACGGCTCCTTGGTCATGCCAGTCTAGCAACGACCTACATCTACCTCGACCACATCGCGACACGCGCTGATACCGTCGATGCGGCGGTCGAGGAACTGCTCGCACTGCTCCCATCGGAGACTTCATTGTGACGGAGCGGCCGCGCAAGGGAGCTCCAGTCCGTTTTGCACCAGCCGATGCCATTGCTACCGCTCACGCCCGCGATCCGGTCCTCGGTCTGCGCTTCAACATCGAGGCGCGCTATGGCGGGAGCATCGACGTTGACCTTACCGGCCTGCATCCGCGACCTCTCGCCATCGCATTTGCCGGTGCTCTTCGCCGGCAGGCGGAGCTTGGTGGTTCGCTGGGGGCGCGGAGTACCATAAAGGGGCATTTAAATGCATGTCTTCGGTTCTTCGCGTATCTGCGCGAGCACTCGAGGGCAAAGACGCCCGCCGATCTGCGCGCTGACGATATCGACGGATATGAGGATTTCCTCGAAGCCGGCGGGATGAAGCCTATCTACCGGCACATCGTTCTTGCCAAGGCTATTCTCGCCTTGCGCTCGATTGATGCCGACCAACCTGGCCTTCTCGATGAAGGGGTACGGCGTCGGCTAAGTTATACCAGCACACAATCCGCCGGCCGATCGCAACCGCGCGACGCCTACAGTCCGTTCGTCGCAAGGCAGCTTCGCGATGCGGCCCGCGCTGACATCGGCAAGATATTCAGACGCATCGGGAAGTCGCTCGATGATGAGGAGGGCGACTCCAATCTTCGCAGAGTAACCGACGAAGCGAACGACAGGATCGTGGCCTCGGGCACGCTCAGCAGCGGGGACAGAGCCTTCCATCGCTTGTACTTCATGAGGGCACGTCGCGGTCTGCCTGTCTCAACCTTGGCCGAAGACATGCATGGTCGTTATCATCTGCGGGCCACCGACATTCCACCGCTTCTGACCTTTCTGTCGCTGGAGACCGGCCTGGAGATCGAATGTTGCAAGGCTTTGACGATCGACTGCCTCCAGAACCCCGGACCTGGAACCATCGACATAGCCTATATCAAGCGACGCGCCCGAGGTGCTGAGCACAAACATATTCGTGTGCGTGACGGCGGGATCGGAACACCGGGTGGTCTCGTTCGCAAGCTGATCGAGGTGACGGCCTTTACGAGGCAGTTCGTCCCAAGCAATTGCCTTTGGCTCTATTACTATACCGGCCGGAAGCAACTCCGCGCAGGTGTCGATCATCCGCATGAACGCGTTGACCAATGGACCGGAAGCCATGGGATCGTCGATGACGATGGCCAGCCTCTTCGGCTCGTTCTTTCGCGCTTGCGCAAGACCCACAAGGCGATCTGGTATCTGAAGACCGAGGGTCATATGGCCCGCTTTGCGGTCGGGCATACGCCCGAGATTGCCGCTCGACACTATGCGGACATTCCCTCGCTGCGGCCGCTTCATGAGGCCACCGTGGCGGAGGCATTTTCCGAAGTCGCCGCGGCCGCCGGCCCGATCATACTGGGGCCTCACGACGAGGATTCCTGGCGCCAAAGCCACACCGCTTCGGAAGGAAGCAGTGATGTCGACGCGCTTCTAGGCGGCGAACAGGATGTTTGGCTGGCTGCATGCTCGGGTTTTGATCGCAGTCCTTTCGGAGAGCTGGGATCACCTTGTCCGCAACCGTTCTGGGGCTGTCTCGAATGCCGCAACGCCGTCATCACCGCGCGCAAGCTGCCGGCGATCATCGCGTTCCTGCGGTTTATCGAGGAGCAACGGACGGGTCTCCCCGCCGCGGACTGGGCCATGAAGTTCGGCCGCGCGCATCATCGCATCGCGAAGCAGATCTTACCGGCTTTCCCGGAGAGTGTAGTTGCCGAAGCTTGCCGCGAGGTGGAAGGGCACGCCCTCTATCTGCCGCCGGAGGCCCGGCAATGATCAGGTCGGCCGCAGTAGCCTCCACCTCCCGGGAACTCTATCTTCGCCCTGTTCTCGCGTCCGCTCCGTTGAAGCCGGGCTTTGATCGGGACACCCTTTCGCGCTACGGCGATCCGAGCTGGGATCTCGGACCGGCCGTATTTCGCGAGAACGCCAGGCGCTGTCATGTCACCGTGCATTTCGGGTCCGTCGAGGATGTGAGTGTTCGTGAGGCGCTTCGCGAGCTTCTCTATGCCCGGCTCAACGTCGACATGCCGGGTCACCGCAAGAAGCTTCCTCCCGGCAGTATCCGGCAGGTTTTCAATCGTGCGCGACGCTTCTTCGAGTTCGTGCGCGATGAGCTTGGTGCTGTCGATCTTCGCCGTGTCGATCAGCAACTGCTGGATCGCTACGTTGGCCATCTCAAGACAGACCGTGCTCGCCGGCCGGTTATAGTCGGACACCTCCTGGAAGTCCCTGCTGATCTCTATGCCTTTCGCGATTACCTCCCGTCTGGAGGCCTGTATTTCCGGCCCTGGGGCGGTCAGGCGCCCGCCCGGGTCGCCGGCTATCGCTTTGTTCACGAGAACCTCACGCCACGCATGCCAGAAGAGATCATCTCGCCATTGCTGGCCTGGTCGAGCCGGTATATCACCCAGTTCGCCTCAGACATCTTCGCCGCCCGTGCAGAGTTGGAGCGATTGGAAGCCCACTGCGCCGCGCTCCTCCAGTCAGATCAGGCTCTCACATACACGGAACGCCGTAGCCGACAACGAAGGCGTCTTCAGAACTATTTCGATAAGCTACGAAGCGAAGGCCGTGGCGTGCCAATCTGGGGGAGCGCGCACAACGGCACGGTTTTGCGGCACCCAGAGACAGGAGACGTATCGCCGCCCGTCAATTCGCACCTGCTTCACCTTCACATTGGCATCGACGCTCAGGTCGAGCCAAGGATGCATATTCAGTTGACCGGCGGTGCACCTCGCCAGATCAGGGCGGCGTTGCTCGAACTCGGCGTCGAGACCGGTGGAATGGAGACACCCATCACCATTCTGCCGGAGGCCGGCAAGCCATGGCGGCCCCGCTTCGACGCCAAAACACTGGCGGAGGAAGAGCGGATGCTGCAGGCGGCAGCCTATATCCTCTGCGCGTACCTGACCGGGATGCGGGACTGCGAGGTCCAGGCAATGCAGCGCGGGTGTCTTGCCCTGACGCGCAGCCAAGATGGCATGATCATGCGTCATCGCGTTCGCTCGGTTGCCTACAAGGGTAGGTCGAGCCAAGGTGAGCCGGCTGATTGGATTACAATTGAGCCTGTAGCCAAGGCGATAGAAGTGCTGGAACGTTTGTCCTTCCGGGCGGCATCCGCGCGCGGGCTCACGACGCTCTGGCCCGTTCTTATCGCAAGGTCCGTTTGCAAGGATCACCTCTCGGCCGAGATTGTCCGCCAACTCAACCGCTTCCGCGACCATCTCAACGACCTGTTCGGCACACCGGATACGCCGGCGGTCCCGAACGGACCAGGTGATCAGCCTTGGCGGATCACGACGCGGCAGTTCAGACGCACGATTGCATGGCACATCGCCAACCGTCCCTTCGGCACAATCGCCGGCATGATCCAATATAAGCATGTCTCCGTCGCCGCCTTCGAGGGTTATGCAGGCTCCAGCCGATCCGGTTTCCGTGCGGAGGTGCAGAACCAGCGCAGCCTCGGCCAGCTTGATGACCTGTTGACTTATTTCGATGAGCGGCAGGCCGGGGCGATGTTGTCCGGGCCCGCCGCAGTGCGCGTAGCAAAGACACTCGACGGCATCTCAACAGAACTCGGTCCGCTTCCGGCCATGATCGCTGATCGTGGGCGGCTCCGCACAATGCTAGCGAGCCTCGCGCGGACATTGCATGTCGGGGTGCTGGCCGACTGCTTCTTTGATCCCGGCACGGCCGCCTGCCTTAAGCAGGCAACGAACATTGACGGCAAGATGCCGCTGACCGCGCTTTGCCAGCCAACCCGCTGCCCCAATGCCTGCATCACCGCACGCCATCGGCCAGCCTGGTCACGCACTGCCGAGGACGCCAAGACCTTGCTGAAGGAGAAGCGTCTGTCGCCTTTGCAACGGACCATCGTGAAGCAGGATCTCCAGCGGATCCAGGCGGTTCTTGATGGGTTAGATCGTCGGACCTGAGGCGGCGTAGCGGCTTTGCGTGCGGCCCAATGATCGGAAGTCCCGTCGGACCAACCCCGGCGTTCGGCGGAGCGCGCGATGTCAGGTCCGCCCGCGCAACGGCTGATCGCCGTCCTTCGCTCACGCTGCGGCTCTTCGAGTGCGCGGTCGGCCCTTGGGCCATCGCAGATGGCTGCTCCGCCGCCGGGGATTGGCCCCGGCGGGACAGGAGTTCCGACCATGGACACGCAAAACCGAACCGACGTTTATACCCGCATCACCTCCGAGATCATTGCCGCCATCGAGGCCGGCGCCGGCGAATGGCGGATGCCCTGGCACCACGATGGAAGCTCGATTGCTCGCCCAACCAACATCTCTTCCGGAAAGGCCTATCGCGGCGTCAATACGCTCGCTCTTTGGATCGCAGCTCAGGCTCACGGCTTTGGAAGCGGCACCTGGGGCACATACCGGCAATGGCAGGCGCTTGACGCCCAGGTCCGCAAGGGCGAACGCGCAACGACCGTCGTGCTCTGGAAGGAATTTGCAGCCCACGGTGACGATGATGCCGTCGGCGACGATGAGCACCCCCAGCGACGTCTCTTCGCGCGCGCCTTCTCGGTCTTCAACAGCTCCCAGGTCGAGGGCTTCACGCCTTCCGCTGCTCCAATCCTGCCTGACTCTGAACGAATCCCGCATGCCGATGCCTTCATCAGTGCGCTCGGCATCCCCGTTACCTTTGGCGCCGATGCCGCATACTACCGCATCGATCTCGACCACATCTTTTTGCCGGACTTCAATGTCTTCCGCGATCCTGTCGCTCACGTCGGGACTTATCTCCACGAGGCCGCGCATGCCACAGGCTCTAAGCATCGGCTCGATCGAGACTTCGCCAAACGCTTCACCCGCGAGGCCTTGGCAGTCGAAGAACTGACCGCCGAACTTGCTGCAGCCTATATCCTGGCCGATCTGGGCCTGGCGCATCATCCCCGTCCTGACCACGCAGCCTATGTGGCATCCTGGCTCAAAGTGCTGAAGGACGATGCGCGGGCGATCTTCACCGCCGCAAGCAAAGCGCAGGCTGCCGCTGACTGGATGCACGCGCAACAGCCGCCGAGCTGAGCGCCACGTCGCCTTAGGGCCGCCACCGACGCGTAGCCATGGCCTTTTTCACCTTGGCTGCCGCCCAGCCCGCGAGGATCAAAAACGCTGAGGCCTGACACTCCGATTCCGCGATAGCCACGATCGTCAGGCTTGACTGTCAGGATATGTCGCCGACCTCGGCGGCTGCTTTTTAGCAGCTGACCTCGGCATCGTGCCAGAGCTCGAGCCGCGGCCTGATCATGCCAGCTACCTGGCAAGCTGGCTCGAAATTCTCAGGAACGAGAAGCGATTCATCTTTGCCGCGGCGGCCCATGCCCAGCGTGCGGTCAACTATCTGCATGATCTCCAGCCGAATGCGACACAGATCGCGGAGGCTGCATGATGCTGCATTCTCCGATCGATGTCGGGGGTGGCGCGGAGCCATCCCCCATCCGCCTTCGTGTGCTCAGCCTCGGGGCAGGGGTCCAGTCCACCACGCTCGCGCTGATGGCTGCCCATGGGCATTTCGGCTCATTGGATTGTGCAATCTTCGCCGATACCGGCTGGGAGCCTGCCGCAGTCTACGAGCATCTGCGATGGCTGATGTCGCCGAACGTCCTGCCGTTCCCGGTGCATATCGTGTCGGCCCGCAATCTTCGGGAGAGCCTGATTGCGGCTGGCGATGGCAAGAGATGGGCGTCGATCCCGGCTTTCACCCGCACCGTCGACCGCCGCGGTAATATCTCGATCGGCATGATACGGCGACAATGCACCACCACCAGCAAGATCGAACCGATCCGCCGCAAGGTGCGGGAACTGGCTGGTCTCACGCGCAAACGCTCCCCGACATATCCCGTCGTTCACCAGTGGCTGGGAATCTCGATGGACGAGGTTGTGCGCATGAAGCCGAGCCGGGCAGCGTGGCAACTCAACCGCTTCCCCCTCATCGAGAGCCGCATGACCCGGAAGGATTGTCTCGATTGGCTGAAAAGCCATGGCTATCCGAAACCGCCGAAGAGCGCGTGCATCGGCTGCCCCTTCCACAGTGACGCCATGTGGCGATCCATGCGGAATAACGACCGGGCGGCGTGGGACGATGCCGTGGAGGTGGATCGGGCGATCCGCACCGGCCTGCGTGGCATACGCGGCGAGGTCTTCCTGCATCGCTCCGGCGTTCCCCTCGATGAAGTCGATTTGTCTACAGCGGCCGACCACGGCCAGCTCGACCTCTGGCCGAATGAATGCGAGGGCATGTGCGGTCTGTAATCGTCCCGCCTGGCACACGTCGGTGGCTTCAGCACACCGGCGCCCTGCAGCCGGCTGAAGACCCCGCCATGGCACTGGTCAGTTCGGGTAGTAGCCCAGCGGGCCGAGTCAGATCAGCCGGCCCGTGCCGACGTCCAGCCCGAGATGGGTATTTCCATGACCGTGTAGCGGCCATCCATCTTGAAGGGGCAGACGGCGGACCCTCGGAGTTTCGCTAGTCGGCCGGTCGTCAACCGACCGAAGTGAGGGCGGTCGCGTCCCTTTCCGGTTGGACGGTCTGTCGTTATGCGATGGCGCCTGACGGGGAGGGACGGGTTTGATGGCGCCTCACCGTGGCGCGGTTGCGGTGATGATGCCGATAGGGTTCGCCTGTCCTCTGGCCGGCGGTTTCATGGAAGGGCGCACCACCTGCGTCCTCGATGTGGCTGGTCTGACCGAAGGCCGTCTTCGCTTCGCTACGCCTCGTTCTCAAACCCGCAACAGCCGGTCGCGACTTTCTTCCCCTGACGGCTGCGCCGCCATTCCGCGCGGAACAAGAAAGCCTCGCCCTGGCTGCCCTCCACTGCGTTGCGGCCCCTACGGGGTGCGGGCCGATCGCCTCCGGTCTGTCGACCGCCATCGAGGTCGCGATGGGTCGCGGCCCGAGAAACTCACGGAGACGACATCATGGCTACTATCGGCACCTTCACTTCCTCGGGCAACGGTTTTACGGGCACGATCAAGACGCTCAACCTCAACGTCAAGGCCAAGCTGGTCCGCGTCGACAACCCCTCCGACAAGGGTCCCCACTTCCGCATCTTCTCGGGTGCAGTCGAGCTAGGTGCGGCCTGGCAGAAGGTTTCCAGGGAAACCGAGCGCGACTACCTCTCGGTCAAGCTGGACGACCCGAGCTTCCCCGCTCCGATCTACGCCACCCTGATCGAGGTGGAAGGCGAGGAAGGCCTGCAGCTGATCTGGTCTCGCCCCAACCGGGACTGATCGCCTCGACGAGGGCTCCGCCGCAAGGCGGGGCCTTCTGCCTTTCCCAAGCGAACGCCGGCAGGCGGAAGGAGCAAGAAAATGACCGACATCACCCACGGAACATGTCGCGGCCAGCCTACCGACGAAATCGCCATCTGGCCCTACGGGAACTGGGCTCATATCGGAGATATCCGGAAGGGCGACTACCACTATATGTCCGACGATTACGAGGTCGTGCCCATCGACGACATTGACCGGCTGAATGCCCTCGGCGTCAGCTTCGACGAATAGCGTCGCCCTCCGGGCCATGCTGCTCCGTTGGCATCGCCGTCTCGCCGAGACGGCAAGCGGACGCGATCCCGTGTCGGAATCGCGGTTCTCTCTGTTGCCGCCCGAGCCTACGGCTTCTCGGCCCGCCGCAAGGCCGGACGGCCCCTCCAAAATGCTGACGCATTTCGGCTCCTCCGTGCGCCGGCTGCGCCGGTCGCTGCGCGAGCCTTGCCCCGGTCCTCGTGCGCGCGTCGCCCCTTGCCGTCAACGACAAGGAGATACGCTCATGACCTATATCGATGAAATCGAAGAGTTGCGTGCCGAGCTGCGCGAATGCGTGTTCAGCACTGAAGAGCGCAACGCGGTGGAACGCGAACTCGCAGATCTCATCCGCCTGCGTGACGTAGCGATGGCTGCGGAGGAGGGGGCTTGAGCCCCCTCTTTCGGTCGCGTCCTCTGGTTGCGGCTCAGCCGTTGAGGGCGTCCTTGATCGCCTTGGCCGGCGTGAAGGTCAGCTTCTTCGACGCGGAGATCTTGATCGTCGCTCCCGTCGAGGGATTGCGCCCCTCGCGCGCAGGCGTCTCTTTTACCTTAAACTTGCCAAAGCCGGGCACGCTGGTTTCAGCACCGCTCTGGGCGGCGTCGGCAATCTGCTTGAATACGCTCTCGACGATCGTCTTGGCCTGAGCCTTGGTCAGGCTCTGCTCGGATGCGATCTTGTCGGCAATTTCGTTGGTCGTTGTCATTAAAAATACCTTCTGTTGGAAAGCCCCAATCACCTATGACAACGAAACCCTGCCCCTGAAAGGGGTTGGCTGCTCTGACATCTGCGTGAATCCACTGAAAACCCCTGAATTCGCGGATTCCAGCACTGTATCGCCTCCAACTTCCCGCGCCGGCTCATTCCCTGTAGCCGCGTCGCCGCTTTGTCCGTTGCAGCCTCGCCATGGCGATCGTCGCCTCTTCAGCCTGGTCGAAGGTTTCCATCATAGACTGGCCGTTCTTGCCGATCCGCCCCCAGTTGCGGACGACCGATGCCCCGCCGAACAATGTCGGCTGGATCGCGAGCGAGTAGAACCGGCGCATGTTCTGCGTCGGATCGATGCGGTGAAGATGAACCGGGCCTGCTTCCTCATTCGACATGGCCGGATTTTCGCTTCCTTCGGAAGCGGCGTCCAACGACTTTCATGAATCGGTCCGTCGCCATCGATTCATCATCTTGATGGATCAGCCGCACAAGCTTCGGCGCTTACCGTCCCAACGGCGGGCCAAGCCTTCCTCGATCATCGTGTCGCCGATCGAGCGGCCGTCACGTGTCACCGTGCGCAGCTTGCGTCCATGCTGATCTTCGTCGCGCCAGCCGGCCGTGAGCGAGAACGGGCCGGCGTTCAGTAGCTCCCGCAACCGGCGCTTGGCGGCCTCGCCTTTGAGCCGCTCCGCCTCGCAGCGTGGCGGGCTCAGTTCCGGCGTGTCGATGTCGGCGATACGGATCCTCTCGCCCGAAAGCCAGAACGTGTCACCATCCACGACGCAGGTCACGCGGCGGCCTTCCGTGCAATAGGGGAATGTCGCGCCTAGCGTATCCGTCCGTGGTACGGTCACAGCCAGCGTCAGCCGATCGGCGAGCTGATAATGATCGGCGGCATATAGACTCGCCGCGATCAGGGCGACGATCGCCCACGCCCAGGTTCTGCCGGATCGCTTCCGATTGTTGTGGCGCCGGCGGAACGAGCCGCCCATAGACGAGGGAGGTTTCTTCCCATGTGCCGGATTTCTCTTCTTCGGGCTGTTCCCGAAACGAACGATGTTATTCAAAGGGTCGTGTGCCTCCCTATGGATGAGCGTGATTATAGCCAGGTCAGGGTTATGATCTGCTTCCACGCACCGCGAAGGATTTTGCTTCCGAAAGGTAAAGTGTTGGGCGAGCCGCCTACGGATCGGGAAGCCTGATCGGCGTTGGGCAAATCAGCCACTGTCACCGCCTTCGCTCCGATGGAACCGGTTGGTTCCGACGCAGGCCTTCATGTCGTCGCGGCGAAACCAGATCGCGCGCCCGCAGCGCAGCGGCGGGTTGCCCGCGGTGAACACGATCTGCTCGTCGGCGCGCATGCGCATGACCTCATGCGGCAGGATCAGCGGACGGCGGTTGAGCTGCTTCGATCGCGATCGCGACGATCCCCTCATCCCGGAGGAGCGGTTTGTCTGGTCGACCTCGACCGTCGTGTCGCCGCAACGCTTCGAAAGATACTCCGCCGTCTCCGGATCGTTGATCGCCGCGAAGGAAATCCAGGATGCGGACTCGAACCATTTCGAGCTGGCGTCGCGGCCGCCATAGGCCTCTCGCATCTGGCCGATCGACTGGAAGATCAGCGTTAGGCTGATACCGTATTTCCGCCCGGCGTCGCGGGCGGTTTCGAGGATGCGCAGGTAGCCGAGACGGGCCACCTCATCGAGCAGGAACAGGGTCTTAGCCGCGACCTCGCCATTGCGGTTATAGATCGCATTGAGGAACGAGCCGATCACCACCCGCGCCAGCCCCGGATGGGCTTCCAGCACCTTCATATCCAAAGCGATGAAGATATCCGTACCGCCGACCGCGAGCTCGTCGGTCGAGAAGCTGTCGCCCGAGACGAGGGCGGCATAGTTCGGATAGGAGAGCCAGTGCGTCTCCTTCACCGCATTCGCGTAGACGCCGCTGAACGTCTCCGGCGTCATGTTGACGAAGACCGCGACGTTCTCGCGCACGAAAGTGGATTCCGATTGCTCGTAGATCCGCGTCAGCCGCTCGCGCAGCTTCGGCTCAGGCTCGGAGAGATTGGCGCGGACACGGCGCAGCGTCTGGTCCTTCTCTTCCGTATTCCCTGACAGGCAGACGTCGGCGATCAGCGCGGTGAGGAGCTGCATGGCCGAGGCGCGGAAGAAGTCGTCGCGCGCGGACGCAGCCCGAGCGTTGTCGGTCATAATCCATGTCGCGACCGCGACGATGTCTTCTTCCCGCGTAGCCCCGAAGCGGCCGATCCAGTCGAGCGCGTTGAAGCCGGTCGCGGGGCTGGCTGGATCGAGCACGATCACCTTGCGGCCGGCTCTGCGCCGATGATCGACGACCATCGGCGCGACCTCGCTCGACGGATCGAGCACGATGAGACCGCCGCCCCATTTGAGCGCGGTCGGGATTGTCACCGACGTCGTCTTGAAACCGCCGGATCCGGCGAAGACGATGCCGTGCGACGAACCGAACGAACCGTCGAAACAAAGCAGCGGAGACTTGCCGCCCGCACCCCATGTCCCCTGCGCGTCGGCCCGGAACGACACAGCCATCACGCTGTCCCGGTCGACACGATAGCGCTCGCCGATGACGATGCCGCCCGCATCCGGAAACATCCTCGCGGCCTCGGTCATGCCCATCCAGTCCGCCTCTCCATGGACCGCGCGCCTACCATGGATACGGCGCGGAGCAGGCCTCGCGAAGGCGGCATTGCCCTTTATGGCGACGCGCAGCGCGAACACGCCGACGAAGAACGCGGCGGAGGCGCCCAGCGTCGTCGCCGGGTCCACATATGCGAAGACGGATTGGCCCGATGGGACATTGCTGGCAATTCCCGCAAGGCGGACTGCCTCGCGCGCCACGGCGATCAGGATCGTCGCCGCGCTGCCCGCAACGACGCCCCATCCCGCGGCCTTGATGTTCGCGGCGCCGTTGGCTGCGAACAGGAAGATCACGCCGATCGCGGCGGCCATCGCATAGGGCAAAGCGAGGCCGATGCGGCCCAGCATCAGCTTTGCCTGCGCGGTCTTACCGAAGGCTGCGAGCCAGTGCTCGATGCCCGGTATGAGGATGGTCACCCCGATCATCATCGTCGCCGGGATCAGGGCAAGGACGGTCCTATTCGCCGTCACGGCCGAAGGCCTCCGCGCCGATTGCGGTCAGGCGCGCGCGTTCCGCATCGTTGCCCTTGATGCGGTGGCTTGCGTCGATCAGCAGGCCGAGCAGCAGCGCGCGCTTCTCGTAACGCAACCCGGCTTTCGCGATCAGGCCGCCGAGCTCGATCTTCTCGCGCGTGTCCTTCTTTCGGGCGTCGGTCGCTTGGCTCCGGCGCATCCGCTCAAGCCTCGCTACCGCTGCCCGCAGCCGCGCCAGTTGCGACCGTCGCGGGCGAAGCGCCGGCGGTCCCGCCGTCACCCGCTTTCCTCTTTCCGGACGCCTGTCCCTTGGCTCCGCGAAAGCGCCCGGCGATCTCCTCGAACGCCCCCTGAAGGGCGGCCTCCTCGATCTCGATCTCGCCGAGTCCAGCTTTCAGCGCGATCCGGCCAATGCGTTCGGCCTCGCGCGTCTCGGCCTGCCTGAGCTGGTCCTGCAGGCGGGCGATTTCTTCACGTATCTTCGATGACGGCTTCTTCATTCCGCTCGCGTCTCCCTAAATCTTGTGGCGTTTGTTTCGCCGCAAGACTTCCTCAAAAGCACGTCCGAAGGAACGTGCAGATTTGCACGTCGGCAAGGCCGACACTTTGGAGGATCATCCCGCCGTTCCGAAGGAGCGGATCCAAGGGCGCAATTATACGTCGCTGATACGACGCGTTGCGTAGAGGTCTGACACGGCCCGCCGCTCCCGACGAAAGAGGTTCGCATTCGGGAGCTTTTGTCGCCGTGGCCATCGCCCACTTTTCCGTCAGCATCGTCAGCCGCGGCGACGGCCGTAGCGCGGTGCTGTCGGCGGCCTACCGGCACTGCGCGAAGATGGACTACGAACGCGAGGCCCGCACCGTCGACTATTCGCGTAAGCAGGGGCTGGTCCATGAGGAGTTCCTGTTACCCGCCGATGCGCCGCAATGGGCGCGCAAGCTGATCGCGGACCGGTCCGTCACTGGTGCGGCGGAGGCCTTCTGGAACAAGGTCGAGGCCTTCGAGAAGCGCTCGGACGCGCAGCTCGCAAAGGATCTCACCATTGCCCTGCCGCTGGAGCTATCGGCCGAACAGAACATCGCGCTCGTCCGCGACTTCGTGGAAAAGCACATCCTGTCGAAGGGTATGGTTGCCGACTGGGTCTATCACGACAACCTCGGCAATCCGCATATCCACCTGATGATGACGCTGCGGCCGCTGACCGAAGACGGCTTCGGCGCGAAGAAGGTAGCGGTGCTGGGTGAGGGCGGCGAGCTACTCAGGACGAAAGCCGGAAAGATCGTCTACGAGTTATGGGCCGGCGACACGCTAGACTTCAACGCATTTCGTGATGGCTGGTTTGAACGGCTGAACCATCATCTGGCGCTGAACGGCGTCAACCTTCGCATCGATGGCCGGTCCTACGAGAAGCAGGGCATCGAACTCGTGCCAACCATCCATGTCGGCGTTGGCGCCAAGGCGATCCAGCGCAAGGCAACAGCCGAAGGATGGAAGCCGTCGCTGGAGAGGCTCGATCTGCAGGAGGAGCGGAAGGCTGAGAACCTGCGCCGCATTCAGGCCCGTCCGGAGATCGTGCTCGATCTCGTTACCCGCGAAAAGAGCGTCTTCGATATACGCGATATCGCCAAGGTGCTGCATCGCTATGTCGACGATCCGGCGGCGTTCCAGCAGCTTCTTGCGCGCATCATCCAGAGCCCGGAAGTGCTTCGCCTGCAGCGCGACACGATGGCGTTCGCAACCGGAGAAAGGGTGCCAGCCCGCTACACGACGCGGGAGCTGATCCGGCTTGAAGCCGAGATGGCGCGGCGGTCGGTCTGGCTTTCCGGTCGCGAGACGCACGGCGTTCCGGAGAAGGTGCTGGAGGCGACCTTTGCCCGGCATGCCCGCCTGTCGGGCGAGCAGCGAACCGCCATCGAGCATGTCGCCGGTTCTGCCCGCATCGCCGCTGTCGTCGGTCGCGCCGGCGCCGGCAAGACCACCATGATGAAGGCCGCGCGCGAGGCATGGGAACTTGCCGGATACCGGGTGGTCGGCGCAGCACTTGCGGGCAAGGCGGCAGAGGGGCTGGAGAAGGAAGCGGGGATTGCCAGCCGCACGCTGGCGTCGTGGGAGCTGCGCTGGAAACAGGGCCGGGACACGCTCGATGCCAAGACGGTGTTCGTCATGGACGAAGCAGGCATGGTCGCCTCGAAGCAGATGACCGGCTTCGTCGAGGCCGTCGTCAGGGCAGGCGCCAAGCTCGTCCTGGTCGGAGATCCGGAGCAGCTCCAACCGATCGAGGCGGGCGCCGCCTTCCGCGCCATTGTCGACCGCATCGGCTATGCCGATCTCGAAACCATCTATCGCCAGCGCGAGGACTGGATGCGCAAGGCCTCGCTCGATCTGGCGCGCGGCCATGTCGACCAGGCGCTTGCCGCGTATCGCTCACAGGGCAGGGTGCTTGGCTCGGAGCTGAAGGCACAGGCTGTCGAGAACCTGATCGCCGACTGGAACCGCGACTACGATCCGGCGAAGACCACGCTGATCCTCGCGCATCTGCGTCGTGACGTCCGGTTGCTTAATAACATGGCGCGCGAGAAGCTGGTCGAGCGCGGTATCCTCAGTGAAGGCCATGGCTTTAGGACGGCGGACGGCATCCGCCATTTCGACGCCGGCGACCAGATCGTCTTCCTGAAAAACGAGGGCTCGCTCGGCGTCAAGAACGGGATGATCGGGCGCGTCGTCGAAGCTGCGCCGAACCGCATCACGGTCAGCCTGGGCGAGGGCGATCAGCGCCGCCAGGTGACGGTCGAGCAGCGATTCTACAACAACCTCGACCATGGCTATGCCACCACGATTCACAAAGCCCAAGGCGCCACCGTCGATCGGGTGAAGGTGCTCGCCTCCCTTTCGCTCGATCGGCATCTGACCTATGTCGCGATGACCCGTCATCGGGAGGATCTGCAGCTTTACTATGGTCGCCGCTCCTTCGCCTTCAATGGCGGCCTGACGAAAATCCTGTCGCGCCGACGGCCCAAGGAAACCACGCTCGATTACGAGCGCGGCACGCTCTACCGGCGGGCGCTCGCCTTCGCCGAAAACCGCGGCCTGCACATCGTCCATGTCGCCCGAACGATGCTGCGCGACCGGCTTGACTGGACGCTGCGCCAAAGCTCGAAGCTTGCCGATCTGGCGATCCGCCTTCGCACGGCCGGCGAGCGCCTCGGCCTGCTGCAAGTCCCCATAACGCGAACCAAAAAGGAGGCCCGTCCGATGGTTGCCGGCGTGAAGCTGTTTCCGAAATCTCTGGGCGACGCCGTCGAGCAGAAGCTTGCGGACGATCCCGCCCTCAAGAAGCAGTGGGAGGAGGTCTCGACGCGATTCCGCTACGTGTTCGCCGATCCCGAGACCGCCTTCCGGACGATGAACTTCGACGCGGTCCTCGCCGACGGCCGAGCGGCGTCGCAGACGCTTCAGAACCTCACTATCAATCCGGCATCGATCGGCCCGCTCAACGGCAAGACTGGTCTTCTCGCCAGCAAGGCGGACCGCGAAGCCCGCCGCGTCGCCGACGTCAACGTGCCGGCGCTGAAGCGCGACATCGAGCGCTATCTTGAGGTGCGTGAGCGCGCCCTGCAGCGGATCGAGGGCGAGGAGAAGACGCTGCGGCAGCGTGTGTCGATCGACATCCCGGCGCTGTCGCCTGCCGCGCTGAGTTTCCTGGAACGGGTGCGCGACGCGATCGACCGCAACGATCTTCCCGCAGCACTGGGATACGCGCTCAGCAATCGCGAGGCCAAGCTCGAGATCGACGGTTTCAACAAGGCGGTGGCGGAACGGTTCGGCGAACGCACGCTGCTGACCAACGCTGCCCGCAATCCCACAGGCCAACTCTTCGACAAGCTCGCCGGAGGGCTCCAGCCCCAGGAAAAGGAACGGCTGAAGGAGGCGTGGCCGGTAATGCGAACAGCACAGCAGCTCGCAGCCCACGAGCGCACGACAGCTATGCTGAAGCAGGCCGAGGACCTGGCGCTCTCGCAGCGCCAGACTCCGGTGATGAAGCAATGACGAGGCGCGGGGTCACGGTGTTCCTTGCCTCGACCGGCAGCGTCATCGGCGCTCTTGCGGTAATCGGCCTCATCGGCGGCTTTCGGCTGAACCTGACGCCGAGCGAGCCACTCGGGATCTGGCGCATCGAGACGCTTCATCGACCCGCCAATGTCGGGGATCTCGTGTTCATCTGCCCTCCGGCCGGGGCGCAGTTCGAGAAAGCGCGACAGCGCGGGTATCTCCGGCGCGGACCCTGCGCCGGCGGCTTCGCGCCTCTGATCAAGGCTGTCGCAGCGCTCCCCGGCCAGCGCGTCGACATCGGCGAGGATGTCGAGATCGACGGCAAGGTGCTTGGCGCATCCCGCGTCCGCAAGACGGACGGGGAGGGTCGAGCGATCGATCCCTATCCCGGAGGCACCGTGCCGCCGGGTCATTTGTATCTCCAGTCATCCTTTGCGAGCTCCTATGACTCCCGATATTTCGGGCCGGTACCGGACAGCGGCCTTCTCGGCCTCGCCCGGCCCGTCTTCACTTTCGATCCGTAACCGCCGGCGCGGGCCGGTCCTGGTCGTCTTGTCGATTGTGGTGGGCACACTCGGCTGGAGCGGAACTGTGCTGACTCTCCCGGCCGCGATGATCTTACCGCTGCTCTGGGCGAAGTCGCCGTCGCGCCTCGTCGCGGCTGCCGTCTCGGGAGGATATTTCCTCGCCGCCTCGCGCGGCCTGCCGCAGGGTGTCGCGACCTTCTATGCCACCGATCTCTGGCCGGGCCTCCTGCTGTGGGTTATGGCTTCGGCCTGCTTCATCACCGTGCATGCGCTGCTCTGGACGCAGCATCCGGGAAAGGGAAGGTTGGTGCGGTATCTGGCGGCGGCGGTGCTGATGGGGGTGCCGCCCTTCGGCATCACCGGCTGGGCGCACCCTATGACGGCGGCGGGCGTGCTCTTTCCAGGATGGGGATGGTGCGGCCTGGTTGCGACTGCGGCCAGTATCGCGATGATGACATCGCGAAACTGGCCGGCAGCCGTCATTGCCATGGGAGGCTTTTGGCTCTGGTCCGCCGCAACGTGGACAGAACCTTCTCTACCGGACGGATGGAAAGGCGTCGATCTCGAACTGGGCCAGAGCCTCGGTCGCGAGAGTTCGCTCGAGCATCACCGTGGCCAGATCGCAACGGTTCGCGCTCGGGCAGCCGAGGGAAGCCGATTCATCGTCCTTCCCGAGAGCGCCCTGGGCTTCTGGACGCCGACCGTCGCGCGTCTCTGGCAGGAGGGTTTACGCGGGTCCGACATCACCGTGATCGCCGGCGCGGCCGTGATCGAGGCGGCCGGCTACGACAACGTCATGGTGGCGATCTCCGCCGACGAGGCGCGCGTCCTCTATCGCGAACGCATGCCGGTCCCGGTTTCCATGTGGCAACCGTGGCGGGCCTGGACGGGGCAGAGCGGAGGCGCGCGAGCGCACCTTTTCGCCAATCCTGTCGTTGAGCTCGATGGCGCCATGATCGCTCCGCTGATTTGCTACGAGCAGCTCATTCTCTGGCCGGCGCTTCAATCGATGCTGCATTTCCCGGACATCGTCATAGCGACTGGCAATGGCTGGTGGACCGCCGGCACCTCGATCGTCGCCATCCAGCAGGCCAGCGCAATCGCCTGGGCGAAGCTCTTCAACCGTCCATTGGTGACGGCCTTCAACACATGAGCACAGGAGAAACCGGCATGGTCGATGCCGCCCTCATCCAACAATGCGCCGATCGGGCTTTGAAGCCCGCGATCGTCGAGACGTTCATCGAGCGGGCGGGTTCGCAAGACCCGCTGGCCGTCACCGTTCGGTCGGGCAACCGGGTCGTGCTGGTTCCGAAGCCAACCACGCCGGACGAGGCGATGGATCTGATCCGCCAACATGTCGGCCGCAATATCGTGCGCGTCGGAATCACGCAATATCCGGCCGGCCTTGGCGTCGTGGAGGCGGGCGAGCTGAAGCCCGACCTCGTCGATGCCTGCGCCAATCTCCGCATGGGCACGGCGCTGTTCGCCAAGGTCTATCGGATCGTCACCAAATGGTACGGCAACCCAACCGACAAAGAGGTCCTGCCGCAGGTTTTCGACGACGCGATCATCGCCTGGCAGACGGGCTACTTTGAAGGCACGGCGGTGTTTCGGGCGCCGGACCCTGCAGAAGTGAAGCTGGTCGAGCCGACGCCCGCGAGGGAAGGCGAGACCGCCGAACGGGTTGATGGCAAGACGGAGGCTGGCGATTCCGATCCTGCGCGTAAGGCTGCCTCTACCGACCCGAACAAGGCGGGCATTCGGATCGACCTGTCGGGCATCGGCGCTCGTGAAAAATAGGAGCCATCACAAATAAACGATCAATGGATTGTCCTTGCTCAGTTCGCTGCCAGCTTTGTGACGGCCTCCGGCGTGTTAGCAATCTGCCCGAAGAAACGCGCCTCCACCCGGCCGGCGTCAGCTACCGCGGCGGAAATTGTGTCTTTGTGGAGCATCCAGTCCGATATAGTAGGTAGTTGTCATCATTTCCCTCCTGTTGTCGTGGCAGTGAATATCGTACTGCCGTCGCATTCTGGCGGCCGCAGGTGACGCGCACCTGGGCGGAGGGAGCATGGGGTCTAAAGGGCCGATTCATCTCGGATTCTAATCCCCGGCTAGAGTTCAAAGGGTTCGTTGTCAGCGGGGCGCACCGCAGACGAACCTAAGACTGGGACTGGAATGGAATCGGACATTGCGACATCGCAAGAAAAATTCGAGCTTCGACCCGTGGTCGGGCTCACGCGTGGACTCCCTTTGGCCGACCTGAAGGCTCTCACAATCGAGGCCATTCGAACCCACAGGCGTCTGGTGGAAAAGGCCGACGAACTGTTCCAAGCGTTGCCTGACGACTACAAGTTTGGAAAAGCGGCCGGTGGCGCTCAGCATCTCTGTTATATCGAAGCCAGCATCGAGATGCACGCGCAGATGAGCGTCGTGAACACGCTGATCAACGTCCTCGGCTATATTCCGAAGGCGTCGGTGAACTGAGCTTTAGATCAGATGAGCTTTCTACGGATGGTGAGAGCGGCGAGATGGGTCGTCGTGTGTACGTTGAAGCGCTTCTTGGTCTCAGCAAGCTTGACGCGCACGCTGTTATATTTGACGCCCTCCAGATCCGCCACTTCCTCCATCGTTTTGCCGACGGCGATCCAGCGAAGATACGTCGCTTCCTTGGGGTCAAGATAGGCAGCCTCTTCGACACTGGGCGTCGCCTGCAGGAAGGCGATACGTGCGTGGAGCTGTGCGACCGCCGTCGCGGCGGCAACGGCGTCGATCTCCCGGTCGAGCTGGATCGCCAGCTTCTCCGAGGCCAGGGTGAACATCGACATCGAACCGTTCGCCGTCTTGACGGGGATGGTGATGCCGGAGCGGATCCCGAAATCGGCCGCGTGCGCATAGAACGAGCGTTCGGCTTTTGAAAGCCGCGGCCTCTCCTGCTCGCCGCTCCACGTGAAGGTCCGCTTCATGGATTTCGCGCGTCCTACAACCGGATCGAGCGCAGAATAGTTTCGTTCGAAGTACACGGACTGCCATTCTGGATGATAGCTCGAAATCGCAAGCATATGGCCGGGCTGAATGTTGAGATAGGCATAGCCGCCAAAGCCGATCTGTTCAGCAAGGCCCGCCAGAGCATCCTTGAGGTTGCTTTGATCACCTTCGACGGCGGTGAGATCGGTCAGCTTATCCAGCCAGTGCTGCATTCGTTTTCCTCCGTATACGCGTCGGCGATTTCGGTAGTGCCCCGATGGCCGGCAAAGGCGGCAAAAACGGGTCTTCAGCTCCTATGTGGTAAGCGCGTAGGCGTCCCCACGTAGCGTGCAGGCGGTTGATCGCTCATTTTCAGCATGAATCATGCGGAGAATCCTATGAGCGACAGTATGAGCCATCATCGAACATTCGAGATTTTGACGGCGGAGCCTGTGCCGTCCCGACGCAAGCCGCGCCATCGGTCGGACGAAGAGAAGGCACGGCTTGTCGCCGAAGCGTTCTCGCCAGGGGGCAATGTCTCGGCGGTTGCGCGTTCCGAGGGGCTGGACCCCTCGCAGCTCTATGCGTGGCGCCGCAAGGCGCTTTCGTCGGGCATGGTTGCGCCACTGACGGAGGGAGCGAGCAAGCCGGCGAAGTTCACGCGCTTTGAAGCGGTGGGCAGCGACACGGTGGAAATCGTCATTGGCGACGCAGTGGTGCGCGCCGGCGGCGATGTCGATCCCGATCGCCTGGCGAGGATCATCCGCGCGGTTCGTAAGGCATGATCGCTTCCGGTGTGGTGGTTTACGTGTCGTGCCAGCCGGTCGACTTCCGCAAGGGCGCGGCATCTTTGATGGCGCTGGTCAGGGATGGCGGCCTGGACCCATTCTCGGGGGCACTTCACGTATTCCGTTCGAAGCGTGCGGACCGGGTTCGCATCGTGTGGTGGGACGGCAGCGGGGTTTGTCTTTATTCGAAGACTCTGGAAGATCACAGCTTCTGCTGGCCGGGGATATCGGCCGCGCGCATGCGTCTCGACCACGCCCAGTTGATGGCGCTTCTGGCCGGACTGGACTGGAAAAAGATTCGTCCGGCCAGGGTCAGGCGGCCGTTATCGACGGGCTGAAACCGGCCTGCGGCAAGATGAATCATGCGGCTGGAACGGTTGGGAAAGCGGCTGTTTTTGTGCTCTGTTGCTTGCCATGGTTCTACCGGGTCTTGCCCTTCCCGACGACGTTGATGCGCTGAAGGCGATGATCCTTTCCATGGCTCGCGAGCAGGCTGCAAGCGAGGCCCGGATCGCAGTCGCCGACGCTCGGATCGCAGCATCTGAGGCGGAGGTCGCCCGGCTGAAAGCTGTCGAGAAAAGCGCCAGCGAGCGGATCGCCAATCTCACGTCAATCCTGAAAGTTTTACAGCGCACGCAACATGGCACGCGTTCCGAGCGGCTACGCCTGGCCATCGACGACGAGCAGGCCTCCTTTGCCTTCGAAGAGGTCGAGACCGGCCTTTCGGAAATCCGGAGCGAACTCGACCGCGCGGTCGGGAACAAGCCGAAGCGCGCCCCGCGTCCGCGCAAGGGCTTTGCTGCCCACCTCGAACGCATCGAGGAGGTCGTCGAGCCGGAAATCCCGGCCGACTGCGAGGGGCTTGAAAAGGTTCTGATCGGCGAGGATCGATCCGAGCGGCTGGACGTCGTGCCGCCGAAGTTCCAGGTCATCGTCACGCGCCGTCCCAAATACGCCTTCCGGGGCCGTGACGGCGTGGTCCAGGCTCTGGCGCCGGCGCACATCATCGAAAGCGGGCTGCCGACGGAGCGGCTGCTCGCCTATATCGCCGTCTCCAAATACGCCGACGGCCTCCCGCTTTATCGGCAGGAGGCGATCTATCTGCGCGACGGCGTCGAGATCAGCCGGTCGTTGATGGCGCAGTGGATGGGGCATCTGGGCTTCGAGCTGCAGATGCTTGCTGATTACATACTGGAGCGCATCAAGGAGGGCGAAAGGGTCTTCGCCGACGAGACGACCTTGCCCACCCTTGCCCCTGGTTCCGGGAAAACCACGAAAGCCTGGTTGTGGGCCTACGCACGGGATGACCGACCCTATGGCGGAACCAGTCCGCCAATGGTTGCCTATCGTTTTGAAGACAGCAGAGGTGCGGATTGCGTGGCGCGCCACCTCGCCGGATTCAGCGGTATCCTGCAAGTGGATGGCTACTCGGCCTATACCAACCTGGTCAAGGCACGGGCCAAAGCCGGCAGCAATGAAACAATCCGGCTCGCCGGGTGCTGGGCTCACCTGCGGCGCAAATTCTACGACCTGCACATCAGCGGGGTCTCGCAGGCCGCGACGGATTCGATCATCGCCATGACCGAATTGTGGAAGGTCGAGGACGAGGTCCGCGGCAAGGATGCCGGAAGCCGCGCCGCGCTACGTCAGGAAAAGTCCGTGGCCATTGTCGCGAGCCTCTTCGATCTATGGGAAGCGGAACTGGGCAAGGTCTCCGGAAAATCCAAGACCGCCGAGGCGATCCGCTACGCGCTCACCCGGCGGGAGGCGCTGGAACGCTTTCTGATGGACGGTCGCATCGAAATCGACTCCAATATCGTCGAGCGTGCAATCAGGCCCCAGACGATCACGCGAAAGAATAGTCTATTCGCCGGCAGCCACGGCGGTGGACGAACCTGGGCGACGGTAGCCACCTTGCTGCAAACCTGCAAAATGAACAGCGTCGATCCGCTCGACTGGCTCTCGCAGACCTTGACCCGCATCGCTCAAGGCTGGCCGGCATCCGAAATCGAAATGCTCATGCCTTGGAACTTTAGGCCTGACGTTATCGGCTGACCGCTTACGCTTGCACCGCAACATAAAATTCCACTTCACGACCGCGCTAGAGAGCCTTCAGGAAGGCCATTAGGGACGGTAGCGCGCGCTGGGAGACCGTGGTTTGTTGGTCAGAGATGTCGACCCGAGCCAGCGCCTTGGCCTTCATTTCCATATCGACTTCGGCGTAAACATGCGTCGTGTCCAGAGACACATGGCCAAGCCAGGCACGGATTGTGTTGATGTCGACGCCAGCGCGCAGCAGGTGGACTGCAGTTGTATGTCGGATCGTGTGAGGACTAACGCGCTTCGTCTCGATCGACGGCACTATTTTGCTCGCCAGCTCGGCATAGTGGGTCACGAGTCTGTGGATCCCGAACCGCGTCAATGGCGAGTTGATCCGATTCAGGAAGACCGGATCCCGCTTGCCACGTCCCTCGACGAGCTTCGATAGGGTCGTTGCAGTGGCTGGCCATAACGGACATGATCGGAACTTGTTTCCCTTGCCGTGCAGTCGCACCGACGATTGCCGGCCCAGCTGCAAATTGTCGACGATCAACTGCGCCGCTTCATCGGCACGGGCACCGCTATTGTACAAGAACAGAAGCAAAGCGTAATCGCGATTGCCAAGAGGCGTACGACGGTCCGGCTGTGCCAAGAGGGCGTCCATCTCTGGCTTCTCGAGATATCCTATCATGGCCTTGGCGGTCTTCTTGAACGGCATCGCTCGTACTTCGCCGGACCACGCGATGTGGACCGGTGAGTGCATGCCAATGAACCTTGCTAATGAGCGTATGGTTGCCAGCCTCTGGTTTCGAGTGACCCCGCTGCACTTTCGATCGCGTTCCAGGTGATCAAGGAACTGACGGATGATTGACGGTGTCAGATCCTCGACCGACATTCGATCAATGGGACGCGCCGCGTGATTGCTGGCAAACGGAAGCAAGAGCATCAAGGTGTCGCGGTAGCTGGCCTGAGTGTTTCGGGACAGATTGCGTTCAGCCACCAGATGTTCAAGGAGGAACCGCCGCACCCATGGTCCCAGGAGCATCTCATTCTTCATGGCTGCCCTCCATCGCATACTGGGCGAAGCGTTGGCTGGCCGCCTCCAGGAGTTCAGGCGTCATTTGCAGATAACGTTGGGTCGATCGGATGTCGATGTGACCAAGGAAGGTCGCGAGTTGCGGGAGCAATCGTTGGACGTCCTCGCCGGAATGATACCATGCGACGACACGGTGCACGGCCGCTGTGTGGCGAAGATCATGGATACGTGGAGGGCGCAGTTCGCCGATCGGGCGTTCGATTCCGGCGGCTCGGCGGACATGTTGGAACATGGTGACGACACTCTGATAAGTCCACCCTCGAATGCCGCGCGACGCGAATAGCGGCGCCGCCTTTCCCTGCGGCATTGGCAGCAAGCCACGACGCTCGAGATGCGCGGCCAGTTCTCCAGACAGCTTCGGTCCAATTGGAACCAGCCGAGTCTTGAAGAATTTGGTGCAATGGATGGTGATGACGTCTTCGACGAGGTCGACATCCTTCAAGGTCAAGCGCAGGGCCTCGCCGATCCGCATGCCTGTTCCGTAGAGGAGCAGGATCATCGTACGGTACATCGCCGGTACATGCTGGCTGTAGCCCGTTCGCAAAGTCGACGTTGCCTCCAGTAGTCGGCGCAGTTCCTCGGTCGAATATACGTACGGCGTCTGCTGCGGCGGCAGGTTCGGCAGAACTGTCGGCAGAGGCGAGCGATCGGCATATCCGCGGCTTATTGCGAATCTAAAGAGGCCACTCAGCACCCTGTGTTTGAGTGCCCACGTCGCGGTCGGCCCCTTGTCTCCATTGAGGAAATCAATGACCGATTCTGGGGTTACTTCGCCGATCTGTCGATCGCCGACTGCTCGCCCGAAGTGATGGAGCAAGCGGCCGGCAGACTCGAAGCGCATGCCCAGTGACCTTTGCCGGGCGAGGTAGACATCGATGACGTCGATCAGCTTCATAGGACGTCTCCCAAATCGAAGGCGCCAACTTCGCGAAGAGCTGTCATGTTCACTTTTGCGTAGACACTTGTTGCCGCGGTGCTGCGGTGTCCAAGATGGTCGCCGATCTCTTTGATGGTCAGCCCCTCAGCAAGCAAGCGAACTGCACAGGCATGCCGCAGCGCATGCGCGCCCCGATGCGCCGCTTGAATGCCAAGCGCGACAAATCGCCGATTGGCGACGCTATAAATGCTAGCCGCCTTCAAGGCCCGTTGAGGCGCCTGCATACGGAGAAAGACTTCTTGGCACGACGACGGCGGCCGCACCGTATCAACGTAGCGCGCCAATGCTTCAGCAGCAGAGGGCACCAGCGGATAGATCTGGGCTTGTCGTCGCTTTAAGCGGAAAAGCCGAAGAGTTCGCCCCGCCCAGTCGATTTGGTGGAGCTGCAGTGCGGCGACTTCGCCGCGCCGCATACCATATACAGCCAGCAGCAGTAAGATCGCGCGGTCCCGGATGTCGCGGGGCCGGTCCGTGTCGACGGCGGCCAACATCTTCTGGACGTCAGACCAATCCGGGGCATATGGCAGAGACTCTTGCTGATAAAGCCGAGGCCGCGATATTGACCTCGCCAAGCGGTCTGAGCACCACGCCTCTTTTGCCGCGTATCGCAGAAATGCGCGCAAGGCGGAGGCGACATGTGCAATCGAGACACGACCCCAGCGCCCGGCTCCTTGGGTCGCTATATAGTTGTCGATGTCTTCTGCCCTCAAATCCTTGAGCTGACGGTTCGCCTGTTCGCACCACAGTAAGAATCTGCCGGTCATGCTCCCCCATTGCTCCACCGTCGACGGTGTCAAACCGCGTTCGTCACGCATCCAGGCGACGTACCGGTCGAGTTGCCCCTGGTATGACAATATGACAGTGGGTTCACGCCACCAGCCGAGGAACTTCAGCCAGGGGCGCCCGATATCGATGACCCGCCGTGCAGCGGTAGCCGCACCGCGAAGATCCTGCCGAGCCTGCGCGATCGGTAACAACTCCGCCATGCCGACTCCGGCCGCGGCTTCTGGACCGAGATGTAGCGCGATCCACAGGAGTTCGTTGCGTTTGACCCTAAGAACTTCAGGCCTAGCTCCGTGTGCGGCGCAGTGGTGCAAATAGCGGTTCCGCTCGTCAGCGAACGGCACTTCCAGAAATAGGGCATCAGCGGCTTGGTTGGAAAAGGAAAAGTGATCCATGGCGAACCTCCAAACGAGAAAAGGTCCGGCAGCCAAACTCGCCATTTATGTTGCGTCAATCGGCCCCAAATACTCAGATGACAAAGGGAATAGGTCAGCAAGACCACATATGGCTGGCCGCAACATAACCGCTATAGGCGTCGGCCTGCAGGATGCCGGTGAAGTCTTGCAGATGGCGCTCGGGGTGATCCTGTCGTCGATCACGCGAAGCGTAGTAGAGCGCGGCCGGCGGCGAGGTTCCGCCAAACGGCCGGTCGTCACGGACATAAGTCCAGATGTGGCCGGTGGCCGTATTGCCCTTGGCCAGGATGGGCACGGTGGTGTCGTCGCCATGCAGCCGCTCGGCGGCAAGCACATGGGTCTCGATCAGCGCATGCAGCGGCTGCAGCACCAACGCGCAGGCGCCGACCTGGTCGGCCAGCGTCGACACGCTCAGATCGATGCCCTCGCGGGCGTATCGTTCGCTCTGCCGGTTCAGCGGCTGATGCTGACCGAACTTCTCGAACAGGATCATCGCCAAAAGGTTCGGGCCGGCGAAGCCCCGCGGGGTTACGTGGAAGGGGGCCGGCGGCTGCGTGATCTTCTCACATTCCCGGCACGAGAACTTTTCGCGCACCGTCTGGATCACCTTCCACTGGCGCGGGATCACTTCCAGCGTCTCCGTCACGTCCTCGCCCAGCTTCGACAGTTTCACCGATCCGCAGCAGGGACAGCTTTCGGGCGCGGCGATGACGACGCGCTCGCGCGGCAGGTGCTCTGGGAACGGCTTGCGCGACGGCCGCTTGCGCTCGAACGATTTGACCGACTGCGTCTGCGCCGCCGCTTTCTCGGCGGCCAGCTCGTCCTCGGTGGCTGAGGTCTCCAAATCCTCCAGCTGCAGCTCCATCTGTGCCAGGAGCCGCTCCTTGCGCTCCGAGCGGCTGCCGTAGAGTTCGCGCCGCAGCTTCTCGATCTCCAGCTTGAGGTATGCGATCAACGCTTCTGTCGAGGAGCTCACCGCTTGAGCACGCGCCGCAACGGCCTCCGCCTCCATGCGCGCGGCCCGCTCGGCGAGGATCATCGCATGGGCGCTAGCAAGGTCGGACGGAAGCGAATCAGGGGCGGATTTCACAGGCCCGAGCGAATCACATCCTCCCCCGATCGCAAAGACAAAACCGCTATCCCATCGACGTCGGGCGCCAGGTTTCCTGCGGATTTCGCCAGTCGATCCCGGAGAGCAGATAAGCGAGTTGGGCAGTCGAGATCGTCACCGCGCCGTCGGCCGGCGATGGCCACAAAAAGCGTCCCCGCTCCAGTCGTTTGGTGAACAGGCACGCCCCCTGGCCGTCGTGCCAGATGACCTTCAAAAGATCACCCCTGCGGCCGCGGAAGCAGAACACATGACCGCTCAAGGGATCGCGCTTGAGCACCTCCTGGACCTGCAGAGCCAGTGACGGAAAGCCCTTCCTCATGTCGGTGTGACCAGTGGCCAGCCACACCCGAACGCCAGTCGGGACCGGAATCATCCTTGGCGCGCCAGAACCCTCAGAACACGGGCAAGAGCGTTGTCATCGACCTGATTGTCGACCCGCACGAGATAGCCATCAGAGAACTCAATCTCGATCCGCCCCGCGCCCGGCGCAGGAGCACTGGTCATCCTTGGCGGCGAAGATTCTGTCGCTGCCGCGGCGTCGTCGACGACTTCAACCGGCAGAAAGGCCCCGGCCGCACGAGCGCGTCTCACCCCAAAGGCGCGACGCCAGCGATAAATCAGCGACCGATCGAGATCATGGCGGCGCGCCACCTCGGTCACCGTGACCCCGGGCTCCAGCGTTTCTGAGACAAGCTGCTCCTTCAGCGCCGTCGACCAACTCCGACGCCGACCTGTCCCACTCACAATCTCCATCCGATGAATGGACACGTGGCTATCCTCGCTGCTTGCATCGTGGTCATGAAAATCAACCACGACAACAGCGCTTCACGTCCTCACAAACAAGGCGGTCCTCACCGGGTGCTAACCTTCGCCATTCGTCTGAATCATTTCGAAGAGCTTTTTACGACGATTGTGGCTAAGCGACATGCTTCCCTCTCGCAGCATTTGACAAGACTAATCAGTTCGAGGCGCAAATGTTACATCAGAGCATTTGCCCTTAGAGGTGGTAGTTAAGTGGCTTAAGGTGCGCTGCAGAATTTTTGTCAGCTCTTCGTTCTCCTCCCGACTTCGAACCGTTAGCCGAAGATATCGATCTGCATCGTTCATGGCTTGGTAGCCGCATTCTCTTACAAGGACGGATTCGAAGAGAATGAGATGACGCTTGAGTTCGGCAGCGGATAACGAATTTTCAGGCAGCCGGCATAAGATGAAATTCGTTTCCGAAGGCACGACGTCGAGGCCCGGTACCGTCCGTAGTCCCTGGATGAAGTGCTCTCGATCCTCTCGCAATGCCCTTAGACTGGCCTCCAGTTCCTCTGCGAATTCGGGCAGCAGGAACAGCGTGTATTCCGCGATACCGTTGATGTTCCACAACGGCAGTTTCCGGCGCACGGCAGCAATGAGCTCGGTATCGCCAGCCATGAGATAGCCGAGCCGGATTCCACCGAGACCGAAGACCTTTCCAAGGCTCTTCACTACGATCAGATTGTGAAAGGACGGCACCAGATTCTCAACGCTGTTTGAACGGCCGTCAGCGGGAAAATCAATAAACGATTCATCCACGATCAGTCGTCGCCCGCGAGAACCTAGAGCCTCGGCCAACCATGCCATGTCAGCATAATCAACTAGTCGGCCGGTCGGATTGTTAGGATTTACAACGATTGCTGTATCTGCGCCTGTCGCTATTGCGAATTCAAAGAAAGCTCGAACATCGAGATCGAAATAGGGCGGACTGAGCACGAAGTTCTTCTTTCGTTCGTTATTGAGCGGTGTTTGAAAGCCGGCGAATGTCGGGGTGGGAATCGCAATTACGGGGTTCAGCGTCGAATAGAGCGCTTGTATGAGATCAGTGACCCCGTTTCCGACTGCAATGAAGTCCGGTTGCTGCGAGGTCATCGCGCCAACAATTGAAGCGATGTCAATCTGCTGAGATGGATAGCATGTTAATACGCCTTCGAGCCTCGTCGCTAGCCGGTCGTAAAAAGTCTTCGGAGGGAATCGGGTGTTGCAAAGAAGCATGTGCTCAGCGATTGGCTTACGCCAATATCCTCCGACGCTGGTCTCAAGACGCCGCGGCAGGTTCTCCTTGTCACACCGAAATTCCGCTATGGAGACATCGACGCCGTCGCAAACATTGAGCAGTTCGGAGCCAGCATTCAGCTCATCCCCAGGGAACGCGATCTCCAGCCGGGACAGACCCAAGGCTAACTTGCTAAAGGTCTGATGTGGAACGTCAGATGCCGTCACGTGGCTTTCGAGCAAAAGATTCCGTAGAACATTAGCACTCAATCGATAAATACCAGTCGGTGCGTCGGGCCGCCAAGCAGAGCCACGCAATCCGCTGTCCGTATCGATTCCGTGAAGGACGTCACTGTCGAAAAGCGGTGTTCCCCATACCAGGAGAGTATCGCCCTCATAATCCCGTACTCTCTCAATGAGGCCGCTGTCAGGCAAATCCCCCCACGAAAGAATAGTTGTGCCGAACCGTAGGCGAAACCTATCGAGTGCGTCACTTCTAGCGTTTTCAACCAGAATGACATCTTCAGTGCTGTTTTCGAAACATGCGTTGATGAGGCGATCCAAAAGCGGCTGACCGTTGATCGGGACTAATGGTGCATCGTAACTACCACTCCACAGATGTATTTTGGGCGCTCTGAAATCGAGGATAAAAAGAGCGCGAGTTACATTTGCCATTTCCAGGCTCCTCTTTTTGCAAGAAGCAAAGCGTGAATGAAACCAACAGATAGCGATCGACGTATCCACATGATGGCGTTCACATGGGTGTTATCCGGAACCTGTAGGGGGCTTGGCTTCGGGCGATGCTTCGATTGCAACCGTGGTCACCATCTGACGCCAATCTGCGACGCCGTCGAGGTCGACCGCGACGCGCTCGAACTGTGCGATGCTGGTGAACTTCTCCTCAATGTGGACGGTTCTGTCATCAGCGATCGTAATAAGACTCACCGATTTCGGACCGGATTCGTTGATGTCGCGCCCCTGGGGCATGCCAGGCATCACGATCGTGCAGCGTCCGGTACTGATTGACCGCTTGTAAATGTGACCGAGCGCCCAATAGTCGAACTCCGTCGCCTCCAGATCCGAGACGTTGCAGGGTGCGTAGGGATCGTGCCCCAATGTTCCTGAGAGGCTGGTGTGCAGGAGACCGATGTTCACAGCGCCTTCGACCCGTGGCTTGTACTTTCCAACCAGACTTTCAGGACACTGGGCTTGCGCAAAGCTAAGCCCGTGAATAACCACAGGGGTCGCTCGATCCCCCAATTCGAGCGAGATAGCCTCTGGGCGCCCACCGTAGACTTTTACGGTTTCCGGGTACGTCAGTTCTCTGGTGATCTTCGACAACGCATCGTGGTTGCCCCGGATGATGAACACCCGGACTCCGGCTTGGTCCAGTCGCCGGATTTGCTCGGAAAGGAACCGCGCAGTTTTCATGGAGGTCTGATCCCCGTCATAGAGATCACCTGCGAGAAGAAGCGCGTTGACCTGCTCGGATAGGCAGAGATCGACGATATTGACAAAGGAACGCCGCGTCGCGTGGCCAATCAGTTCGCCTAGTTCCGGTTTGCGCAGCGCCAGGGACCGAAGAGGCGAATCCAGATGAATGTCCGCCGTATGAACAAATCGAAAAGCCATGCCCTACCTTTTGACTTCGCGCGATCCCGAAACAGATACTGGGCTGCGCTTGGGTTCATGCCTAGGCTGCCAATCTCTCGCGATTTCAGGTTTCCACAGGCTAATGACAGATGCGCGAACGCGCGCAATTCCATTTCCTCCCCTCTCTCGGCCGAAACGGCTGGCAAAGGAGTTCGGTGGAGACGCGATGCGCGTTGTGGTGGACGTCAACGCCTGAGGTGTCCCGCGCCTCGGCGCACCGCAGTCCTCGTGCCCAAAATAACATGCGGATAGACCGCCGCCACGCAGTCGGGTCCATTCCGGTCCCGTGAGCTGTCTCCGCGGTCATCGCGCGAGTGATGGGTCGCTGTTTCAGAGCGTCAGCGGAGCTGGTTCGGGTGCTGAACCGAGCCCGGCGGAACCGGGCGCAACAATGAGGGGAATTCGACATGTTCACGCGATATCGAAATCAGAAGCAGCGCGAAGACCTGTTCGACCCGGCCACCTCCCATCAGATTTCAACGCTACCCTAGAACGTACCGCCAGGCACGTTACAATGCAGGCTGGCGGTGCCGAGGAGTTCAACTTCTGCAACTCGATCTGGCCATTTTCGCCAAAGCAGCTCTTTCTACGCCATAATCCGAGAAACTACGATGGGTCCGGGCTTGCGCTGACCAGGTCCGCTGCCCGAGGTACGCTAGAAACCCCCCTAATTTCCTTTCATCTGCTTCCCCCTGCCCCCGCTCACGCTGCACCTGCGTGGGGAAGCAGATCGGCCCGTGCGCGAATTCTGCGCATAAGGAGGGTGACTATGCCGAAATTGACCAAGAGAATCATTGACGCACTGCAGCATGACCCGCACCGCGACGGGTTTTTGGGACACCGAGGCCGGAGGATTTGGTGTCCGCGTTGAAGCGGTCAGGCATCAAGACATTCCTGATCCAGTACCGCAACAGAGAGCGCAGAACGCGGCGCTTCGTCATCGGTCAATATGGGATCCTGACGGTCGAGGTGGCGCGGGACCTCGCAAAAAGGAAAGCTCGCCTCCGTTATCGACGGCGGCGATCCCTCGGCAGAGCGTAGCGCGGCTCGCGAAGGCGAGACGTGGCGGAGGTCTGTTACTGGTACTTGGAAGGCGGAAGCCGGTCGGCTTCTGGGCCGAAACAGGCGCCCCTTCAAGGCCTCATCGGTGGGGTGCCTCGCGTCTTTTCTACTCCATCCGCGCCAGCTTGTTGCCTTCGGCGTCACCGCAATCAGCGTCTTCATCGGCACGGCGGTCGGCTTCATCGCCGCCTATCTTCGTTGCGCCGCTGGCAGAAGACTTGCAGGTGCCTATCATCGCAACCCATGCGAAGGCTGCCGGTCTCAACGTCGCAACGATTGGCCAAGCTGGTCGATCCGGCCGATACCTAGGTCTATGTTTCGCCTTGGTGGTTGCGGGGCTTCATGACTGGCCATCGTTCTGGAAAGATGGTCATCGCTGTTCGAAGTCTCCGGCCTCTCCAAACCCTATGGCACTCAGGCCGGGTCAAGGGTCGAATTGGCAGGCAAACCTCGACCGAGGCCGCTCCGCCTTCACGTCCCGTCGTCAACCTTTGTAGATGCCCGGGAAAACGACGTCCTGATCGACCAGCACATTGAACTTGTAGCCAGCGCGGATCTCGAGCGTCGGCTGTACGTCCATGTTGCGCTGGATCGTCCGATCGGCGACACGCCCGAAGGTCTCGGCGAAGTTTCGTCTGGCGGCATCCGAGGCCGTGTCTTGCGTTTCGAGTGAGGAGCTCTGCGGGAGCGCCATGTCCATGCCCGTCCCGATCATCGCGATGAGAATGGCTGAGCCGAAGGTCTGAAGCCACTTCCGGTCGACCTTGTCGCGGAAGCCGCTGTAGCCTTGGGCATCAGAGCCCGCCATACCGCCGATCTGGAGCGTCGAGCCGTTCGGGAAGATGATGTCCGTCCAGACGACGAGCACGCGGCTCTGACCGAACGACACCTTGCTGTCGTAGCGCCCGAACAGCTTCGTTCCCTGCGGGATGAGGAGGCGATGTCCTGTCGCGGAGTCATAGACGTTCTGGCTCACCTGGGCGGTGATGCGACCGGGAAGGTCGGAATTGATGCCCGTGATCAGCGTCGCGGGAATGACCGAGCCACGCTTGAGCTCATAAGGCGACTGCTGCGGGACTACACGGTTCGGAAGGTAGCCGAGTTCCTTGAGGTCGGCATTGAAGAAGTCCTCCTTGGCGCGCTGGGCGTTCGGGTCGACGTTGACGCCGCCGAGACCAGTGCGCAGCGCTGCCGCGTACAGGTCGGATGCGCCAGGCGTCGTCGCGGTCGAAACGCCATTCGTCGTCGTGGCCGCAGCGGTCGGGTCCCCTCCCCGCCCGTCGAACTTGCCGCGGTCGACCGCGATCGGGGAGTCATAGGCGGCGTCATTCGCCTGAAGCCGGGCCATCCTCTGGCGATGCCGCTCCCGGAGATATTGTTCTTCCTGTTCTCGCTGCAGGCGCGCTCGCCAGACGTGTTCGGATTCCAGCTCCTGGGCAGGCCGCATTTCTTCCTTGTGGCCGGGCTGTGGCGTGAACGGATTGACGGAGCGCTTCTCACCTTGCGTCTCGACAGGTGTCGGCTGCAGCGTCGTCGTCTGCTGCGGTTCTCCGATGATGGCGTCGCCTACACCTCGCTTGAGCTGATCCGCAAAGGTCGAGGCCGGATTGCCGGAACCGTCGGCCGGGCCGGAATTCTGGCGGACGAGCAGGCCGCGCGACGTGAGACCGTAGAAGATCACGCCGAGGAAGGCGATGACGAGTACGGTCACGATGATGATCGGCAGTCGATTGATTCGCCGGATGCCGGCCTCGGACTCTTCGTTCGGGGCACCGCCGAGTTTGAGAGATTGGACCACAGCTCCCCTCCTACCCGCGACGCATCACGGAGAGCGGGCTCGCCGGTGATGCGCCCGTCGTAGTTATCTCATAGGCACGACCGAGCTCGGCACCGCGCGTCGACAGCCGCGCGAGGACCTGGCCCTCGAACGGCTCGACAACATAGGCGAGCGGGACGATCGTCGTGCCGCTGTCGGTTGCCTGGTCGGTAACGACCGCGTATCCCCATCCCTTGAGGGCCGACTCCAGAGCTTGCCCGAAGGGCGAACCATCCTGCTTCAACGCGATAGTTCCGCTGCCCGGCCCGACGTGCTCGGCAAGGCGGCTTACCATATCGCCGGCGATCGAAGTTGCGGCCGGTCCGGAGATGTCGGCTGGCGCGTTACTGGCGACGAGGCCGCCCGGGCCAAGGCTCTGGCAACCGGAAAGGAAAACCGCGAGCGTGACCGCAACGGCGAAGGAGCGAAACGAGCGGGAGATAGGCATCACCGCCCTCCCCGCCGGATCGTGATCTTCTCCTGTTTCCAGCCGACGCCGGAGACGAGCACCGCCTTGTCGACATGATAGTCGACGATCATCATGTCGTTCTTCATGCGATAATTGACGATGCGGTTCTGGCCGCCGGAGATGACGAACAGGACCGGCGCGTCCTGGCCGGAGATCGAGCGTGGAAACTGGATGTAGGTCTTGATGCCATCGCTATAGACGCGGCTGGGCCGCCATCTGGCGCTGCCCGAAATCGCATAGCCGAACTGCAACTGCTCGGCCGGAACCCCGGCGCCGGGGATCGTGCTCGCTTCCATGCGGGCGTTGACGTCGGCGAGCTTCGTTGACACGTCCTCGGGATATTCGAAACCGACGCGCGCCATGTACTGCGTCTGATGCGACTTGAGCTGGATGTGATAGGTGCGTCGAGAGGTCGTCACCACCATCGAGGTCACCAGACCGGGTTCGGAGGGCTTGACGATCAGGTGGATCGCTTGGCCGCCGGCGGCCCCGGAGGTCGCGGGTTCGACCTTCCAGCGTACCGTGTCGCCGACGAGAACATCGCGCACAACCTCACCGGCCTCAAGCTCGATATCGCACACCTGCAGCGGCGAGCATACGACCGAGGGCTGGATCTCGCCGTAGAGAAAGACGACCTTTCCGTCCGCGCCTTTCGTGACAAGTCCGCGCGACCCACGCCACTGGCCGGAAATCCCGATGCCCTTCGCCTCATTGGCAGTCACTCCATCGGCGAGGGTTTCCGAAGAGAGGAGGAAGGGCGACGCCATTGTCGTGGATACGATCACGAGGGCGTTCAGCGTGGCCCGGGCTATTTTGGTTCTGAAGTTCATATGCGGGCCATGCCTTTCAAAGTTGCGCAGTCCAGTCGAAATCGCGCAGATACAGACCGATCGGGTTGAAGCGGATGATGGCCTCGTCCTGTGGAGGTGTAAGCGTGACCGTGGCGACGCCGCGGAACCGCCGAACGGCGGTCTCCTTGCCCTTGCGGTCGCGTTCGAACTCGGTCCAGTCGATCTGGTAGCTCTGGTTGGACAGCGCGACGATGTTGTTCACCTCGATGGCGACCGTCGCGGTCTTCGCTTTCTCGAATGGCGAGGAGGAGCGGAACCAGGCGTTGACCTTTTCGGTGGCCGGATCGGAGGTTCTCAGATGCGAATAGGTGCGATCGATATACTGCTTCTGAACAACAGCATCCGGCGTCACGCTGCGGAAGTTCGAGACGAAGCTGCCGAGCGTTGCCCTGACGACGCGGGAATCGGCATACTCGATCTGCTCCGGAAAGCCGGCGCTCGAGGCCGTGCCGAGCTTGTCGACCTCGACGATGTACGGCACCAGCTTGACCTGCGTGCTCTGGAAGAGCGCATAGGAAAAGCCGATCACCGCCATGGTCATGCCGGCGATGCCGACAAGGCGCCAGGCGGCGGCGGCCTTAACATAGGAGCCATAGCGTTCGTTCCACTCCTGTCGGGCGGCAAGATAGGGGTTTTCGGGCGGATTGCCTGAGGCCATGCCGTACGGTCTCCTCACTTACTGTCATCGATCGGCGGTGGCACAGGCCGGGAGGATGTACGCCTGCCCGATTGGGGGCTCTGGTCGAGCTTGGCGTTGGCAAGCCCCAGCAGAGAGCCTGCATAGGCGCCGGGCGACGCGATCGCCTTTTCCTTGGCCGCCGAGCCGGCGGCCCATCCGGCGCTGCCCACGCTAGAGGCCATCCCACGAAGTGCGGCACTCGCCATCGACGACCCGCCAGCTCTTGCATCACTCGCGGTCTGCGCGCCCCTGGACGCAGCGCTCGCCCCGAGGAAGGCACCGCCGGCGGCAAAGGTCGCGGCCTGGGCCCCGTGCCGGATCGCTTCCATGCCGCCGGCGATCGACGCGCCCTGGACCACGCCCTGCATGATCGGAGGGACGTACATGGCGATGACGAACACGACGACCGATATGCCTGCGATGGCGAGCGTGGTGATGAACTGATCGGAGGTCGCGGTCGGCGCCTCGGCCAGGCCGAGCAGGATGTCCGAGCCGATCTTGGCGATCATAACGAGCGCCATCAACTTCATGCCGACGGAAAAGGCATAGACCAGATAACGGACAGCGAAGTCCTTGGTGTAGGAGGAGCCTCCCAGTCCAAGCATGATCATCCCCGCGAGAAGCCCGACATACATCTCCACCATGACGGCCACGAAGATCGCGGCCACCAGAGAGAAGGAGACGACGACCACGACCATGGCGAAGACCGCTGCGATGGCGAGTGCGTTGTCTTCGAACAGGCCGAACTGCGCCTGCTCGGACATCTTGGATGCGACGCGAATGCCGGCATCAAAAATGTTGGCGGGCGAAGCCGAGCCGCCGCCGGCGCCGATCTGGAACAGGCTGTCGACCACGGCCTTGGCGAAGGCCGGTCCCCGGTCGAGGATGAAGGCGAAAAGGCCGATGAACATAACCCGGCGCACCAGCTCGGCGAACCATGCATCGAGACTGGCCGCATTGATCGCCAGCCAGACCGCGGCGATCCCGATTTCGATACCGGCGAGAATCCAGAACAGCGAGCGTGCCGCGTTCATCACCGTCGTCTCCCAGCCCTTGGCGGCGGTGACGACCTGGTTCTCCAGTGTTGTCAGGACCGAACCTTGCTGTGCAAGCGCCGGTGCGCTTGCGAGCAGCACGATCGCGATCACGATGAAAGCCGTTTCGAGCCCGCGGGAGGGGCGGACGATCACCATCGGGGCTTCATCTCCTGCCCGCCGCGCACGTCGCGATCCGGATCGCTGCCGAAAAAGCGCTCCCGGTGCTCTTGACGCGCAGCACCAGAGCTCGCCGCCGTCGCCGGCGTTTCAGTCGTGGCGTCCGGTTGCGCGACCACCCAAATCAACATGCCGGCGCCGAAGGCGACGATGCCAGCCACTGCGAGGGCGATTAGGATGCGCGGGCTCACCAGCGGGGCTCCATCGTCTGGCCGCTGCGGATATCGCGGTCGGGCGCGTTGAAGAACTGCTCGCGGCGGGCCTGGGCGAGGTCCTGTCTCGCCTGTTCGGAGTGGAACCACGTGCCCATCATGGTCATCTGTTGTGAGACGAGCCCGCGCAGCTTCTGCATCTGCGCGACCTGCTGGGTAGCGATCTGATGACCGACCTGCAGCGCCTTCATCTGGCCGTCTGCCGATTCCGACATTGAGCGCAGCGAGGACATGGTGGATTCCTCGCTCGAGAACTGCTCCGCCGTGAGGTTCGCCGCCTTCAACGTTCCGGCGATCGTGTCGCGGTTGGTGTCCGACCAGCTCTGGTAGTTCGACGAAAAGCTTGTGCCATCCGGCAGGTTGCTCTTCATGTCGGCGAAGCTCTGGAAGCGCTGTTTCAATACGTCGTCGATATTGCCCATGGAGAAGGCGACGCCCTGCCCTTGCGCGGCGATGTTCTGCAGGCTCTTCAGGTCGTTCTCGACCTGTCCCCAGATGTGGCCCGGAAGCTGCGCGGTGTTCTGGAGCAGGTTGTTGTAGATATTGAGCTGGTTCTGGATCTGCTCGGCAAGCTGGGTGATCTGCTTGATCTGGTTGTTGACCTGCTCGGCCGACTTGCCGACGAGGCTGACAAGCTCGGCATTGTTTGCGAGCTGGGTCCATTCAGTCGCTTGCCCCGTCACGCCGCCGGCATGCGCGACCGGCGGCGTGACGGCAGTGCCCAGTATCAGCGCCGTGGCAACCGCAGCACGGGCGCTACGCTTTGGGAAAGAATGATTCGACATCGGCAATCCCCCTCTGTTGGAGCCATTGGAGAGGCCACGCGGCCCCATGCTTGGAATGAAGGGCACGGATCTGCTTGAGGTCCTCCTTGCCGGACGCTCCGACGAAGGAGAGGGCGACAGGACCGAGCGCCATGTCGAACAGCCTGCGGCCTTCCGGCGAGACGACGTAGTATTCGCGTTTCGGCAGAGCGGTCGCGACGATCTCGATCTGCCGTTCGTTGAAGCCGATCCGCTCGTAGAACTCGCGCGTTCCCATCTCGCGCGCAGCGCCGTTCGGAAGGCAGATCTTCGTCGGGCAGCTTTCCTTCAACACGTCGATGATGCCGGAGCGTTCGGCGTCGGAGATCGACTGCGTTGCTAGGACGACGGCACAATTGGCCTTGCGCAACACCTTCAGCCATTCCCTGATCTTGTCGCGGAAGGTCGGGTGCCCGAGCATCAGCCAGGCTTCGTCGAGCAGGATGAGGCTGGGCGCTCCTGTCAGGCGTTTCTCGATACGACGAAAGAGATAGGTCAGGACCGGTACGAGGTTGCGTTCGCCCATGTTCATCAGCCCCTCCACCTCGAAGCACTGGAACGCCCTGAGCGATAGGCCGTCCTCCTCCGCGTCGAGCAACTGACCCATGGGGCCGTCGACCGTGTAGTGGTGCAGTGCATCCTTGATTTCGCGCATCTGGACGCCGGAGACGAAGTCCGAGAGCGAGCGGCCGCGCGACTGCGCCATCAAACCGATCTGCCGGGAGATGGCGTTGCGATAGTCCGGCGTGACGCTGACGCCCTGCAGCGCGACAAGCGTTTCGATCCACTCGGCCGCCCATGCGCGGTCGCCGTCGCTGGAGAGCTCTGCGAGCGGGCAGAAGGCGAGCGCCGGCGAAGCCCCCTCCCCTCCCCCGGTAGCATCCCCGCCGATCTCGTAGTGATCGCCGTCGAGGCCGAGCGTCAGCGGCAGCATGGAGCGACCCTTGTCGAAGGCGAAGACCTGGGCGCCGGCATAGCGCCGGAACTGTGCGGCGATCAGCGCCAGCAGCGTTGACTTGCCCGAGCCTGTGGGCCCGAAGATCAGCGTGTGGCCGACGTCGTCTACATGCAGGTTCAGGCGGAACGGTGTGCTCCCGCTCGCGACCTGCACCAGCGGCGGCGATCCCGGCGGATAGAAAGGGCAAGGCGCCACCGGGCTGCCCGACCAGACCGAGTTCAACGGGATGAGGTCGGCAAGATTGCGCGTGTTGATCAACGGCTCCCGGATATTGGCGTAGGAGACGCCCGGCAGGCTTCCAAGGAAGGCGTCGGTCGCGTTCAGCGTTTCAATGCGCGCCCCAAACCCCTCCGCCTGGACGAGACGGCGGATCGCCTCGCACTTCTCCTGAAGCCGGGCCTGTGCTCCATCGAACAGGACGATCACAGGCGTATAGTAGCCGTAGGCGACGAGCTGGGAGGAGGCCTCGGCGATGGCGTCCTCGGTCTCGGCTACCATCATCATGGCGTCCTGGTCGACCGAGCGGCTCTGGGTCTGAAAGAGCTGGTCGAAGAACGGCCGCACCTTCTGCTGCCATTTCTTGCGGGTCCGCTCCAGCTTCTGCCGTGCCTCCTGCTCGTCAAGAAAGACGAAGCGCGATGACCAGCGATAGGTCAACGGCATCAGATCGAGCGCATTGAGGATGCCCGGCCAGCTCTCCGCCGGCAGGCCGTCGATGGCGACGACCCCGAGGAAGCGGTTCTCCACCAGCGGGGTCAGGCCATGCTGCAGCTCGGCCGTGACCAGCCAGTCGAGATACATCGGGATGTCCGGCAGACGAAGAGGATGGTTTTCGCCTGTGATGCAGAAGCGGACGAACTGGAGCAGCTCGTCATAGCGGGCCACCCGAAATCCGGCTCGCTCGTCGACCTCGCGTGTCGCCATCCGCTGAATGGAGACGACATTGCCGAGATATTGCTCCATCTCGCGGATCGAGGCGCGGAACGTGTCGAGCGTCGTCACCGCATAGGACGCCGATCGGCTTGCCGGATCGGAATAGACATAGCGTGCGAGGCCGGAGCGACGCGGTTCGGGCGGCCGCCACGTCAGGATGAGCGCATGCCGGCTCTCGAAATGCCCGTGTTCTCGCTGGAAGTGGAGCCGTCTCTCGAAGTCGATGGCCCGTGTGACCGGGTCGGGGAAATGGCAGTCGGCTTCGTCTGGGTAATCGGAAGTCGGCACCCGCACGGCTTCGACCTGGATCATCCAGCCCGATCCGAGGCGAGCGAGAATGGTGTTGATCTGCCGCGAGACCTCGTTGCGCTCGGCGTCCGTCGAACTCTCACTGTCGGGGCCGGCAAAGTACCAGCCGGCCATCAGCGAACCGTCCTTCAGCAGAATGACGCCGTTGTCGACGAGACCTGCATAGGGGACGAGATCAGCGAAGGATGGTCCAGATTGGCGGAAAGTCTTCAAAGCGACCATAAGCGCCTCAAAACCTGCGCCATGGCGTCGATGTCGCCCGATAATAGGCCCTATACGAAATGTGACGGATATAGACCTGCCGCATCATGGGATCGGACTTCGCCATCATGCGAAGGGCCGCGACGGCGACCAGCCAGATCGCCGCTCCGAAGAGCGCGGCATACCAGGTCAACACGACGAAGATCAGAATCACTGAAGCGAGGCCGGTAAGCAGAACCAGCTCCCGGTCTGCTCCCATGAGCTGGTTGGGGCGCGAAAGCGCCCTGTGCACGCGTGAACGCGCGAGATTGGCGCCTGACTCAGCCATCCGCCCCCTCCCCTGCCGCTGCAGTCGAGGCCTGTGACCGCGCCTCTCCAATCGAGGCGCCCGTAGCGCCGAACAGGGCGACGATCTGCGTGGCGCCGAGCAGGATGCCGGCTACGAGCACGACATACACGAGCCGCCGCGCGAAATCGTTGAGCTCGCCGCCGAAGATCAGCATGCCGCCGGCGATCGCGACGGCGGCGAGAGCAATGAAGCCAGCGACCGGCCCGGTAATGGACTGCTGGATCTGCTGCAGGGGAGATTCCCAAGGCAGGCCGCCACCCGAAGAGGCAAGGGCCGGAGCCGCCAGGCTGACGCAGGAGAAGGCGGCCAATGCCGCAAAGATCAGGGTGATTTGCGTCTTACGCAACATGGCTGTCCTCGTCGATCTGGGCGTAGTGTTCGGTCCGGTAGCGGGAGTTGCTGAAGCCCTCGACGTGGATGACCTCGCGGACCCGTCTCCCCCGCCCCGTCCGTTCTATGGAAACGACAAGATCGACGGCCTCTCCGATCACTTCCTGCATGGGTTGCTGGCTCGCTTCCGCGGTCAGCTGCTCGAGCCGGCGCAGGGCCGACATTGCCGTGTTCGAGTGAATGGTGGTGACGCCGCCCGGGTGCCCGGTGTTCCACGCCTTGAGCAGCGTGAGCGCCGCACCGTCGCGGACCTCGCCGACAATGATTCGGTCAGGCCGCAATCGCATGGTGCTCTTCAGCAACCGTGCCATGTCGACGGTGTCGCTTGTGTGAAGCGATACCGCGTTCTCGGCGGCGCATTGGATCTCGGCGGTGTCTTCCAGGATAACGATCCGATCGTCCGGCGCATTTGCGACGATTTCGGCGATGACCGTGTTGGCAAGCGTCGTCTTGCCCGAGCCCGTGCCGCCGGAGATCACGATGTTCATGCGAGAGGCGATCGCGCTGCGCAGGACAGAGGCCTGCGCCTCGGTCATAACCTTCGACTTTACGTAGTCGCAAAGCGGGATCAGCCGCGACACGCGCCGCCGGATCGTGAAGGCCGGTCCGGAAACGACCGGCGGCAGCAAGCCCTCGAAGCGGTGCCCGCCGATCGGCAGTTCGCCGGAGATGATCGGCTGCTCGTCGTCGGCCTCCGATTGCAGCGCGTGGGCGACGCTGCCGATGATCACCTCTGCCGCAGCCGGGCTCATCGCGCCAGCCGAAGCGACCCCATGACCCAGGCGTTCGATGAAGAGCTTGCCATCGGGATTGAGCATGATCTCGACCACCGTCGCGTCGTCGAGCGCGACGCAGAGTTGGTCGCCGAGCGCGTCCTGAAGTTTGCGGACGAGACGCGAATGGGAGCGCAGTTGGGTCACGCGGCGCTCCGAACGGGTGCGCTGTCGATCTGACGGATCGAACGGTAGCCCGGAGGGCAGACCTGCTCGAAGCTGGCGCGATCGGCCGGCAGGCTTCCAGCAATGGCGATGGTGTTGCCGATCGGGACAGCATCGCCGAGCCGTTGCATCGGCCAGCCGGCCCGTTTCAGGATGCGCTCAAAGCGAAGATCGGTCGCTGTGACAATCTCGCTGTAACCGTTCGCCATCGACCATTCGATGATGCCGGCGAACAAGGTGAGCGTCGCGAGGTGTAGTTGGCCCCCATCCCTCTGCGAGGCAAGGGAGGTGTCGACGCAGAAGCGCGAACTCTCGACCATTCCTGGATGCGAGGCGAGTGAACCTTTTTCGAGCAGTTGGGGAAAGGTGTGCTCGAGCATCGTCGGCCCACAAGCCGGAAGAAGGCGGACACAACCGGCCAGCAGCCCACTCTCGGTAATCGCCAGAACGCAAGTCGGTTTCAAATCGTCGTACTGATCGCGTTCCTCGCCATAGGTGACAGAGACGTCCCATTCGAGACGACCGCCGAACGCTGCTGCGCGAAGACGGTACATCTGGTTCAGAAAACTTGGGTGGCCTCTGTAATGGTGGGGCGAGACGGTCAGTATCCGCATCATGATCTCCGCATGAACAGGTCATGCCAACAGAAATCATCTCGTTGGGCGTATGCCTACGTGCAGATCTGCATCCGGTGATTCTGCCGAATCGACGGTCTAGCTTCGGAAATGCGAGGGCAGGCAGGGACTAAAGTGTTGATGAAGAGGTGCAAATCTGCATTTCCCGCTCACTCCGGCACACAGCAGGAATCAGGCTAACTAGCAGATATTTATCGACGAATCCCCGCTTGGCCTGAAGCAGGCAAAATCGCGTTAACTTTTGATTAACCAAAAACGCCTTGCAACCGAACACGCATTCAGTAATCGTCACGGAAAAATGGCATTACCTGTCGTTTAACCGTGACAAGAGATTCCACCGTGAGCAAGGCTGTTGCCATATCCCGAAATGATCGCCCTTCGGTAGATGTTACCATTGGTGAGCACGCTGAACAGCTAAGCTCTCAGCTCCAGGCTATGAGCGAGGCCCTATTTCCTCCGACATCACACAAGAGTTTGCGCAAATTCACATCGGGTGAAGCAGCACGCCTCATGAAAATATCTGATTCGACCCTTCGGAAGATGACCTTGGCGGGCGAAGGGCCACAACCCGAGCTCGCCAGCAACGGGAGGCGCTTTTACACACTCGGTCAGATAAATGAGATCCGGCATATGCTGGCGGGCTCTACTCGTGGACGCGAAAGCATCGAGTTTGTACCTCATCGGCGCGGTTCGGAACACTTGCAGGTCATCGCTGTGACCAATTTCAAAGGTGGCTCCGGTAAGACGACCACGTCAGCTCATCTTTCACAGTATCTCGCGCTGCAGGGTTACAGAGTGCTTGCCGTGGACCTTGATCCACAGGCCAGCCTCTCGGCACTACTCGGCGTTCTTCCAGAAACGGATGTGGGTTCGAACGAAACATTATACGCAGCCATCCGGTATGACGGCTCGAAGCGGCCGCTCAAGGAAGTTATCCGGCCGACATACTTTGATGGCCTTCATCTCGTTCCTGGAAATCTGGAGCTTATGGAGTTTGAGCACACCACCCCAAAAGCTTTGACTGATCGCGGCGCTCGCGACGGGCTTTTCTTCACCCGCGTCGCTCAGGCTTTCGACGAGGTCGCCGATGATTATGACGTCGTTGTTATTGACTGCCCTCCCCAGCTTGGGTTTCTGACGCTCAGCGGCTTGTGTGCTGCGACATCAATGGTCATCACAGTGCATCCCCAGATGCTTGATGTTGCTTCCATGAGTCAGTTCCTGCTCATGACCCGTGATCTTCTTGGCGTCGTGAAGGAGGCCGGGGGAAATCTCCAGTATGATTTCATCCGCTATCTTTTGACCCGGTTTGAACCCCAGGATGCGCCGCAGACGAAGGTCGCTGCGCTGCTGCGCAATATGTTTGATGATCATGTTCTTACCAATCCGATGGTGAAATCAGCGGCGGTATCCGATGCCGGCCTGACGAAGCAGACGCTCTATGAAATCGGCCGAGAGAATCTGACACGATCGACGTACGACCGGGCCATGGAATCTCTCGATGCAGTGAACTCCGAGATCGAGGCTTTGATCAAGACCGCGTGGGGGCGGGCATGATGGCCGCCAGCGTCCTTCCGCTGATGATGTTGGGAGCTCCCAACAGAAATGCCGTTTATCGTTTCCGGACGGGCCCCAATGGGCTGCATTACTTTATTTCAAGTCTTTTTCGGCCCACGCATCGGGGGCCCGTGCGCAGTAGCCGCGCCGTGTTGGGAGCTCCCAACGAACTGCTTTTTCCGTTGGGAAAGCGATGCCTGGGCAATAATCTGAAGGCACTGATGCCATGAGCCGCAAAGACGCAATCGACTCATTGTTCCTCAAGAAGCCAACTGCAAACGAGAAGTCTGCCACGGACAAGTCAGCCGTTCGTGTGCGCACCGGCGCGATCTCCGCAATGGGTTCGTCGCTACAAGAGATGGCCGAGGGAGCAAAAGCCGCAGCTCGGCTACAGGACCAGCTGGCTTCGGGCGAGGCCGTCGTGTCCCTGGATCCTTCCGCGATCGACGGGTCACCGATCGCGGATCGATTGCCTGCTGCCATCGATCCGAAGTTCGAGCAGCTCGAGGCGAGCATTTCGGAAGAGGGGCAGCAAGTTCCAATCCTTGTTCGACCCCATCCTGAGACTGCCGGTCGATATCAGATCGTATATGGAAGGCGGCGACTGCGCGTTGCCGCAAATCTGGGGCGAGATGTTTCTGCAATTGTTCGAAATCTCACGGACCGTGAATTGGTCGTGGCTCAGGGCCGGGAGAATCTCGACCGTGCCGACCTCTCTTTCATTGAAAAAGCGCTCTTTGCGCTTCGGCTCGAAGACGCGGGCTTTGATCGTGCCACAATCATTGCGGCGCTCTCCACCGACAAGTCTGACCTAAGCCGCTACATCGCCGTCGCCAGAAGCATACCTATAAATCTTGCCACGCAGATCGGCCCGGCGTCCAAAGCCGGTCGATCGCGCTGGGTCTCCCTTGCTGAGGGTCTCGGGAGACCCAAGGCAATGGACGCGATCAACGTGGTGCTTGAGTCGGAACAGTTCAGGAACTCAGATAGCGATACCCGCTTCGCCCTCGTATTCAAGGCGGTTTCGAAGTCACCCGCTAGGAAGAAGGTAAAGGTGTGGAGCATGCCAAAGGGCAAAAAGGCGGCCCGGATCCGGCAAGAAGCCGGGCGAACAGCTTTGATTTTCGACGAGAAGCTGGTGCCTGCTTTTGGGGAATATGTCGCTGACCAGTTGGATCGTCTTTACACCCAATTCCTTGAAACAAGCGAAGGAGGCGAAGCCGACCAACAGTGAGACGTCCATCAAGGCCGAGCCTAGCTCGATTGAGATGAACCACCTCTAACCGCAAAAGAAAAAGGCCCCCCGAAACGGCGTTCCGGACGACCTTCTCTATAGTCTCGCAGCTTAGAGAATCGCATTTCCAGGAATCGCAGTCAAGAGTCCCGATAGGGAAAGCGTCGTTTTTGGCGAGCAAACTTCTTTTGCCCATCGAAAGGTAAAAGGAAATGCAGACGCATATCTCGACGACGCCCTTTGGGCGGCGGCCGATGACGCTTGGCCATATTGCAACCCAAATGACCGCCAAGGCGGTCTCACCTGACGCTGTCGTCCACAAGTGGCAGGTCTTCCAAGATATCAAGGACGCCAGGATAGCTCTGGGCGCCACTGATCGCGCTTTGGCCATTCTCGACGCGCTGTTGTCGTTCCATCCGGACACGGCGCTTTATGGCGACAGCGAGCTGATCGTCTGGCCATCAAACGAGCAGCTTACCCGCCGCGCCAACGGAATGCCGCCGACGACGTTGCGACGGCATCTGGCCGTCCTGGTGGAGTGCGGCTTGATCATCCGTCGCGACAGCCCAAACGGCAAGCGCTTCGCCCGGAAAGGGCAGAAGGGCGAGATCGAGCAAGCCTACGGCTTCGACATTTCGCCGATCGTCGCGCGCGCAGAGGAGTTCAAGGAGCTGGCGGAAGCGGTCAGATCTGAGAAGAAGGCCTTTCGGCTCGTTAAGGAGCGGCTAACCATATGCCGGCGTGACATCGTCAAGATGATCGACGCTGGAATTGAGGAGGGCGTGCCGGCGAACTGGGGCAGGGTCCAGCAGGCCTACCAGGCGATTGTCGGCCAGATACCACGCACCGCACCCAGACAGACCTTCGAGGCGATTGCCGAGGAGCTTGAAGGCCTTTGGGCTGAAGTGCGTGAAGCATTGGAATCATTTGTAAAAACACAAAAAATGGACGCCAATGAGTCCCGAAACGGACGCCACATACAGAGTTCAAAACCAGACTCTAAATTTGAATCTGAAAGCGGCTTAGGAAATAAAGATGAAGCGGGCGGCAACGTTGCGGACACCGACAACGTACGGAGCCTGCCGAAGCGCGAGCTGCCGTTAGGAATTGTGCTGGATGCCTGCCCGAACATGCTTTGGCTGGTGAATGGCGGCGGCGGAATCCGCAACTGGCGTGAATTTCTGGCCGCGGCCGAGGTTGCCCGGCCGGCGATGGGCATCAGCCCGAGCGCCTGGGAGGAAGCGCGAACGGCAATGGGTGAGCAGCAGGCGGCGATTACCATTGCCGCGATCTACCAGCGACAGGACCAGATCAACAGCGCCGGCGGCTATTTGCGCAGCCTGACGGACCGGGCAAAGGCCGGAAAGTTCTCGGTCTGGCCGATGGTGATGGCCTTGTTGCGGGCAAAGCTTGACGCGTCGAAGACGACTGGAACCGGTTCCGGAGCTGACGCCGCTGCTGTCGATCTGCAGACGGCGGGCAAGATTGTGCGCACCGAATCCCGGCTGGAAATCAGCGATGCGTTGCGCCGCAGCCTCGACAAGCCGGGGCGCAGATCATGATGAGGCGCGCGCCGGTTTTGATCCGCCCTTGGGGCTTTGGCGGTCGCTGAAGCGCTTGTCGGGAAGAGCGTCTTATGAGAGCATCGACGGCATGAAAAATGAACACGACCGGGAACCGACGCCCGATGAAGCCGCCGGAATGGTGTGGTGGAACTCACTTGCCGACTCCGATCGTGCGGCTTGGCTGGCGCGGGCTGACAGCGCGATTCCAGCTGATGCCTGGGCGGCGTACAAGCGGCTCGGGGTTGTTGAGCGTCAGCCACGGACCGTAAACTGAGGACTGTTCTGCGGCGGGGACGACGTCCCTGTATCTCGGTCAGCTCGCGGGCGGTTCGGGGACGAGACCAAGCCGCCGGGCTCGATCGAGCAGGTTCTTGACTGAGGACGCGGACCATTTTGCGCTCCCTCGTGGGGTACGCTCATGCAGGCGCTCGAGCTGGCCGGCGATGTCGCGTAGCGACAGGTCTGGGTTGGATTGCGAAATCCCTGCCACAAGGGTCATCAGGCGATCTTCGGGAGGCTGCGGAGACGCCCGCTTCAGCAGCGTGGGTTCGGCCAGGTGCTCGGTGACGAGCCACTTCACTGCCCGCCGTAGTCGTTCAGGCGTCCAGTCGAGGCCGCGCTGCTTCAGGACCCGAGCGATATCATCCCAGTTGTGGTCTGGTCGCATCCGACGGACCGTCGGAAGCCACTGGTTCATCGTTGATTGTAGCCGTCGGCCATAGGCTGCCTTTTGCACCGCGGTCATCTTCGCCAAGGCTTCGGGCCTGCGTTCCCGGATACCAGGATTGCCCGGCAGCCGCCCCTTCGATCGTGCAGCGATGATGCCCGCCTTGGTCCGTTCCGAGATCAGCGCACGCTCGAGCTGGGCAACGGCGCCGAGTACCTGCAGCGAAAACATGCCCTGTGGCGTCGACGTGTCGATCGGATCTCGCAGAGATCGGAAGTGCGCGCCTTGGTCGGTCAGATCCTCGATGACCTGAAGAAGATGGCTGACCGAGCGGGCAAGGCGATCGAGACGCACGACGACCAGGACATCGCCGGCGCCGATATCGCTGATCAACCGCAATAGGGCAGGGCGGGCTCTCGACGCACCGGATCCATGTTCCTGAACGACGACGTCGCAGCCGGCCGATCGTAGCTCAATTTCCTGCGCTTCCGTCGCTTGTTCGTCCGTCGACACGCGCGCGTAGCCGATTTGCCGGCCCTGTGGTCGACCGGAGTGTCGATCTTGCGCTTCACGGGCCATTTGCGGCGTCTCTCAGCATTGGGAAGGGGTGTTGTACAAACACCGAAGATATCAACAAACGATCGGATGAGCGGATCATTTGGGTCCCCGGCCAGCCATGTCCCCGGCCAGCCATTGACTTTCAGCTACTTGTCGTCTATATAACCCATTGGGTTATAGGAACCGCATGCAGACCGTCGCCGAGACACCATTGTTCATCAAGCAGGCGGCTGATTTGTTCAGCGAGGATGAACGAAAGGAACTGATCGACTTTTTGGCTACCAACCCGCAGATCGGCGATGAGATCCCCGGAACCGGCGGCGTGCGAAAGATGCGCTTCGCTGCCAAGGGGAAAGGCAAGCGCGGCGGCGCGCGGGTCGTCTACTACTGGTACAGCGATGACGCGCCGATCTACGCGCTGTTGGCATACGGCAAGAATGAAAAGGTCGATCTCAAGCCGGACGAGGCAAAAGCGGTTGCAGCCTTCGCCAAGGCGATCAAGGCAGCGAACAGGAGCAGGACATGAGCGAGATGGCAAAATTCGGCGCTGATCTGATCCAGTCCATGTCGGAAGCTCTGGCGCACGCGCAGGGTAAGGACGTTCCCGGTATCAAGGTGCACAGCGTCGATGTTGGCGCGGTCGACGCCAAAGCCATCCGCAAGAAGCTTGATCTCACCCAGGACGAAATGGCGACTGTGCTTGGCACAAGTCCTTCCGGCTATAAAAAATGGGAGCAAGGGAAGCGACAGCCCAGTGGCGCGGCTCGAACCTTGCTCCGGATCATGGAAAAAGAGCCTGAAGCGGTTCTACGGGCTCTGTCGACCGACAAATCCACCGAAGAAAGCCATATCACCACTGCATCTGATTGAAGCGGGGCAGGGGAGGGGGGCTTCTTTCCTTACAGCCCGCTCGCCTTGGTGAGATTGACCCGAAACCGATCGCGGCGCCGCTGATATCTGCGGGTCATCTCGGCGGAGGCGTGACCGAGCTGTTTTTGCACGTAGCGTTCATCGACCTCGGCCGAGGAGGCGAGACCGGCGCGCAGCGAGTGGCCCGCGAATTTTTGTTCCCGTTCGCCTTCCGATAGATCGCCACGGACGCCGGCGGCAAGTGCTGCGCGCTTGACCAGCCGCGCCACCTCCTGGTCGTTCAGCCGCTCCGAACCGACGGCCTTGCCTTTCCCGGTAACGCGACGAAACAGGGGGCCATGGCCGATGCGCGCAAGCTTGAGCCAAGTCTGCAGCGTGACCACCGGGCAGGTAGCATCCGACGAGCCGCGGCCGATTTCGACCTCGCGCCAGCCGGTTTTTCCGCGCAGGGTGACCAGCATGCCCTTGTCAAAAATCTCGATCCAGCCTGAAGAATCTTCGGTCTGGTCGCGCGAAACATCGAGGCCGACGATTTCCGAGCGTCTGAGCCCGCCGGCGAAACCGAGCAGCAGCATCGCCCGGTCGCGCAGGCCCCGCAGCGTGCCGCGGTCGAGCGTCTCCAGCATGGCGATCATATCTTCGGGGAGGACGGCCTCCTTCTGCACCGGCGGTTTTGCGTGGCTGTTGCGAATGCCGGCCATGACCGTTGCGATGTGGCGGTCCTTTCTGTCGAGCGGCTGACCGCGCTGAGAAAAGTTCCAGGTCAGCGCCGAAAGCCGCCGCTCGATGGTTGAAACGGCGTTCGGTTTTTTGTCCCCTGTGACCTTTCCCGAGGCGCAAGCGGTGATGTAGAGGCCAACGGTCTGTGGGTCAGGTGGAAAGGCCTCAAGATTCTGCCGCCGGCACCAGGCGCTAAAATGCTTCCAGTCGGCGGCATAGGCACGCCGCGTGTTGGCCGAACTTGCCGCCTCGACGTAATCGCGCGCGCGATCTGCAAGGTTTTCCAGATGTGCCGGTAGACCGAATGTCGGTCCCGATTCGGATGCCGGCTGCAAGGCAGGGGAGGGGTCACCAGCCGGCTGCTCCTCGGTCGCCCGGCCCATCTCCAAGACGAGGTCGACGATATCGGGCAGGTCATCGGTGAACTGTTCGTCGCCGATAGGGGCCGCGGGCTCGGCCGACAGCCGCGCTGTCGAAAGATCGTCGCCGGCCGCCGTGCTGTGGGACGTTCCGGAGGTCTTCTCGACGTGATTTTGGGGCTTCTGCGCGATGAAAACGGTCATTTCTCCTATAAAGAGAAAAACGAATGATAATGCAACATTATCATTTGTTGTTGATGCACGACAAGCACAGCGCTTTTCGTCCATTTTTGTTGCTAAAAGCGCCGCCATGATTCATCGTGCTCTCGATGATTCTGCGTTCCAGACCTTCTGCACGTCACCACGCCACGCCTGCCGGAACCCCTCCGACCGTGCCAATGGCAGCGGTGCCGGCCTGGCTGCGCCGGGCCATCTCGGATGCGCACAGTCATGCGGGAAACGAGTTCGAGGACGTCTCGCTCGCCGCGGGCGCTGCCATCTGCGCCCTCGATGCGGTGGTCCGCCGACAGGAACGATGGGCCGGCGCCTGGCGCCGGCGCCTGGCGCTTTCGGCTGCCGTGGCAACGGCAAAGCAGGCTGGCCGCGTCGAGGATGAAAGCGCGCTGCGCGACGCCGTGTTGCTCACCCGGCCCGGCGACAATGTCGGCCCCGCCGGCCGTTTTCTCCTCGCCTGGCGTCGGTTGGCATCTCGGCCAACGGAGGATCTACTGACGGAGAAAAATCTTGCCGCAATGCTGGAGGAGCTTGGCTACGCGCCGGATGATGAGGCGGTCAGCGTTCTGGCGGATGATCTTCGACAGCTTTCCGCAGGCATCGGAATGGTCGGCATGCTGACCGGTGCGTTCACGGCCGCCGAACGCCGTGGCTTCGCACGCACCGTTGGAGCCTGGCTCGCCGACGCCCTGCTGGCGCAGCGCCTGGGCTGGGACCACGCGGTACCGCTGCTGGGCGCCGAGGCAGCCTTGGGCACAAGCGCCGGCTCGCGTCGGTCAGCAGCGGGTTCTGTGTCGACAAGTATTGTGACAAATTCTGAGCGTGCGAAAGGTTTGCTCGCCGCGCAGGCGCGCGCTGCGCTGCGTGCGATCGATCTTTCCGCTGAGCTCGAGCGCCGCGCGGAGCGCCTGATTGTCGTGGCTCCAAAACTCCGGGCCAAGGCCGCGAACATGGTGGTCGAAAGACTCTTGTCCGACGATGCGGTCGTCGCTTCGGAGAAGATCGCTGGGATGAGCGACCGGGGCCTGCGCCGCCTGTTCGACCGGCTGGTCGAATTCGGCGCGGTGCGCGAGCTATCCGGCCGCCCAACCTTTCGCATCTACGGGCTGTGACGACCATGGTGGAAGCGGTGCGCAGACCCGGAAAGGATCGGCCAGATGACCGTCGATCAGCTGACCAGCTGTTTGACCGGGAGCTGGATCACCTGCCGCCACAGGTGCGTTGGCGGGAATGGATGCAGCGCGTCGAGGCCACTATCTTCGCGGCGAGCGAGCCTGTTGGTCGCGAGACGCTCGCGCGGATCGTCGGCAAAAGCTGCAGCATCGACCTGCTGATCGACGACATCCGCGAAGAACTGCGCGGCCGGCCCTATGATCTGGTTGCGGTCGCCGGCGGCTGGAAGCACTTGACCCGGCCGGCCTATGCCGACGCCATCCGTGCCGGGGTTGGTGGAGGCGATAAGGCGGTCGACTTGACGCAGTCCGAAGTGCTGGTGCTGATGTGCATTGCCTACTTCCAGCCGATCACGCGTGGCGAGCTTTCTTCCTTCTTCGGCAAGGAGATCAGCCGGGATTTTATTGGTCATCTGCGTGGTGCCGGCCTGATCGCTTCGGGCCCGCGCAGCCCGACGCCCGGCGCGCCCTACACCTACGTGACGACAAAAGCGTTCCTGCTCGAGTTCGGCCTCGACACGCTGCGCGATCTGCCGGATTTCGAGGCACTCGAAGATGCGGGGCTGCTGTCAAAGGAGAAGCTTCTGGCTGGTGACATCATGCCGGACTTTGCCGGTCTCCAAGAGGGCATCGAAGTCGAGGCGGACGAATAGCTGGACGCTGACGACGGAACGACCGCTGCGTCTGCTTGTACCTGATCAAGAGATCGATCGGCGATAAGCAGTGGGCAGACCGACAGGTGGCGCATTGTCCGAAATTTGCGGCATACTTCGGACGTGGGTCGAAATTCAGGCCGGCCTCGTTTGGCCCGGCCTTAGGGTCCATCATTGTCATCGCAGATCGGCTATTGTGTAGATCCTGTTCGGGCTGAACAAGGACGAGTTCGAGCGGGAAAAGTGCGATCAAAGGAGATCGGCAGTTTCTGCTGTTGAGCGTCTGCCCTCATTCGGAGGAAATGTAATAGCGCGAGTTCTCAAAAGAACTCATCCCAGCTATGCTTAAACTGGGACGGCGGGGCAAAAGGGATGAGGTTGCCATTTTCTTGGACTGTGGTGGTCGCCTTGGCGACAGCACTGGGCGTCACAGACCCCGCAACTTCACAGGAATCACAACATTCCGCTCGGCAGATTCAACAAGCGCTTGCCGACCATGGCTACGATCTCGGGACCGCGGACGGAATTTGGGGACGTCGGTCCATCAGTGCGCTCAAGGCTTTCCAGAAAGCGAACAATCTTCCTCAGACCGGTACTTTGGACGAAGCGACGTCAGCCGCACTTTTTCCGCAGGTGAGGCGTGGCCCGTTGACGCCCATAGCCACGCACTCGCTCCCGTCGCTCTTAGAGAAGCCTGGTGTTCCAACAAAGATAACTCCACAAACAAGTCACGGTGAAGCCCGGCAAGCAGATGGCGATGTCCACCAGGCGTCAGCCAAATCCGATCGTTTGGAGCCCGAGCCCAACAAGGTCGGCGAGGCGCCAACCATCCCCACACCGCGTTTGATCTATTTGGGCCTGCTAGCGGTCGCAACCGCGTTCTTCTTCTTGCGGAGACGGCGAAGCCGGGCGCGGACCCGGTTCCAGCACGGTCCGGAAGCAAGAGCAGCGAACCTGATCACGGTCTCGACCGGTCGATCAGAAGTAGCAGGCACCGCCTGCGTATTCCGAACGATCGCGTGGTGCCAGCCAGCATTGCTGATAGAAGGCAGCCAGTCGAACAAACGCCGATCCTGTCGCCGAACGTTGCGGCTTCAATCGCGGCACACAACGCCGCTGTCCACGATTTCATCCGTCAGAGAGGAGCAATCCCACGGCCCAAATCAGGGACCAATCCTTCAGCCAGGCATCCGGCAACTCCCGCAAAAACGAGTTGGGAAAGCTTAGAGGCTACCAAGGTCACCCCGGTAACGACAACAAGCGAGGGATCGCTCGCATCACATAATGCTCAGATAGCGGAATCCATTCGACTACGCGGTCCTGCGGCCGCAACGGATCAGACGCAGCCGTCGGATTCCGAAAGCAAGGGCAGCCATCTTGATACCGGTTTCGACCAATCGGACAGAAGCAACAGGCACCTCTTGGTTCGGAACGATCTGATCGTTCCAGCCAATACTGTGGTTGGAAGACAACCGGTCGAACAGAAACAAGCCTTAACATCAGATATTGCGACTTCTGTCGCGGTACATAATAGAGCTGTCCACGACTTCATCAGACAACGCGGAGCCATTAGACCGCCCACACCAGTGCCCAATCCTTCAGCCGCAAAAGCGGGTTGGCAAAGCATTGAGGACACCAAGGCCGCCTCCGCAGCGCCGACAACCGAAGGATCGCTCGCATCGCATAATGCTCAGGTTTCGGATCTCATTCGGCAGCGCGGCCCTATTATTGTTCCCAACACCGCCGGGTCGGACCAGCCGCGGTGGTTCGACCGGCTACCCGCAGTGCGAGCGAGCCCCGCCCCGCGCTACGTCAGGAAAAGTCCGTGGCCATTGTCGCGAGCCTCTTCGATCTATGGGAAGCGGAACTGGGCAAGGTCTCCGGAAAATCCAAGACCGCCGAGGCGATCCGCTACGCGCTCACCCGGCGGGAGGCGCTGGAACGCTTTCTGATGGACGGTCGCATCGAAATCGACTCCAATATCGTCGAGCGTGCAATCAGGCCCCAGACGATCACGCGAAAGAATAGTCTATTCGCCGGCAGCCACGGCGGTGGACGAACCTGGGCGACGGTAGCCACCTTGCTGCAAACCTGCAAAATGAACAGCGTCGATCCGCTCGACTGGCTCTCGCAGACCTTGACCCGCATCGCTCAAGGCTGGCCGGCATCCGAAATCGAAATGCTCATGCCTTGGAACTTTAGGCCTGACGTTATCGGCTGACCGCTTACGCTTGCACCGCAACATAAAATTCCACTTCACGACCGCGCTAGAGAGCCTTCAGGAAGGCCATTAGGGACGGTAGCGCGCGCTGGGAGACCGTGGTTTGTTGGTCAGAGATGTCGACCCGAGCCAGCGCCTTGGCCTTCATTTCCATATCGACTTCGGCGTAAACATGCGTCGTGTCCAGAGACACATGGCCAAGCCAGGCACGGATTGTGTTGATGTCGACGCCAGCGCGCAGCAGGTGGACTGCAGTTGTATGTCGGATCGTGTGAGGACTAACGCGCTTCGTCTCGATCGACGGCACTATTTTGCTCGCCAGCTCGGCATAGTGGGTCACGAGTCTGTGGATCCCGAACCGCGTCAATGGCGAGTTGATCCGATTCAGGAAGACCGGATCCCGCTTGCCACGTCCCTCGACGAGCTTCGATAGGGTCGTTGCAGTGGCTGGCCATAACGGACATGATCGGAACTTGTTTCCCTTGCCGTGCAGTCGCACCGACGATTGCCGGCCCAGCTGCAAATTGTCGACGATCAACTGCGCCGCTTCATCGGCACGGGCACCGCTATTGTACAAGAACAGAAGCAAAGCGTAATCGCGATTGCCAAGAGGCGTACGACGGTCCGGCTGTGCCAAGAGGGCGTCCATCTCTGGCTTCTCGAGATATCCTATCATGGCCTTGGCGGTCTTCTTGAACGGCATCGCTCGTACTTCGCCGGACCACGCGATGTGGACCGGTGAGTGCATGCCAATGAACCTTGCTAATGAGCGTATGGTTGCCAGCCTCTGGTTTCGAGTGACCCCGCTGCACTTTCGATCGCGTTCCAGGTGATCAAGGAACTGACGGATGATTGACGGTGTCAGATCCTCGACCGACATTCGATCAATGGGACGCGCCGCGTGATTGCTGGCAAACGGAAGCAAGAGCATCAAGGTGTCGCGGTAGCTGGCCTGAGTGTTTCGGGACAGATTGCGTTCAGCCACCAGATGTTCAAGGAGGAACCGCCGCACCCATGGTCCCAGGAGCATCTCATTCTTCATGGCTGCCCTCCATCGCATACTGGGCGAAGCGTTGGCTGGCCGCCTCCAGGAGTTCAGGCGTCATTTGCAGATAACGTTGGGTCGATCGGATGTCGATGTGACCAAGGAAGGTCGCGAGTTGCGGGAGCAATCGTTGGACGTCCTCGCCGGAATGATACCATGCGACGACACGGTGCACGGCCGCTGTGTGGCGAAGATCATGGATACGTGGAGGGCGCAGTTCGCCGATCGGGCGTTCGATTCCGGCGGCTCGGCGGACATGTTGGAACATGGTGACGACACTCTGATAAGTCCACCCTCGAATGCCGCGCGACGCGAATAGCGGCGCCGCCTTTCCCTGCGGCATTGGCAGCAAGCCACGACGCTCGAGATGCGCGGCCAGTTCTCCAGACAGCTTCGGTCCAATTGGAACCAGCCGAGTCTTGAAGAATTTGGTGCAATGGATGGTGATGACGTCTTCGACGAGGTCGACATCCTTCAAGGTCAAGCGCAGGGCCTCGCCGATCCGCATGCCTGTTCCGTAGAGGAGCAGGATCATCGTACGGTACATCGCCGGTACATGCTGGCTGTAGCCCGTTCGCAAAGTCGACGTTGCCTCCAGTAGTCGGCGCAGTTCCTCGGTCGAATATACGTACGGCGTCTGCTGCGGCGGCAGGTTCGGCAGAACTGTCGGCAGAGGCGAGCGATCGGCATATCCGCGGCTTATTGCGAATCTAAAGAGGCCACTCAGCACCCTGTGTTTGAGTGCCCACGTCGCGGTCGGCCCCTTGTCTCCATTGAGGAAATCAATGACCGATTCTGGGGTTACTTCGCCGATCTGTCGATCGCCGACTGCTCGCCCGAAGTGATGGAGCAAGCGGCCGGCAGACTCGAAGCGCATGCCCAGTGACCTTTGCCGGGCGAGGTAGACATCGATGACGTCGATCAGCTTCATAGGACGTCTCCCAAATCGAAGGCGCCAACTTCGCGAAGAGCTGTCATGTTCACTTTTGCGTAGACACTTGTTGCCGCGGTGCTGCGGTGTCCAAGATGGTCGCCGATCTCTTTGATGGTCAGCCCCTCAGCAAGCAAGCGAACTGCACAGGCATGCCGCAGCGCATGCGCGCCCCGATGCGCCGCTTGAATGCCAAGCGCGACAAATCGCCGATTGGCGACGCTATAAATGCTAGCCGCCTTCAAGGCCCGTTGAGGCGCCTGCATACGGAGAAAGACTTCTTGGCACGACGACGGCGGCCGCACCGTATCAACGTAGCGCGCCAATGCTTCAGCAGCAGAGGGCACCAGCGGATAGATCTGGGCTTGTCGTCGCTTTAAGCGGAAAAGCCGAAGAGTTCGCCCCGCCCAGTCGATTTGGTGGAGCTGCAGTGCGGCGACTTCGCCGCGCCGCATACCATATACAGCCAGCAGCAGTAAGATCGCGCGGTCCCGGATGTCGCGGGGCCGGTCCGTGTCGACGGCGGCCAACATCTTCTGGACGTCAGACCAATCCGGGGCATATGGCAGAGACTCTTGCTGATAAAGCCGAGGCCGCGATATTGACCTCGCCAAGCGGTCTGAGCACCACGCCTCTTTTGCCGCGTATCGCAGAAATGCGCGCAAGGCGGAGGCGACATGTGCAATCGAGACACGACCCCAGCGCCCGGCTCCTTGGGTCGCTATATAGTTGTCGATGTCTTCTGCCCTCAAATCCTTGAGCTGACGGTTCGCCTGTTCGCACCACAGTAAGAATCTGCCGGTCATGCTCCCCCATTGCTCCACCGTCGACGGTGTCAAACCGCGTTCGTCACGCATCCAGGCGACGTACCGGTCGAGTTGCCCCTGGTATGACAATATGACAGTGGGTTCACGCCACCAGCCGAGGAACTTCAGCCAGGGGCGCCCGATATCGATGACCCGCCGTGCAGCGGTAGCCGCACCGCGAAGATCCTGCCGAGCCTGCGCGATCGGTAACAACTCCGCCATGCCGACTCCGGCCGCGGCTTCTGGACCGAGATGTAGCGCGATCCACAGGAGTTCGTTGCGTTTGACCCTAAGAACTTCAGGCCTAGCTCCGTGTGCGGCGCAGTGGTGCAAATAGCGGTTCCGCTCGTCAGCGAACGGCACTTCCAGAAATAGGGCATCAGCGGCTTGGTTGGAAAAGGAAAAGTGATCCATGGCGAACCTCCAAACGAGAAAAGGTCCGGCAGCCAAACTCGCCATTTATGTTGCGTCAATCGGCCCCAAATACTCAGATGACAAAGGGAATAGGTCAGCAAGACCACATATGGCTGGCCGCAACATAATGCAGAGCGTTTTTAGCTTGGCGTCGCGCAGAAAGGCGGGTGGCGAGAGCGCGCTGCGGTGGATCGCGACGGTGAGCTAAAAACGTGTTGGACTAAGCCGCCGGCACGGGTGGCCGCTATGGGTTTTCAATTAGGGCCGCACCCATGAACAGGTATCGCATGACGGTGCGGATCCGGTCGCGGCCGCGGCAATTGAACGCGTGGCATACGCCAAAAGCGGCACGGATATCGGTTCCGGCATGTGAGGTCGGCGCCGCGCCCTGTCGGCAGAGGCTGCCGGGGGTGACGGCGCGCACCTTCGCGGGACCGGCTTAGTTTGGCTTCCGAGCCGGCCGGCGCGATGCGACGACAACGAAGGCGACGCCCCTGTTTCATGACGTATCCTGGTATTGCGGGCGTCCGGTGACGCCGTCGAATGTTTCGATGATGATCATCTGGCCTTGACGACAGGCGGGACATTGCCTGAGGGAATGCCCGGTGAGGTCCTCATAGCGGTCGCGATAGTCCTTTTCGGATCGGCTGTCCGCCGGCTCGGGAACCGGCATGCCGAGCAGGTCGCGGCACTGGGCGAGCTTTTGCTCGCGATAGCGATTGCCGAGGAAGCCGTAGTAGCGGATGCGATGGAAGCCCTCGGGCAGGACGTGTAGCAGGAAGCGGCGAATGAACTCGTCGGCCGCGACGGTCATGACCTTCTGCCGACTGCCGTGCCGATAGTCCTTCCAGCGAAAGGCGACTTTGCTGTCCTCGATGGCGACGAGGCGGTTGTTGGAAATGGCGACGCGGTGCGTATAGCGGCCGACGTAGTCGAGGACCTGTTCGGGTCCGGCGAATGGCGGCTTGGCATAGATGACCCACTCGGCCTTTCGTAGCGGCGCCAAATAGCGCCGGAAGGCATTGCGCTCGCTCAAGGCCTGCAAGTCAGAGAAGAACTTCAACTGGCCGGCGTCGAAGGCTTTCTCCAGGTGCTGCAGAAACAATCGTCGGAACAGGCGTGAGAGCACGCGGACCGGCAGGAAGAAGCCGGGCTTGCAGGCGATCCATCGCGTGCGGTCCGGCGAGAACCCGCCACCCGGCACTACGCAGTGCAGGTGGGGGTGGTGCAGCAAATTTTGCCCCCAGGTGTGCAGCACGGCGAAGAAACCGATCTCGGCGCCGAGATGTCGGGGGTCGGCGGCGATCGTCCGCAACGTCTCGGCGGTGGCACGGAAGAGCAGGCCGTAGGCGAGTGCCTTGTTCTGATAGGCAATGGCGGCAATGGGCTCCGGCAGCGTGAAGACGACGTGAAAGTACTGGGTGTCGAGAAGCTCGGCGCGACGATCCTCCAGCCATTGCGCGCGGGCCAGAGATTGGCAGCGGGGACAATGCCGGTCGCGGCAGCTGTTGAAGGCGATGCGCCGGTGGCCGCATTGATCACATGCTTCGACGTGCCCGCCGAGCGCGGCGGTCCGGCACAGTTCGATCGCCGTCATGACGCGGCGCTGGGCGGTGGACAGCGACGCATCATGCTGTGCGCGATAGGCTTCGCCGTAGTAGCGGAAGATATCCGCCACTTCCGGCCCCGAGCGGGCCATTGCCGCGACCGTTCAGAAGTATTGCGGCTTGGCAGGCGGCGGCACGGTGGGCGCCGGGCGCGGCAAGAGCTCGAAGGGGCTCGACGTGGCGCACACCTTGTTGGTGGCGATCCGCAGGTAATGGGCGGTGGTCGCAAGGCTCCTGTGACCGAGCAGCAGTTGAATGGTGCGCACGTCGGCACCGGCCTCCAGCAGATGGACGGCGAAGGCGTGTCTCAAACTGTGCGGCGTGACCGGTTTAGACAATCCGGAGAGGTCGTGCGCTTTCGCGCAGGCTTGTCCCACCGCACTCCTGGTGATCGGCTGGTCGGCACGATCGCCGGGGAAGAGCCATTCCTTCGGTCGCCGCATCTTCCAGTAATCGCGCAGAATCCCCAGGAGCTTGGGCGACAGCATCACGTAGCGGTCCTTCTGGCCTTTGCCCTGCTCGACGCGAATGACCATTCTCTGGCTGTCGATGCCCGTGGGCTTCAGCTGAACCGCTTCCGAGATACGCAAGCCGGCGGCATAGCACGTGGTCAGGATGGCGTGGTGTTTGACGTCGAGGACGCAACCGAGGAACCGCTGAACTTGGGGTCGGTTCCGGCTGAGTGCGAAATGACACCCTAAGCGGCAAGGACGAGCTTGCCATAATAGGGTCCATTCTGGAGGAGGCAGACCTACGTTCTCATCAACACTGTGGCAATGTTCTTGTCATGAAGACGGCGACGATTCGAGATTGCCGTGTCTTCATTCGACAAGCGTGCTTTTCTCCGTGGATTCTGCAAAAGTACAATTCTTGGCGATAATTTCGAACTGAAAATCGCTCCCGCTTAGCATAAATAAAAATCTAGAGAATCCTTCATATTCCTCATTTTTATAATTTTCTGCCAGAACAACATCGTACGGAAGCTGCTTCTGGCTATTTAGAATGCCATTTACCGACATATGTATGCAAAACTCAAAATACAATTCGGGAATGCGATCCTTTCCGCCGGCCCGATACCTAAAATGCACCCTCGCATCGGTACCGACATAGGAGACGCCAAAGTCCCCATACCCACTTGAGTCATAAGGCAATTGCAGGAATTCTTTCATGAGACTTGCCTACTCTTACCAGAGACCGGTTGCACGACCTATTGCGCCTAGAAGTCCGCCACCCGAATTCCCGTTAGACGCACTCGCACTTCCGGCAGATGCACCTGAACTCTCGCTCTTTGGCGCAGAAATGGTCTGCCCAGGAGGTATGTTGTTTCTTTCAAGCTGAGCTCTCAATCGATCCATTGCGTACTTGTCCTTCGTCTTATCTACAATATTCCATTGTGACCGCGGTACATTGGCGCGCTCCAAAGCAGTCGCCGTGCGGGTGTTCATAATATACCCTTTTCCATTAACTCTCCCGGTTTCAACCGAGAGTTGGCTTGGTTTTACTTGTCCACTTTTTATCGCAGAGGCGAGGTCATCAATCGTACTTATTTTCGTTCCAGCCAATTTTGAATATTGTGCTCTGCCGAACGAGCTGAATGTTTCGCTAAATGTCCGTTGAGCGTAGCTTAGGCCCCTTAAGGTGCTTGCTCTAGCCATGCCTTGGCCGATACCCAAAGCGACGCCGCCGGTAGGAGCAGACGCAGCGCCAAGCGCCATATTTGCCAACGCTTCCGTCTCACTTGTCTGCGCTATATCGTCAGGCGTGGTGGGGGTATTGGCTTCGGTGGTAGAAGCGAAGTAGCCTACTATCGCACCGGCGACCCACCCTCAAATATGACCATTTGGATCGCTTTTATTGACAGGATCATTTTCGGCGTAGGCGTATCTGTTTGTTCCGACCCCCGGCATTGTCGGGTCCATCGTGTCGGGAGATATGAAACGCACCGGAGTAGCCTGAGCCCCGCTGGAAAGTGGCAACAAGTGTGGTCTGAATGCCGAAGCGGCGTAACCGCCGGCCGTGCCGGCGACCGTCATCGAGATCGCCAGCATGACCGCCAGCAAGCGTTGAACGATCCTTCCAACTCCCATTTTCAGTCCCCTGCCTCTTCAAATGGTATTCGGTATTCAGTTCAGTTTCGGCTCGCGCCAGCCAAGCGCTTCTGCCTTGGCGAAGGCGTCCTGATTGGCACGTGAAAGCTCAATGGCGCGCGGCATTTCTGCCGGCGGAATGTCTTTCTCGGCCGGATATTTGCGAATGAAGTCGCGTTCGAGCAGCCGATAGTAGGCCGTGCCTTTCTTGGTCAGCGAGTAGGCATCGGCCGGATTGGCTTCGATCAGCACATCGGCAACGGCGATGGCTTCGTCATAGCGGCCTGCCGCCAGCAGAGCATCGAGAGCGCCGGTCGCGATCAGCGCAAGTGTTTCGTGGCGATTCAGTGTCTTGAGATAGACGCCATTGGCAACCGCCTGGTCTGTCATTGGCGCAATCTTGCGATAGTGTTCGTCGCGGGCGAAGCCGGCCCCGCTTGTCGTTTCAAGATTCCATGTCTTGCCTGTCGCTCGGTCGGTGAACTTTACGAACACATGGAGCGGCGCTGTCGAGAGGGCGAGATCGAGGCCGAGCTTTTCGCCAAGGGCGAGGAACAGCATCGGCATAGAAACGCAATTGCCCTTTTTCGTGGCAAGGTAGCGCGTCAGCATCTGCGCGCCGAACTGCTGGCCGAAAGGATCGGCCAGATCGTACTGGAACGGTTTCTGATCGTTCCAGTGTCCCGGCTCATAGATGAACGCCCTCAGAGCCTTCATCTTTTCCATGTCGGTTGCCGCCTCGGCCGGCGGCAAGGTGGACAGCATCTTGCCGACAATCGCCACCATGCCGTCGAGTTCAGCAATCGTGGCCGCTTCATTAATCGACGGATCGGCGAACCTGTCGACCGCGATTTTGGTGCGGGCGAAGCTCATCTCGCTGGCGGGGGCATTGAGGATCGAGCGCACGAAGGTGACTGGCGATTGCGCCTCGCCGGCAATAGCCGGCCACGTCGCTACGACGAGAAACAGCGTCAAGCCGAGCTTTGCGACGGTGCGATGCATAGGCCCCTCGTAACCGCATCGACTGCCATCATAATCGCGCCCGGGCCCAAAGATAGTGGGCAATCTCCAGTTGCGCACAAAAAACGATAGAGGGCGCGACTCTCGGTCGCGCGGTGGGCGAAGATACTCCGCCACATTGATTTTCGCGCCGGGCCGTTTTTGTCATGGAGCAGCGCGAAGGATGGCCTCAACTCGCTTGGTGGGCTTGGGCCATCGGTACTCGCCGGTGAGCAGGATATGCGCCCAGCCGAGCGGCGAGATATGGGCAAGCAGTTCCGGCGGCACGTCGAGCCCCGTATTTCTGCGCTGCAGGACGGCTCGCCCGAGATGAACCGTGTTCCAGTAGATGATGATGGCGGCAAGCAGATTGAGACCCGCTATGCGATAGTGCTGGCCTTCCGTGGTCCGGTCACGAATCTCGCCTTGCCGGCCTATCCGCAGGGCGTTCTTGAGCGCGTGATGTGCCTCGCCTTTATTGAGACCGATGCGCGCACGACGCTGCATGTCGACATCGAGGATCCATTCAATGATGAACAGCGTGCGCTCAATGCGGCCGACCTCGCGAAGGGCGAGCGCAAGATCGTGTTGGCGCGGATAGGAAGCGAATTTGCGCAGCAGCTGACTGGGCGCCATGATGCCGGCGACCATGGTCGCAGCACTACGCAAAATGTCGGACCAGTTCGAGACGATGAGGTCCTCTCTGATCTTGCCGCCGACGAGGCCGCGCAACTCGCTAGGTGTGCCGGCAGGATTGAACACGTAAAGACGCTTCGACGGCAAATCCCGGATATGCGGAATGAACCGGTAACCCAGGATCGAGGCGGTGGCGAAGACATGGTCGGTGAAGCCGCCGGTATCGGCGTATTGTTCACGGACACGCTGGCCGGCTTCATTCATGAGGAGACCGTCAAGAATATAAGGCGCCTCGCTGACGGTCGCCGGAATGAGCTGGGTCGCGAAAGGGGCGAACTGATCGGACAGGTGTGTATATGCCTTTACACCTGGTTCGTTGCCATATTTGGCGTTGATGAGATTCATCGCCTCGCCCTGTCGCGCGGTCGGGAAGAACTGGCCGTCACTGGAAGCGGTCGCTCCCATTCCCCAGAATTGGGCCATCGGCAGACGGCCTTGAGCCGCGACCACCATGGCGAGCGCCTGGTCGATGGCGTCGCTTTCGACATGCCAGCGCGAAAGGCGAGACAATTGCCAGTAGTCGTGGGTATTGGACGCTTCCGCCATCTTTCTTAAGCCCAGATTGAGCCCTTCGGCCAGCAGTACGTTCAGAAGGCCGATCTTGTCCTGGCAGGGAGCACCGGTTCGTAGATGGGTGAAGGCTTCCGTAAATCCGGTTGCCGCATCGACATCCAGAAGAATGTCGGTGATCCGCACTTCCGGCATGCGCCGGTAAAGATCGAGGATCAGTTCGTCGGCGTCCTGCGGTGTTGCCGCAGTCAGCCGTTCAAGATGCAAGGTACCGTCTTCGATGCTGCCGAGCGGAATGGTGCCGCTCCGGGCGGCTCTGGCCAGCCGCTTCAGTCCATCCGCCATTCTGGCCTTGCGATCGGCAAGCCATGAGCCGGGTTCGAACGGGACCGCCAGCCTTGTTGTGGCCAGAGCAGCCGACATCGGCACCAGCGCTTGTTTGAGATCGGCATAGCGGCGGGAATGGGCGAGCCATACGTCGCCGGACCGGAACGCGTCGCGTAAATGGAAGAGGACCGCTACTTCCCACAAGCGATGGTCGCCGTCATCCTGCGCCTTGAGATGGCGGTTCCATTTTGATGTGGGACGCAGAAAAGTTGTCGGTTGCGACGGTGTTTCGCGCTTTTCCCGGATCAGGGCGATTGCTCGCATGAGCGGTTCGGCCACGCTTGCCGCCTGTATTTCCAGGCAGCGCAGCATGCGCGGCGCATAGCGGCGGAAGCGATGAAAGCCCTGGATGACATGAGCCAGTGGATCGGCGGCAAGGGTGTCGGTCAATTGAGATGCCGTAGCGACCAGTTTCTCCAGCTCCGGCCAGCCTGGCGATGTGGCAATCGCCGTTTCAAGCGAAATGCCGTCGTTTCGTGCTTCGAGCATTGCCGTGCCGAGACCGGAGAAGGCGCGCAAGGTGTCGGTTACGGCCGTTTTGGCATCAGCAACGCGTCCATCGCAAAGCCGTTTGGCCTCTCGCCAGGTCTTGCCGACGATCCGGTCATGCGTCTCCACAACAGCATCGCCAATCGCCGCGGCCCACTCCACTACGCAAACGGCAAGAATAGCCAGGCGCCGCTCCGTTCCGATATCGCGCAAGCCATCGGCGAAATATCTCTCGCCCTGCCGTCGCAGACGGGCGATCCGATGTGGCGGAACATCATCGAGAACCTGTGGCTTCAATCCTAGCCCTGCCAGAAATTCAAGGCGGTCGAGCAGACGGTTCGCCAAGGCAGAGTTGTCACCCGGTTCGGTTCTGCGCAGCCAGACGAAGCGGCTGACATTGCCCTCCGTCATTTCTGTCAGCAGCATATCGAGCCGATCGCGGATCGGCTGATCGAGGCGATCGGTAATCCGCATCTCGATCCGGCGTTCGGCTGCCACAAGGGCGTCGGCGCAGAGTCGCTCAATCATCGAAATCGCCGGCAAGATGGTTTGAGTTTGGCGGCATCCATCGACAAATCGCCGTGCGAGATCTTCATTGGAGCGGGAATCTTCGGCCTGCGCGTCAAGCGACTCTTTCAGTTCCCGTGCGCCGCGGCCTGCGAAATTCTTGTAGCCGTAGATAGCGCGCAAGGCCTCCATATGCTGCTGGCGCGTTTGCCGGCGAACGGCATAGTTGAGCAGCGCGTCGCCGGCCACGCCGATCTGCGCGGCGATGAACGCAAGAACCTGGTCAGGAATGACCTCGCCCTGATAAAGCGTCCGCCCGGGATATCTCAGCGCGCAAAGCTGAAGCGCAAATCCCAGTCTGTTCTCGGGACGCCGCCGTTCCCGAATATGGACCAGATCGTCGTCGGCCAAAGTGTAGTGCCGCAAAAGTGAGACTTCGTCGGTCGGCAGGTCGAAGAGGGTAGCGCGTTGGCGATCAGTCAGAACGGAACGATGAGCCATGTTTCTTTTTTATCCCGAGGAAAGGATTGAGAATTCTTGTTTGTGAAATGGAATAAGGTATATTCACAATGGTTATCGCACCTGGTTGCGCGTCAATGCCTCAAACACTCGTTTGTGAAACATGCTGATCGGATACGCCCGCGTCTCCAAAGCCGATGGAAGCCAGTCGCTCGACCTCCAGCGCGATGCGCTCCTCAGTGCCGGCATTACAGAACAGCACATCTATTCTGACCGTGCATCAGGCACGAGAGATGACCGTCCCGGTTTGGAGGCCTGTCTCAAAGCACTCCGTAGTGGTGACGTGCTTGTCATCTGGAAGCTCGATCGGCTGGGCCGCAGCCTGCATCATCTGGTCAAAACCGTAACCGAGCTCACCGATCGCGGTGTCGGCCTGAAGGTCTTGACCGGTCAAGGGGCGCAAATCGACACGACAACGCCAGCCGGGCGGCTTTCTTTCGGCATCTTCGCCGCCCTGGCCGAGTTTGAAAGCGAACTTATTCGCGAACGAACGATCGCCGGCCTGCAGGCCGCACGCGCCAGAGGCCGAAAGGGCGGGAGAAAATTCGCCCTTACCAAGGCCCAAGTTCGGCTAGCGCAAGCCGCGATGGCAAATCGCGACACCGCCGTCTCCGAACTTTGCCAGGAACTCGGGATCAAACCGGTGACATTGTATCGATACGTCGATCCTACCGGCCACCTTCGCGACTATGGCAAGCGTGTCCTTGCCGCTTAGGGTGTCATTTCACACTCAGCCGGAACCGACCCCAACTTCTTCGGGACTGAGGACGATCGGCAGCCTCTGCGGCTTCTTGGGAAGCGGGAGGACCTCTTCAGGCGCCCAGTCCCGCTCGAGCGTCACATTGTAGAGAAAGCGCAGCGCCGCAATGGCGGTGTGAATCGAGCCGGGCGACAGCTTCTTCTCATTGGCCAGATAGACCTGATAGGTCCGAATATCCTCTCGCCCGAGCAAGTCCGGCGACTTGCCGAAGTGGCGGGCAAACAGCGAGACCTGTTGCAGATACGACAGCTGGGTGTTGAGCGCGAAGTTGCGCACCTGCATGTCCTCGCTCATGCGCTGGCGAAGGTGAGTCATGACAAGCTCCTTTGTCCGATGGAATGGGCTGCAAGCAGCCACTCCATGCTGACGCAGTCGGAGCTTGTTGTGGACACATGACCAGCGCGACAGACGCGACGCGATCAACACTACGCCGGCGGCACACACCCTCCTTGCCGCTCCGCAATCGCGGAGCGGGTTAGTCCAACCGCCGATATGTTCTGGAGAACATATCGGCGGATACGTGTTCCTCTATTTCTATGGTCTCGAACGCCGCCTCATGTTGGAGGAAAGCCCACCCGACGCCGATGGTGTCATTGCCGAGGTTGGCCGGCTATTGCAGGTGTATGGAGGGAATGGTTCGTTCAAGCGTTATGCTGGTGAGTTGCTTTCCGCTTACCAGCTAAAATCGGCTCAGTTGCCGGAAAAGTTTGATCTGGAGGTCGAGGAAAATAGCTACGAGATCCCGATAATGCTGAAGGTCGCCCTTGGGATGCGGGTGCGCAGCGGAGACGCGATCGAGCCGGACCTTTTGTTGGCCTACGTCCTTGCCGACCCCGAAACGAGGGTGCGAACGCCGGCGCGACGGGCACAGACTCTCTTGCGAGAGCTGTTCGCCGAAGCGGTGGAGAAGCAATATCCAAATGGCGTGCGCGTTGCGCCCGCCGGAGTGCGAAAACTGAAGGTCAACTACCGTGCCTGCAGCGGGACGTTCGATCTTGCAATCCGCCCCTTTGGCGGTGACCTGCCGGACATCACAAACCGCAGCGAACCGATAGGCGGTGCTCGCCGCATCTTCGACGACTGCACGGATCGGCTCGACAACTACAGCCGCATGCTCGGCCGTTCGGAGGGACTGAAGCCTAGCCTTGCGGCTGTGGCTCAGCTGCCCTTGGGTTTGCGCGTGAAGAATTGTGAAACACTCGCTGGCAGCCCGTTGAGGCGGCTCCAGGAACTGGCGAGTAATGACGCCCTAATATCCATTCAGAAACTGGCTGAATTGGCTGGGATGGATCCCGACAAAATTGCCGCGCGAGCGAAACAGAAAGAACTTTCCGGAATTCTGGCCGCCCTTGGCTATGGCCATACCGCCGATCCTTCCTTTTCCCTGAAGTCGGCAAAACCAAACGAGCCGGCGATGGTCTTTGCTCTGGAACGTGAAGCCGAAGCTGATCTCGAGCCCGGCGACCGCTACCGCCCCATGCAATTGTCAATCATGCTCGGCATGGTGATCGCTTTCGCCGACGGTCTCCTCCATCCTCTGGAGGAACGCAGGCTCTCCGGCAAGATTGACGAGACGCCCTGTCTTTCGAGGGACGAACGTGTACGCCTCAAAGCCGAACTCAAGGTCTGCGCAGCCGATGCCAGCCGCGTGGTGGCTTGGACCAAACGCATAGGAGACGTGCCCAAGGACCGCCGCGAAGACCTTGCCGATGAATTGGTGGCAATCGCCGCGGCAGATGGAACCCTTCACACACGAGAAGTGTCGCAGCTCGAGAAGTTGTTCAGGCTGATGGATCTGGACCAAAACTCCCTTTATTTGCGACTGCAGGGGAGTGTTGCGCCGCAGAACAGGCCGCGCGACGGAAATGACGATCTTCCCCTGATTATCCCCGCAGGGATCCGCCCGCCGGGTATTCCGGTGTCGCCGGCGTCTCCTAGAGCGCCTGCGCCGCGCGTCGACATCTCGCGTCTCGAAGCGATCCGACGTGAAACCCGGACCACGTCCAGTGTCCTTGCCGATATTTTCGTGGACGAAGCAGAGCCGCCGATCGAGCTTCAGCCCGCGACCGAGGAAATCGAGACGTCCAAAGGGGATGCGCGCTTCGACGGGCTGGAGCGACGCTATGCGTGGCTACTGTCGCAACTGATCGAGCAGGAAACCTGGACGGCTTCGGATTTTGAGCGTTTGGTGCGCGGTGCCGATCTGATGCCGGGCGCGGCGAAGCAAGCACTAAACGATTGGTCCCTCGACCGCTTCGACGAACTGGTCCTCGACGGCGACAACCCTGTCATCGTCAACGCCAGCCTGTTTTCCGAGGCTACTCCCCAGTCTCCGTCGCTCACCGTCTCTGTCGAAGGAATGTCAGCATGACGACAAAAACCCCACCTATCAAACCAAGAGATCGAGACACCATTATCAGCGCCTTGCGTGCCGGTGTCGTGCCGCGCATCGGTCTCCAGCATATTCAGGTGGGTCGCCAGCGCGAGATCGAAGCGCTGATCCAGGACATCGAGCGAATCGGCAACGGCGGGTCGAGTATCCGTCTCGTCATCGGCGCCTATGGTGCCGGCAAGACCTTCTTCCTGTTTCTCATCAGGCAGATCGCACTTCAGCGCAAGCTTGCCGTCTGCCAGGCCGACCTTTCTCCAGATCGCCGCATCCACGCCACCGGCGGGCAGGCGCGTACGCTCTATGCCGAGCTCGCCACCAGTCTTGCGACCCGTACCGCTCCAGACGGAGGCGCGCTCAGAAACATTCTGGAGAGCTACATACAAAAAGCATCCGAACGCGCTTCCTCAAGCGGGACGACTATTGAAATCGCCATCAAGGAAGGCCTTGGCGATCTTCGCGAGATGGTCGGTGGCTATGATTTCGCAACCGTCATCGTTGCCTATGCGCGGGGCTACGAGGAAGGAAACAGCAATTTGCAGGACGCCGCGCTGCGTTGGTTGCGCGGCGAATACACGACAAAGACAGAGGCGCGAGGCGATCTGGGTGTCCGTGCCATCATCGACGACGCGTCCTTCTACGATGGCCTGAGACTGCTCGCCCGTTTCACAAGGCTCGCTGGTTTTGGCGGCCTGTTGGTCTGCCTCGACGAACTCGTCAATCTCTACAAGCTGCAGAGCGCACAGGCCCGCAAACAGAATTACGAGCAGATCCTGCGCATCTTCAACGATGTCCTGCAGGGCACGACGCAGGGTATCGGTTTCATTTTGGGCGGCACACCGGAATTCCTGCTCGACACGCGGCGCGGCCTTTACTCCTACGAAGCCTTGCAGTCCCGCCTTGCCGGGAACAGTTTTGCCGGCAATGGCCTTGCCGACTATTCCGGTCCGGTGGTCAATCTGCCGAACCTGACGCCAGAAGAACTCTACCATCTCCTGGAGCGGCTGCGCGACGTCTTCGCGGCCGGCGATCAGGAAAAATGGCTGGTTCCGGACGAGGCACTCCACGCCTTTATGGACCATTGCGCCAACCGGATCGGTGAGACTTATTTTCGGACCCCGCGCAACACGGTGAAGGCCTTCGTCGATCTGCTCGCGATCCTTCAGCAAAACCCCGGCACAGATTGGAAAGACATGCTCGGCGCAGTGGACGTCGCGGAAGATCGGGGTGGTGCAGGCGACCGGCCCATCGATGACGCCGAAGGCGGAGCGGACGACGAGCTTGCAACCCTCCGCATTTGACACGCTTTCCGAGCCGGTCAGGCGCTGGATATGGCAGCGGAAATGGCCGTCGCTACGGGATGTCCAGGAAAAAGCCATCCCGGCCATCCTCGCGGGCGGCGATGTCGTGATCTCCGCGCGCACTGCCGCCGGCAAGACTGAAGCCGCCTTCCTGCCGTTGTTGACCCGGTATGGCGAGCACGCAGGAAGCGCCGATGGGTTCGCCATCCTCTATGTCAGCCCGCTGAAGGCGCTGATCAACGATCAGCACCGGCGGCTAGAAAGCCTGTGCGAAGGAAGCGGCGTCCTCCTGCACAAATGGCATGGCGATGTGTCGGCGGATGCCAAAACCCGTGCACGGAAACGACCTTCGGGTGTCGTGTTGATCACTCCGGAATCGCTGGAGGCGTTGCTCGTCCGCAGGGGCGGGGAGGTTGCGCAGATGTTTTCGCGCCTCGATGCGGTGGTCATCGACGAGTTACATGCCTTCATCGGCACCGAGCGCGGTATGCAGTTGCAATCGATCCTGAACAGGATCGAGGTGGCGACCGCGCGCGACCGCATCGATCGAATTGGGCTGTCGGCAACACTTGGCGACATGAGCCTCGCTGCCGAGGCGCTGCGACCCGGCATGGGTGCCAGCGTCACGATCGTGGAAGGCAAGGACGAGGGGAACGGGGTCCGTTTGCAGATCCGGGGTTATCTGCTGGACAGCACCGCTCCAGGCGATCTCACGACCACCACTGACGACAGCGATCCACCCAAAAAGGCGGCTGAGCCTTTCGAACAGTCGACGGTCCCGGCAGCGCTTGCGGCCGACTTGTTTCGCCTGCTGCGCGGCCAGAGCAATCTGCTGTTTGCCGGTTCTCGCGCCAATGTCGAGGTCTATGCCGACATGCTGCGTTCGATGTGCGACGAAGCGAGCTTTCCAAATGAGTTCTTCCCGCATCATGGCAATCTCGCAAGGGCGATGCGCGAGGAGGTCGAAGCGCGGCTTCGAGACGATCCGCGCCCGACCACGGCGGTCGCGACCACCACCCTGGAACTCGGAATCGACATTGGCGAGGTGGAGACCATTGCGCATATCGGGCCGGGCTTTTCGGTCGCGTCACTTCGCCAGCGCCTTGGCCGATCCGGCCGCAGGGCCGGAAAGCCCGCAACGCTGCGCATGTTCGTCATCGAGCCTCCGATTGGCAAGGGACGACACCCAATCGACCGGCTTCGCCTGGATCTGGTTCAGTCGATTGCGATGGTCGAGTGCTTGCGGGCAGGATGGTGTGAGCCGCCATTGCCAGCTGGGCTGCATCTTTCAACGCTCGTCCATCAAGTGATGGCACTGATCGTGCAGACCGGCGGCGTAAGCCCGATAGTCGCCTGGAAACTGTTGTGCGAGCGCGGCCCCTTCCGAGCCGTGGACAGGACGCTGTTTGCCGAATTGCTTCGGTGCATGGCCACGCCTGAACACCAGCTGCTTGAGCAGTCGCCGGAAGGCTTGCTCATGATCGGAGAGACCGGAGAAAAGATCACGGAATCGTACGAATTCTATGCTGTTTTCGCTACCGAACGAGAATACCGGATCATCAACGATGCACGGACGCTCGGCACCTATCCGCTGAGCTCTCCGCTTGCACGTGGCGAAACGATCATTTTTGCCGGGCGCCGCTGGCAAGTCATCGAAATAGACGATCGCGCTCGGGTTATCATGGTCAAGCCGACACGGGCGGGAAAGCCACCGCATTTCAACGGCAAAGGAGCGGCCATCCACGATCACGTGGTGGCAACAATGCCCGCGATTCTCGCATCCGATGAGACCTACCCCTATCTCGATCCTGCCGCCAACCGCCTGCTGGATGAGGCGCGCAGTTCGTTCCTGGACCTGCAATTGGATCGCCGTTCCATCATTGCGCATGGGGAGGGGGTCCTGATTTTCCCCTGGGTCGGAACCATGAAGCTGCAGACCCTTAGCCTGGCGTTGCTGGCCCGCGAGTTCAAAGCATCGCATTTCGGGCATGCCATTGAACTTCAGGAATGCGAGGCCGGGAAAGCCATGGAAACTCTGCAGGATATAGCCGGTTCGCCGCCGCCAGACGGAGAAGACCTGGCTGCACGACTGGCGCAACCGGCATTGGCTAAGTTCGACACGTTCCTGAGCGATCACCTGATGACATTGGTCACAATGGTGGAAAGAATCAGCGCCAAAGACCTGCCCTTGACCGCAGCCAAAGCACTGGGAAATCATACGACGCATGAAGTCGCATAACCGCCGGGATCGTTTGCTTGCACTCGGCTCCGGCAGCCTTTCGCATATGTCGGAGGCTGTTATAACGGGCACGTCGGCGCGGATGAGGGAAGCCCGCGGCACATAGCAAGCTATTCAAGAAATCGAACGCCGAATGCCCCCGGCGGCTCATCGTAGTGAGACCTCCTCCTAGGTGTACCGCTCGCTCGCTTATCGGGGGGTGAGGCGGAAGGGTTCTGTTGCAAACTTTTTCGTTACGGGTTGTCTGGCAAGTGACCTCCGACATTTTTTTAGGAGGTTTGTGATGTTCAGAGGCCGGCATTTCGACCGATCGGTCATCCTGGTGTGCGTTCGCTGGTATCTGGCATATGGACTGAGCCTGCGCGATTTGAAGGAGATGATGGCCGAGCGTGGCATTAGCGTCGATCATTCGACGATCCATCGCTGGGTTGTTCACTTCTCGCCCTTGCTGCTGGAGCGCTTCAACCGGCGCAAGCGCGCAGCGACCGGCAAATGGCATGTTGATGAAACCTACATCAAGGTCCGAGGGCAGTGGATGTATCTCTACCGCGCTATCGACAGCGTCGGCGACACGGTCGAATTCTATTTCAGCGAACATCGGGATTTGCCGGCGGCCAAGCGTTTCTTCAGGAAAGCGCTGGAGCGCCATGGGCGTCCCGATCGTGTCGTCATCGATGGTAGCCAGACCAACCAGGAGGCGATCGTTTCCTGCGATACGACACATCGATTGCAGGATCGCTGCAGGCGCCGACCGAAGCCGATCCGAATCCGCCAAAGCCAATACTTGAACAACCGGATCGAGCAGGACCATCGGCGGATCAAGCGCCGTGTTCGGCCGATGCTCGGCTTCAAATCTCCCGCAGCCGCAAGCATCATCCTCGACGGCATCGAAATGCTTCACATGATGCGCAAACGACAGGCGAGGTTCGCCTTCAACCCAAATCCGTCATTGGCCGAGCAGTTCGATATCCTCGCCGCCGCATAAGCACCGCCCGCCATCTCTTCTTGCTTCAGTTCAACAAAAATTTGCAACAGAACCCAGCCAGGTGCCTCATTTGATTGCCAGCCTATTCAGATAGCGTTCCAAGTACCAAGTCGGGTCATCATCAGACGATTCATCCTCGATATATGCTTCGCTCGAATACTCATCACCACTTCCTTCACTATCGCTATCGTCGCTCACAGACTTGGAGAGATATAGCCCCGGTTTGTTTGCTCGCTGCCATTCACCGTCGTTATTCTTCATCCACAGGTCAGGATGCTGCGTCGGGTCAAGGACCCACCGATTTTCACCCACGTCAACAAAACCCATCTGCTCCAGACGGTCCTCCATCTCTGGCAAAGCGGGACGTGACATGATCAGCGGCCGTTCGCCGTCGAGTCGAAGTTGATGTTCGAGCAGAATATCGCCCGCGTTCTCGACCAGAGGATGCGTAACACGAAGGTCTACAATGGATGTAATGTGTTCTCGCCCGGGAAATTGATGCCGCCACGGTTCCTTTTTGATGCTAAATCCGCCTTCTGTTCTTAACAGCCCAGCGCATGTTCTTAACAGCCCAGCGCACGTTTCGCCCAACTCATAACTAAAATAGCGCGCCCTGACGGTATCATCGCGCGTGTTACCGTAGCAACCGGCTAGTGTTGCCGTGCGCGCAGCTTTTATGGACACAAAAGGCGAATACTCTTGTGGATTTTCGGCGATGTAATTGATTTCACTGCTAAAAAAGCCTTTCACTTTGCTGCGGAATGAAGACTCATCAATCTCCTCGATAGGAGGTTGGGAAGCAAGCGAGTACGGCCGCGTTCGCCCCGAAAATGAACTAGCATGGGGGTCCAGCGCCGATTGGGACGGCATGCCTGTAAATGTTGGTGCCCCGGTCAAGTTCTCGATCCATCGTAGTTCCGGGGCAAGATGACCCTCTTCGGCAGCGCCGTGGCGCAACGGCAGTCCTGTGTTGTCCATTCGGTCTCTCCGGGTGGGAAGGCAAGGAAGCTTCCACGGTATATCGGCGAGGGGCACGCCTCCCGTCATGCATATTCTATATGGTTATATCTTAGGGATGTTGTACCGCCGTTTACGTTTATCAAGCGAAGTGATGATTTGGCTCCTTGGCAAACTGGAGATTTGACCCACCATATTATCTTGCGGTTCCCTTTATCTCGAGCGAAGCCGGTAGCTGTCACCGCGGATGGTGATCACTGTAAAATGATGAAGCGAGCGATGAAGGATGGCGGTTGCTATGCCCGGATGAAGGCGATCTTCTTGGGATTGAACGGCTTGCCTTCCCAGGTTTGCAGGCCACCTTCATTGAAGATATCGGCGATCTCGCGATCGCAATGACGGTCGACCTCGGCGACGAGCTCAGGCTTGAACTTGCGGATCTGGGGGATCGGAACAGGCCGCTCCAGCGTCAAGGTGCGGGTTGCCCCGCCGGATAGTCGTACGTTTGCGGTAATCGGCGCAGAGACCCGATCCAGCAGCGCGAGCAAATCCAATAGGTCGACCGTCCGGAACCCCGCCCGCCCGGCGACGCGCTGGAATGCGTCAGGCTGCTCCATGTCCGTCATTGCGGCGGCAATGCTGGGCAAGGTCCCGTCCGCCGCCAGGGGGAACGGTCCAGCAATGGATGGTCGTGTGATCGGCCGCAATGCCGCGCTCGGACGGGCGAAGCGATCATACCGTCGTCCTATGCTCCAAAAGCTGACCGCCAGTCCCTGGGGACCATCACCATGTCCGGCCAGAATGGCTGAATATGAATTGTGCATGACGGCGGTGCCACCGATGGGCGCTAGTATACTTGCTTGTTGTGT